>JAGWXK010000078.1 GCA_018969905.1 Bdellovibrionales bacterium
AGGTTTGCGGATTGGCCCGAGTTCAGAGTGGTGGCGGGGAAGTTCGTAGTACCGGACGGGGCTGCGACGATCCGGAATTGTTTTGTATCGGGTGCAGCTGGAGTCGGAGTGGGAGTCGGAGCGGCTACTGCTGTCGCACCAAAAGTGACAGAACCTGCCCCCGCAACCACCGCCGTGTAGGTGTGGTTGCCTGAGGATGATCCAAGAGTGATGGTATTGCAGGTTGCGATTCCGCTTGCGGTCGAGACCACGCCTGCAGTTCCGCAGGTAACGGAGCCCCCACCAGACGCAGGAGCGAAGGTCACATTTGCTCCGGTGACGGGAGTTCCCGCTGCCGTAGTGACAAAGACCGAGAAGGCGGTTCCAAGATTGGTATTGATGGTTCCTATCTGGTTGTTTCCGCCCAATATGGTGATGTTGGCCGGAATGGCGGGAACATTTGAGGTGATGAGCCCGGAGACTGCGGCGGAGTTCAAGCCCGCAGCGGATTCGCTCGGGTCAAGGAAGGCCTGGATGAAGCCGCTTCCTGCGGTGGTTGCCGTAAACTGAAAATACTTTCCACCATTGCTTGTGGTGCCATCAGCTGAGTTGAGCGACCCAATCGGAATCCAAGAAGCGGCGACCTCACGCTCAACCGTTGAGGTGGTGACATTGTAGATGATGGCGCGCAGGTTTGCGGATTGGCCCGAGTTCAGAGTGGTGGCGGGGAAGTTCGTAGTACCGGACGGGGCTGCGACGATCCGGAATTGTTTTGTATCGGGTGCAGCTGGAGTCGGAGTGGGAGTCGGAGTTGCGGTCGGGGCAGGAGTTGATGTTGGTGTCGGTGTCGGACTTTGAGAGGATTTGTTTTGCTCAACCAAGCCAGCAATGGAGTTCCAGGCTTCCGGGTCCGTCGGGGCGCATGCAGTCATGGCGAAAGAAAAAGCGATTATTAAAATCCTTGAACCCTGAAGCATTGCGCGTCCTCAAGCTCTCATCGAAAACTCTTGAAACAATCTTTAGTCCCAGAACATTTCCGCTACCTGTGGAGTTCAAGGACCCGTTCGTGATGACTCCCATTTTACCCCTTGGTTTTGTGACTGAGAACGTGTCTTCTCAGACACGTTTTTAAGCCGAATTGACTCAAATTAAATGCCGTTTTCTGAAAGGCATGGATTGTGAGGGGTGTCCCCATTGACTCACAAAAATGCCTCTTTCAAGGTTGGAGTTGACCCATGTTTAAAGAGTACGGAAGTCGATTGCTCTCAAAACTGGAGTCCAAGCCCGATTCCGAAGTGGATCAGGCTGAGAGACGCGCTCCCGTTTTTCAGATTGGAGTAATAGATATTTCCAAGAATGATCCATCGAGAAGACCAGTGGTAGAGAATCTCGGGTTTCACATAGAGTCCAGTATAGCTTACAACCACGGAAGTGAGGGTGAATGATCGATGTGTGAAACCAAGACTGACCCTGGCTCCCCACGTGTCGTAGTCAGAGAGCGATCCCACTTCGGGAAAATCACTTCGCTCAGGAGAACAGTTGAAAAAACAATAGGTGGCCCCGAGATCAAAGCCTGATGCAGCCGAAGTATAACCGCTTTTCGAAAACGATGCGATATTCTGGAAGGCTGCCTCCACCTGCCAGATCGAGGAAACAGAATAATGGTAACCGAGTGTGAAAGCCCCGATTCCGGACAGGGGCGAGGCCGAGGAGGATGATCTCAGTGAATAGAATCCAAGTCCCAAACTGAACTCATGACGGTAGGCAGGACTCCGCAAGACCCCGGCATCCTCGGCACTTGAGCGAAGGGGCGATGCGATCATGACGAGTGAGAAAAACAAAAAGGGTTCAAGCAGGAATTTTTTCAGTTGCACCTGGAACTCCCGCCCCACGTCTGTTTTCAATGATTTTCGCCACCTGTTGTCTTGCCTGCTTTACTGCTGGCGACATGAATCCCGGTTTTTCCGCTGTCATCTTTTCTATAAAACTCGCGTACCAGTCTTTTCTTTTCCCGTTGAGGGAGGATGAAATCCGTGCGATCGACTCCTTTGAGTATCCAAAGGTGGCCAGAGCCAGAACCTGTACTTCAATCGACTCAAAATCCTCAGAAGTAAGCACATCACAAGCAAGCAAGGGGCCTTCGTAGGGGGTGTTGGGGTTTGATTTCTGGAAGTGGTACAATGCCTCGTCGTCTTCAAACGAGGTGGCCTCCATCAGTAAGCCCGACAGGTGACTCAGGGTGATTGAGTCAGGCTCTTCACGACTGGTGGTTGCCCATTTCTCAAGCACCTGAATCAAATCCATTTCCGCTTTCTTGTGCTCGACCATGCTCACTTTTTTGCGAGACGCTTGCGAAAGCCTCATTTTCAAATCAAGGCTCAGGCCCTTGGTGAGGGTCGAGCGACGAATCGGCGTCAAGGCATTGATCAGCAAGACTGCGACAAGGGCGCCCTCTTCATCTACAATTGATTTCAGGCGCTCCATTGGAACCCGGATCGCAATTCTAGAAGTGGGTGATCGCCCATTTCTGCGATATTCGGCTTGCCCTGCTCGGAAGGTTTCGAGTACGTCCTTGGGGTGGATCACCTCATCCTCGAGCAAAGGGAAATTCGATTTTTCATACTCCATCAATTTTTCAAGCTCATCACATTTTGCGGGAGGAAGGATAAAGTTCAGTAGTGCCGTGGGAAATTTCCTTGTCTGCTGACCGGCGAGGCAATCAAGACAGAACATCCGCAAGGCTTCCGCCTCAAGGCTATTCCAAAAGTTCTCCTGCTCGGCAGCCTGTGCGGCAACCAATGATTCTTCTTTCCTGGACAAAGCTTCATTCTCTCCCGGCTTTGAAAAAACGGAATCCATTCCGGAAAATCCTGCTGACGGACCGGATGACATGCGATTGGGAGTCTCAACCGCGAGTTCCTTCAGGGAGGATGAAATCTGGCGGGCCTCATTGGCAAGTGAACTCGAGATCCGCCTCAAAAACAATGCGATCAAAAGTGTTCCGGCAAGGAAAAGGAACAGGGCCACCGATGCAATCCAAAGTGTTTTTGACTCTATTGGAAACCCGGGTGCAGACCCGGTTGGAGACATCGACCAGAGTTGTGTGAGTTCCGACGGCAGATCCTGGAACAGGATCTCGTCACCCCGGTCTGGATCCAGGTCCAGAGCACTTTTAAGGGACTGATTGATGAAGCTCCGGATCGGAGGTGTGATTTCAGATGAAATGGCAAGAGTCAGCGAAATCTTCTCGATGGAGCTCTGGAATGCCTCGCCCGGAGAGAGCTCGGGGTCAAGCTCAGCCTTCGGAACCGGATTCAGTCCTAACGGTAAACGAATGGAGGAGGCCGAATCTTCGGGGGATTGGGTTCTCAGTGAAACATTCACGCTTACGGTGTACTTCCCCTTTGGAATCAGCTGGTCCAATTGTTTTTGAGCCCGCTCTTGGTAGTGCTGGTTGAGTTTTGCCTGGGATGATGTGATCTCGTCCGTTAAGCCATAGGCGGTGGAAAAGGTGAAAAGGCATGCAAAAAAAATGGAAACTACGGGAAGGGCAAGTTGTCTCATGGACTGCCTCCCGGGCCGGGCTTCATGCCACGTGAAGATGGTGTCCTTCTGGGTTCGATCCGCAGAGTGATTTTTCTCATGCGAGAAAGTTCTTCCTCTGTGATAGTTTCGGAAACAGCAGGGTCCCGCCCAACTGATCGACTGTCCGCGAATCCTTCAGCAGAGAGGGAGTCCTGGGAGTAGCCCTCCATGAGAAACAGCTTCAGCACGGAGGTGGCGCGGATCACGCTGAGTTCCCAGTTGTCAGAAAATTGGTTTCTTTTTGCGGTCACGGGTTGAGCATCGGTGTGCCCCTGGACGATGATATGGATGCTGTCCTTATATGGTTCAAGAGCTCGGATCATTTCCTCTAGTTCGGCCCGTGCCTCCGGATTCAAACTCACCGAACCGGATCTGAAAAAAGAAATGTCCTTGAAGTTGACTTCCAAGAGGCCGTCTTTTTTTACCGATTCTATTTTAAAACGGTTTGCCATCGCGGATTCAATGGAATCAAGAAATTCCATTTGTGTGACCGCTTTGACAGCCTTGGTGGTTTCGCCTTGGACCGTTTTTTCCGTTCCGGTAAATTTGGATGCAAGTTTGATGATGGAGCTTTGTGTTTCAGGATTCTTCCCCTTGAACTTTTCAGCGCTATAAAAAATGATGAAAAGACAAAGGAGCAAGGTCAGCAAGTCGACATAGCTGATCGCCCAACTGCCCTCGGAATTGGCATGCTTTCTAGAGCGCGTCCTGTTAAGCAGCATGATAAAGCTCCAGGTTCTCCTTGATGAAAAAGGTTCCTTCTTTTTGACTCCACAGCCTTACGGTTTCCACGACCATGGAGAGATCGCTTTGCTCTTCCTGCATGGCTTGAAGAAGAAAATCCGCTACCGGGCTAATCACAAAGTTGGACATGACCAGGCCATACATGGTCGCGGTCATTGCAAAGGCAAGATTTACCCCCAGGTCCCTTTGTCCGAGTTCTGAATTGAGGCCGTTGAAAATCGAGATGATTCCGAAAACGGTACCGATCATTCCGAGCGCCGGGGGATACTTTGCGAGATTGCCAATGGCCGAAACCGCCTGTTCGTATCGGTCGAGCTCGACTTTGGCACCGTCCAGCAGGAGTTTGTCGAGAGTCTCGCCCTTCAGGCCCACAGCGAGCCAACCAAGGGCGCGGTCCAGGAATGGATGGCCGGTTTCTTTTGGCACGTTGCCGGCTGCGATTTTTTGTGAACATTCAAGAAGAATGGCCTTCAGTTCCGAACTCCTTTTTTTTCGCATGATTCTACGAAAAAGGCTCTTCAGCAGGGAGATCGTGTCCCGATTCGAGGAGATGAGCAGGATCGAAAGGGTTCCTCCGAAAACCAGTGCGATTCCTTCATAGTTCAGGAATGTTCCCACACTGATATTGGAGTGAAGGAAAGTGAACAGCAAAATCGCTACAGCAATGAACGCACCGATCCCGAAGTTGCTCATGGATTACCGCCCTTCACCCGTGCTGGACTCCTGATTGAACCAGCGTCCGGGACGGCCTGACCCAGTTGATTTACAATCAATCGGACCGATTCCCTCATGCCCCGCTGATTCGCAGGCAGTTGTTCGAGGATCGAGGAGTAAATCGCCAGCGCTTTTCTTTTTTCACCACTGAGCAGCAGCGCGTTTGCATAAACCATTTTCACACCGAAGCTTCCGGGATACTGCGACTTCAGGTCATCGGCCAGAACCAGTGCTTCCTTGGTCTTGCGGGAGTCCATCAGGCTCTGGATTGTGATGATTTTCTCGACCAGTTGATCCGCTTTTTGTTCGATCTTCGCAATGGGGTTTTCGTTCTTTGGAGCCTGAAGAAGGCTCCACTCCTCAAGGCGTCGCAGATTCAATTTGAAGGAAGCCTTGGACCTGAGTTTTGACAAGGGAAGGTACACGGAAGCATAGCCCGGGCTCTCCAGTAGCAGTACCTTGGGTTCCTCGGTGTTGATGTCCTTCAGTTTCAAGGGTGTTTTTCCCAGAAGGTTCTTTTGCCCGGTTGCAGTAATCTCGTAGACCGGGACCTCGGCCGGAGTCGCCTGAATTTCGAGTTCTCCTGCAAATGCTGACAAAAAGGGAGCGGAGGTCCACACACATGTGAAGAAGATCCGTCCGAGGCCGGAAGCCAGGGCCAGAAGATCCGCGCCAAAATCATTCTTCGCAGGCAAATTCTTTTGAGTTGGCATAGTTGTCCCTCTGTCCACGATTCGGCAGGTCCCTGAAAAACTTGAGTCATCGGGTTCTTTGCTGTGCTCGGTGGCCGCCGACCATCCCTGGGGCAAAAAAACAACTCCCCATTTGATATCAATGGCTTAATTGCTACTCAAACAAAATGGCTTTTTCGCGGGTCCGCGTAGCCGCCAATTTTTTATGGTCCTCGGGAGAAACAAACAGCCTTGAGATCGAGCGGCTGTTTGGATACTGAGTGAAGAGGGAGGTGCACTTTTGAACCGGAATGTGACTTGGGTCCGAGTACAGATTGTCATACTTCACGAAAATTGGATGATCCGACTTTCCAAAGTATTTTGACAGAATCCCGGTCGAGACGTTTTCGATGTACTCGATTCCTTTTGTTTCAAGCTCTTGCTTTGCTTTCTTGAACACACGCTCCTGCTGTTCTCTGGCGTTCGCAGTCGATGGAATTCCACTGTGGACTTCGACAAACATCTTGAATGGTTGCTTTTCGACAATTCGTTTTGCCCAAGGGCTCTTCGACTTTGCCAAATGCGAATACAAATGGGCATCCGTGCATTGGGCATAGGCCTCAATGTCGGAGGGAAGCTTGTAGTCGCATTCCGGGTCATTCAAGAAGTTCGCAAGCATCTCGTCATAAACAACCGTCTTGTGATGGAGGTAGACCTGCAAGAACATGTTGAAGCGCGCGAGCAAAAAATCCTCAAAGGCATAAAGCGCACGATGCTTGAGAGTCAGGAACACCTGGCCGTCCTTGGTGTGAGCGCCGAGGTTCCTTAAAATCCAGGAGTAGTCAAATTCGCCGTAATTCACTCCGCAATAGAAGCTGTCGCGTCTCAGATAATCCATTCGGTCCGCATCCAGCTCGCTTGAGATCAACTGATGCAGAATGGGCCTGAAATCCAGTGTTTCACCGTCAATCCGCTCCTTGAAAAAAGACTCATCTGCGGGGACATCGGTTTCAATCAGGGCGGCGATGTGGGAGGGGGTGAATCCATGGACGGCCCCTGCTTTGGAAAGATGCGGGGTGAGGGGCGAATCCAGAATGATCTTGAGCGTGTAGTCCTCGTGAGTGGCTTTGCGTTTTGAGTGGGAGTGAGCACCTAGCCTCGACACCTCGGGCATGGCGAACTCGGTGGTGTGAGAAAGTGGGCCGTGTCCGATGTCATGAAGTAGGGCGGCAAAACGGGAAAGAGCGCGAAACCTGCGCCATGCTTCCGGATTGCGCTTCCGCAAGCCCTCGAAAATTGCCTCAAAGGTTTCGGTGATGGTGTGGAGGGCTCCGATCGAATGGATGAATCGGTTGTGGGTTGCTCCGGGATAGGAGTGTTCGGCGAAGCCTGTCTGCCGGATCTGGCGGAGACGCTGAAAGAAATAGGACTCGATCACGGGGAGCTCATGAGGCTCAATTTGAATCACGCCATGGATGACGTCACGGATGTCCACAATGAGCTCCCCCGGAATCGGTTTATGGGTTTAGAGGAGATTAATCCTCATCCTCGTTGCTGAAATCCTCGTCAGAGTCCAGATCAAGCTCATCTTCATCCTCATTGGCGAAATCCTCGTCTTCGTCGCCTAAAGAATCATCTTCGTCCTCATCTCCGTAGTCTTCGTCTTCCTCGTCCATGGATTCGGAATCTTCGTCCTCATCTTCATCGAACCCTCGCGCAAAGTAATCTTCTTCGTCTTCCTCTTCATCCATTTCTCGAAGAGACTCCTCATCATCGATGAAGGTTTCTTCCATGCCCATATCATCGGCATCCGACATTTCATCTGCAACCGCATCATGATCCATGAGCGTTGCGCCAAGTGCCCCCACTGCCGCTGTCGCCGCGATTGCCGAGGCCAGAGAGGGTGAGTTCTGAGTCTTGATTTGAACTTCTTTTTTGGGAGCTGGCTTTTTCGCTGTCACAGGCTTCTTGGCTGTGACTGGTTTTTTTGCGAGGGTCTTCTTGGTTGCGGCCTTTTTTGGAGTCGTCTTTTTCGGCGCTGCTTTTTTCACCGACGTCTTTGCCGGTTTTTTCGCGGCTTTTTTCGTTGCTGGTGCCTTTTTCTTGATGATTTTCTTTTTCGCCGCTGTTTTCTTCGTGGTTTTTTTGGCCACTTTTTTTGCAGGTTTCTTTTTCGCCATGGGGGATCTCCTTCAATCTTTTGCAAATGAGTACTCGGAGAAAGCTAGCGAGTAAATGACGTTTTTGGCAAGCCTTTGACTGTTTTTTTTTGCTCTCAGTGCGGGATGCTCTCGATCTCATCATCCATCGAAGTAAGGCCTTCATTCAGAAGCTCGCGCAGCGCGGCATGCTTGACTGAGTACCCGAAGCGAGGGGTGTAAAAGGTTGACTCGGAGGTTCTGATATGTCGAGGCCCCCAGGATGTCGATACCTCGGCTTCCTTGGTCAGCCAAAACTTACCTTGGTCCGGAGGGAGAAGATTGTACATCGGCAACTCTATGGCCGCAAAAGTGCGGGATTCGTTGTTTTCAGAGCCATTGACTGTCTCCAAGGGGCCGGTGATGTATCTTTGAATTGAATCCATGGCCGTGTTGTAAATGGTTTCCGGATTGAACCCATAGGGTGAACTGACGGGCTCCTTCAAAAAACTCAAAAAATCACGAACAAAAGCTATTGGATCGCCCTGGTTGGCCGGATAGATGGGGGCGTAGAATCGATAAATGGGGATTTTGGATCCGAACTCCGAGTTTTGAGGAATTCCTGTCCCGTCAAAGAAAGGGATGAATTGGAATCTCATGTCCCTGGGTTTGGTTGCCGGGGGTTTGGGGAGAATCCCATACCGACCCACTTCGGTCGGATTAGGGGCCATTGCATGGTACTGGGCCTTGAGCACCCCATCCAAGGTGTAGTTCGGGTTTGTCCCCTGAGACAGGGATTTCATTTGCACAAGAAATTCGGTATCGAAAAAGGTTTTTCCCGCACCCACCTCAAGATCAGGCAAGGGGCAATCGTTGGACACTCCGCCGGTATCACAAACCTTGGTTCCGTTGATGAGGACATTCGACATATCCAAGGAGATTCCAAAAGAACTGGATTGGATTGCTCTTGGTCCGATTCTGCTTCCAAACGGTTTTGCCCCCGCAAGCGCAGTCAGCTCAAAATCATCGCTCCAAGGAGCAAAGAGAAGGCCCCGGGGCTTGATGAAGGCCCGGACCTTCACCGCGTAAATGATGTTGCGTCGTGGGATGGGGATGAGCTTTACCCCCACGGGAATCTTCTGAAGCTGAATTTGTTGCGCGAAGCTCTTGCAAAACGTCTTTGGATCTCCGCCCGAATTGTCAAACCTTGAAGCCTGGTAAAAAACGTTCAATCCGGTGTTTTGGTTGTTGCCTGTTCCCCCTGCACTTCCTGCGTAAATACGCTCGAGTTTGATCATCTCGGAGGGGTTCAGCTCCTCCATGTTCACAAGAGCCGGGTCGAAAATATCTCCATTGAGATTGGAAAGTGCGGATTTGTAGGCCAGAATGGTTCTCTCCATTCTCTCCGCTTTGGTTGAATCCCGTTCAAATGCCTCCACCTGATCCAATGTCACGTTTTGTGGGGGGGTGTTGATGAGTGTTGCGAGCGTCTCGATTCGCATGAGGTTCAGGATATTCCGGGGATAAAGGCCCAACCCTTTTACGAGTCCCTGCAACAGGCTGATCACTCCCTCCTTGTTCTGATTGGCAGCGCTACCCGCCACCTGAAACCATTGATCCACCAGTTGCGCCACATATTGTTCATCGTTTTCGCCCTTGAACAACCAGGACACCAAAACGGCTTCGTTGATTCCGGACTGGCCAATACAGGTCTTCTCCATGGCGTCTGTAATGTTTTGTGTGCTTTGAATGAGGGCTTGGATGATGGAGCTGCCTCCCCCCGGCAGTATGCCGAGCTTGTCTTTGATGTCGCTTGTGGTGTTTCTCATGTTGATCTGCATGCAGCGGTCGGATTGAATCCCTTGTGCCAGCAGAGGGACGCAGATCACGGGAACCCGGAGCGGTATTCTGACAGGGCTGCCGGACCCGTTTGAAAAATCCCACTTCGGGAAGTCATACTTGCCGGTCAGCGAATCATCAGATCTTCTCGGAAAAAACGGGCTTCCGAGGGCCCCCACAAAGGCGTTTCGAAAGAGGAACTTTTTGTATTGCCTTCGCATGTCATAATTCAGGAAGGAGATTGCGTTTAGGTACCGGCCTTGGGTGGCAGCACCTGCATAGGCCGCAGCATCTGCCGCCGATTGAACGCTGATTTTTGCATGAATCAAAAGGCCTGTGTTCAAGGCAAAGGTAAAGAACATCAGAAAGCTCAGGATCATGATTGCAACGAGAACAATGGATTGTCCCCGTCTGTTCTTTAGGATCGACCCGAGCTTTGTTTCTTTCCCCGCCATGTTCCTAAGCCTAGCCCCGGAGGGATCTAAAATCAATTCGACGAACGGGGTCAGGATCGGATAAAGACCATGGATATGGAATATTCGAGTTGTTGGCGATTCGGGGTGGCGAGAGTGGTCTTGATTCTGTCGGGGATGTTTTCTGTCCTCGGATGTGGAGCCGTGCAGGCGTCCGAGATTCGCGTGGGGCTCGTGCTGGAGCGCTCCGGAAAGGATGACAAATCCTTTAACGCCTCTGCCTATCAAGGCTTAAAGCGCGCTGAAAAAGAGCTCGGCCTCACCACAAAAACAGTTGAAGCTCCGGATAACTCGGCCTACGAAACCCTTCAGAGAGCGTTTGCCGAAAAAAAATTCGATCTGATCATCGCTGTGGGATTTCATCAGCTTGAGGCGGTCAAGAACAACGCAAAACGCTTTCCGGATCAAAAGTTCCTTCTGATCGATGAGGATGCAAAGGCTCCGAATGTTCGATCGGTGATGTTTGAGGAGCATGAGGGCAGTTATTTGGTGGGAGCATTGGCGGCGCTTCACAGCAAATCCGGAAAAGTGGGATTCATTGGCGGCATGGATGTGCCGCTCATCCGTCGTTTTGAAATGGGCTTTGAGGCGGGTGCAAAAAAGATCAATCCCAAAGCATCGGTGACCGCGAATTACCTTGGTGTCACGGGGGATGCATGGAACAACCCCCCCAAGGCAAAGGAGCTTGCGCTGGATCAATACAATCGCGGGATTGAGGTGATCTTTGTGGCGGCCGGAAACTCGGGGCTTGGTGTGTTTGATGCCGCTGCCGAGAGGAGCAAGCTTGCAATCGGCGTGGATTCCAATCAAGACTGGATCAAGCCCGGATACATCCTGACCTCGATGATGAAGCGGGTGGATGAGGCGGTCTTTGATTCGATCCGGATGTTCAAGGAGGGAAAATTCGAAACAGGACTGGTTCGCTACGGGGTGAAGTCCAAGGGGGTGGATTATTCTCTGGATGAGCACAATGCGAAACTTGTTTCAGAAAGCGACAAAAAACAGCTCGAGGAGCTGCGCTCCCAGATCATTGGCGGGAAGATCAAGGTCCCCGATTATTATCTCGTGCAGAAGAAAAAATGAGCGCACTCGAATTCAGGGGAGTTTCGAAGCGTTTTGGATCATTTTTCGCAAACCGGGAGCTGAGCTTCAGGGTTGAGCCCGGGACCATTCATGGTCTGATCGGTGAGAACGGAGCCGGCAAATCCACCGCCATGAAAGCGCTCTTCGGGATCCACTCCATTGAAGAGGGTACGATCCTGATCCGGGGAAAACCGGTCCGGATCAAAAACCCGATCCAGGCAATGAAGCTTGGGATCGGCATGGTTCACCAGCATTTCATGCTTGCGGGGCCCGAAACCGTGCTTGACAACATCATCCTGGGGCGGGAACCCGGGTTCTTTGGCATCAATCGCGAAAAGGCACTCGCTGAGCTCGAGAATATTTCGGAAACCTACGGCCTCCAGTTCGGAAAATGGTTGAGTCCGGTCGACGAACTTTCGGTTGGTGAACAACAAAGGGTCGAGATCCTAAAGCTCCTGTATCAACGCTCCGAGATCCTGATCCTCGATGAACCGACGGCGGTCCTCACTCCCCAGGAGGTGAGTGACCTCTTTCAAAACCTGAAGCGTCTGAAGGACGAGGGAAAGACCATCATCCTGATCTCACACAAGCTCAAGGAAGTGCTGGCTCATACGGATGCGGTCACCGTTTTGAGACGCGGAGAGTGTGTTGGCACGCGGGCAACCTCCGAGACCACCGAGGATGAACTGGCGCAAATGATGGTGGGGCGCCCGGTCTCATTTACGTACGAGGGGGAACGCAAGGTTTTTGCAAAAGCAGAAGATGCGCGTGCCGTCCTCCGCCTGGATCGACTCTCGATTTCCGATGCTCAAGAACCTCTTCACAAGGTCGCTCTTGAGCTCAGGCCCGCCGAAATTCTTGGAATCGCCGGAGTCCAGGGAAACGGTCAGACTACGCTCTTGCGATTTCTCTCCAACCCTTCGAGGTTTCGTTCTGCCGACGGGGAGTATCGGTTCGCAGGCGCGAATCGCATGGGGTCGAATCCTCTGGCTCTCCGGCGTGCGGGAATGGCTCTGGTGCCGGAAGACCGTTTGGCCGAGGGCCTTCTCCTTCATCAGGATCTGATGGAGAATTATCTTCTTGGTCAACATGTGGACCCGCGCTTTGTCAGTCGTGGAATGATTGACCGTTCAAAAGTGCGTCCACGGGTTGAGGCGGCGATCCGGGACTTCGACATCAGGCCCCCCTTTGTCAACATATGGGCTTCGCGCCTGAGTGGCGGAAACCAGCAAAAGCTTGTGATTGCGCGGGCGCTCGATTCAAATCCCTCAGTTCTTCTCATTGCGCACCCGACCCGAGGTGTGGATGTTGGCGCGATCGAGCGGATTCATGAGGCAATCATGAAGGAGCGGAATTCCGGCAAATCCATTCTCTTGTTCTCCTCCGAACTCGATGAGCTCATTGACCTGAGTGACCGGATGCTCGTGTTTTTTAACGGCTCCGTTGCTGCGGAGTTTCAGCGCCGGGAGTTTGATCCTTGGGCGATTGGTCGGGTGATGGGAGGAGGGGAAAAATGAAAAAGGAGAACAAGCCCACCGGTTACGCTTCCTTTCGTTCTTTTTTGCGCGCCGTAGCGGGAGCAACGCTTGGGCTCTCGGCCGGACTTCTGATCTGCAGGCTTGTGGGGGAGTCGCCGATCAAAGTTCTTCAGGTACTGTATCAAAGCAGTTTCGGCTCGGGCTATGACTTCGGAATGACCCTGTTCTACACGGCTCCCTTGATCCTTACGGGGCTTGCAGTTGCGATCCCGCTGAAGGGCGGCTTATTCAACATCGGCGCTGAGGGACAGCTGACGGTGGGCGCACTTGCCGCAGCTTGGGCAGGCGTGTTGGGTGCCGGAATTTCCTCGCCTGCGCTTGCAGTTCTTTTCGCCACTTTTTTTGCATTCCTTGCGGGAGGCCTTTGGGGTCTTTTGCCGGGGTTTTTGAAGGCCCGTCAGGGAAGTCATGAGGTGATCACGACGATCATGCTGAATTTCATCGCGGCCGGAGTGACTGCATACTTCACGCTCTATACGATCAAGGATCCGGTTTCCGCCCAGGCCGAAACCATTTCTATTCCCGAGACTTTTCATTTGAAGCCTTTTGCTGTTTTCAATGGAGCTCCAATGGGGTGGCTCATCTTCTTTCTGATCCTGCTCGCGGTTGGAATTCACTATGTTCTTTGGAGGAGTTCCTGGGGATATTCCCTGAAGGCTCTGGGTGAGAGTGAGGTCGCAGCTGAAACGTATGGGATTTCACGCGGCAGTTCCTGGATGAGCTCAATGTTTCTTGCGGGTGGTGTCGCGGGACTTGTGGGACTGGTCGAGGTACTCGGCAATTCCCACAGATTCAAGATCGGTTTTTCCGCCGATTACGGATTTGTCGGAATCGCAGTGGCTCTGGTTGCAAGAGGGAACATTCTTGGAGTGCTCCCGTCCGCGTTTCTCTTCGGAATTCTCCAAAAGGGTTCGGCAAGTCTCGATCTTGAGACCGACAAGATCACCCGGGACCTTTCCTACCTCATTCAGGGGCTCATCATTCTAGGAGTTTCTGCCGAGGGGCTTTGGGGATGGCTTTGGAAGCTCGTCAGGAGGAAGAATGCTTGAGGATTTCTTTTCAAATTGGATTTTGCCCACCATCAGAGTGTCGGCACCCCTGGTTTTCGCCGCACTCGGAGGGATGTGGTGTGAGCGAAGCGGGGTGATTCAAATCGGGCTTGAGGGTTTCATCCTGGTGGGTGCATTCTTTGCTGCGGTGACGACACACTACTTCAGCAATCCCTATCTTGGTCTTCTTGCGGCG
>JAGWXK010000079.1 GCA_018969905.1 Bdellovibrionales bacterium
CGGTTGATATTCGCCCGAAGCATGGCGCAGGTATGATTGAGCGCGAACATCGGGTCAAATCGTTTGTCCCTGAGCTCACCCTGGCCCGTGATCGCACCACGACCACCTGGAATCCGAAAATGATTCGCATTTGGAAAATGCTGTTTCACTCTTTTTGGATAGTGGGGGTTTTCGTCTGATGTGATTTCGACCTGGTCGCACATGAGGGGACGAAGTTTTTTGAACATCCTGTTCCAGCCCCGCGAACGCAGGTCTTTTCTGGGGCCGTATTTTTTCCGGGCGATTTTTGCAAGTCTCCCTTTTGCCGGCATCTGGTTCACCTGAAAATCAAGGATGAATCTTGATCCCGGCAATACGGAAAGACAAACACTTACGGGCTTGCATTTGGTGTGAATGCTGGACTCGAGGTCGTCGAATTGAAACCTTGAAATAGAATCCCTCGGGATTTTTTCAAGGCGCGCGGAGTGTGCAATTCGCGCTTCCTTGGCCAGAAATATGAATCTTCGGTAAATCGTTTTCGGGTTTACCTTGAGTATCAGGGCTGCCCTGTTTTGCGAGACCCCGGAGTTTAAAAGCAAATAGAGCGGAGCATTGATTCGGCGGACTTTTTGGTGATAGCGGGGACTGAAGGTGCTTTGGGAGAATTGTGCCCCACAGGTACGGCACAGAAAGCGCTGGATGACCCTGCTGTCGGATTTCCGACGGAAGTAGCCCTTCCGGACTATGCGGTGTTGGAGGGAAGTCTGACTTGTCGATAAATTTGAGCTCTTGACCGGGCAGTTGGGAATCATGGCTCGGACAATTCAGAAATCGTGCCGATTCAGGCTCGCCTCGGAACTGTGGCGAAAAAAGCGTACCCAATCTTCAGGGGCAGTTTGCAACCGATTCCATTTCGACCGGAACGGTATTCCGGGCGTCCTGGAACGCGTCCTCGCAAAACCGTCCTCTCAAACCTCCCAAACCCCAATAGTCCGGCCTTTTCACTCAACAAAATCGCACTTTACACTCCAAGCCCCCCTGTGCTAACTCTCTACGAACTAAAAAAAGAAAATATAGCAATATTGTCATTAAGGAATACTCACATGCAAATGGGCAAAGCTCGTAAAACCGAAATCAAGGCTAAAAAAGCCAATCTGATCCAGACCTTCGGCACCAAAGGTACGAACACTGGATCCACCGAAGTTCAGATCGCACTCATCACCGATCGCATCAACACTCTTAACCCTCACTTCCAGGAGCACTCCAAGGATCACGCGTCACGCCTTGGTCTTTTGAAGCTCGTTGGACAGCGCCGCCGTCTTTTGAACTACCTCAAGTCTCAGGACGAAGCCCGCTACTCCCAGCTCCTCACCAAACTCGAACTCAGAAAGTAATTTTTGACTGCGAAGCATGCACCTTTTTGGCTCTCACGAGCGGGAATGTGCGCCCAATGCTTCGCAGTTTTGTTTTTAAACTCTGGCGATTCCGGATGTTCCGGGAGGCCACATCTTTGATCCTTTGAGGATCAAATCAAATGAAAAGGAATTCCATCTTATGATGAATATCAAAACTGTCAGCACCACCCTCGGTGGCAAAAAGCTCACTCTCGAAACCGGCCGGATGGCCAAGCAAGCCGATGCTTCGGTTCTCGTTCACTACGGCGACACCCGCGTATTGGTGACCGCGGTTTCCAACAAAGAACCAAAAGCCGGCATCGACTTCATGCCCCTCACCGTTGAGTTCGCAGAACGCTTCTACGCGGCCGGAAAAATCCCAGGGAGTTTTCTCAAGCGTGAAGGCCGTCCTTCTTCTGAATCCACTCTGGCTGCGCGCCTGATCGATCGTCCGATCCGTCCGCTGTTTCCAGAAGGCTACTATTACGAAACCCAGGTGATCGCAACCGTGCTTTCGGTCGATCACGAAGCCGATGTGGAAATGGCTGCATCGATCGGTGCAGGTGCCGCACTTCACATTTCTGATATCCCCTTCAATGGCCCGACAGCGGCGGTCCGTGTGGGCAAACTCAATGGCCAACTCGTAATCAATCCGACCTGGCATCAGCTTCAGGACGAGTGCGATCTTGAAATCGTGGTGGCCGGAACCAAGAACGCAATCATGATGGTCGAAGGTGGCGCGCAGGAAGCTCCGGAAGCCGACTGCCTTGCTGCAATCCTGAAAGGCCATGAAGAAGTAAAGAAACTGTGCGCGCTCATCGAGGAATTCCGCACTGTTTCCGGCGCAAAAGCAAAGCGTGACTTCACTCCGCTTGCAACACCTGCTGACCTCATGAAGCAGATCGAAGGTCTTGCAAAAGATCCACTCAACAAGGCTCTTCGCACCAAGGAAAAGCAGACCCGCTATCAGATGGTGAAGGATGCGAAGAAAGCGACCCTTGAGGCGCTCGTTCCCGCATCGCTCAAGGAATCAAATCCTAAAGAAGCCGACGCAAAAGAAAAAGAAGTGAAGCGTCTGGTAGAGCTTCTTCAGTACAACCTCATGCGCGAAATGATCCTCTCCGAAAAGGTGCGGATCGATGGCCGAGACACGAAGACCATCCGTCCGATCGTGGTTGAAGCAGGGCTTCTTCCAAAAGCGCACGGGTCTTCCCTGTTCACACGCGGTGAAACGCAAGTGCTTTCTGTGACCACCCTTGGAACGGCGGACGATGAGCAAATCATCGACAGCATGTACCAAAACACCATGGGCAAGTTCATGCTCCACTACAACTTCCCTCCCTACAGCGTGGGTGAAGCCGGACGGT
Source organism: Bdellovibrionales bacterium (assembly GCA_018969905.1). GTDB lineage: Bacteria > Bdellovibrionota > UBA1018 > UBA1018 > CAIMNF01 > CAIMNF01. The sequence goes on from JAGWXK010000079.1 coordinate 2,741, forward strand.
TCGGTGGACAATCCCGCCGCGAAATCGGGCACGGTGCTCTTGCCGAGCGCTCGATCCTGGCCATGATGCCCAAGCATGAAAAATTCCCGTACACCGTACGAATCGTGTGCGAGACCCTGGAATCAAACGGCTCCTCTTCGATGGGCTCGGTTTGCTCTGCTTCCATGTCACTCATGGATGCGGGTGTGCCGTTTCCAAAACCGGTTGCCGGGATCGCAATGGGTCTCATCAAAGAAGGCTCCCGTGTTGCGATCCTCTCTGACATCCTCGGAGATGAAGATCACTTGGGCGATATGGATTTCAAGGTTGCCGGAACGAAAGACGGCGTGACCGGGATCCAGATGGACATCAAGATCGAGGGCGTCGATGGCGAGATCATGAAGCAGGCGCTTCAGCAAGCGTTTGAAGGCCGTCAGCACATCTTGGGCGAAATGAGCAAGGCGATCTCCGCTCCTCGCGGGGACCTCAATGCGAACGCTCCTCGCATCACCACCATCAAGGTGCCGGTCGATCAGATCGGTGCAGTGATCGGACCAAGCGGAAAAGTCATCAAGGACATCATCGCGAAGACCGGTGCCAAGGTGAACATCGAAGACGATGGAACTTGCAACGTTGCTTCAAACGATTCAGCTGCGGCTGCAAAAGCGGTCGAAATGATCATGAACATCATCGCCGTCGTCGAAGTCGGCAAGACCTACAAGGGTCCGGTCAAGAAGATCACCGATTTCGGTGCCTTCATCGGCGTACTCCCGAATCAGGACGGACTCCTGCATATTTCTGAGATCGCCTACGAGCGCATCAACAACGTGAGTGATGTGATGAAGGAAGGCGATATCATCGAAGTGAAGGTGCTCGATGTGGATGCCCAAGGGAAGGTTCGCCTCTCCCGCAAGGCGCTCCTCACTCCTCCAGAAGGATACGTTCCACCTCCTCCACGGGAACCACGTCCGGGCGGAGATCGCGATCGTCGTCCCATGGGCGGCGGAAACCGCGATCGTGACCGCGGCCCCAGAGGGCACCGGAACTAAGTTCTGACTTGCTAAAATTTCATGACCCCGGTTCGGGAATCCCGAATCGGGGTTTTTTTTGGTGATTTGAAAATTTTTTTTGACAGCGCGTAGAGCTTGCCTTCACCCTTTTAAAGCAATCGTTTTTTAGGGGGAAATCATGAGCAAGCACATTCTTGTGCTTTGCGCGTGTGCTTTGGGGGGGATCCAGGCATTTGCGCAAAGTACGACCACTATTGGCAATACCGGAACCAGTGTCGCAGTCGATTCAACTACAGCAGACTCAAACAAACCAAAATTCAAAATCGGGTATCTCGGAATTCTTCGTGGCCCTGGTCTGAATTCCAAAAATTTCAGTCAAGCAGACAGCAATAGCTCTTCTGCGGAGGAGCTCGAAAACCGCTTCCGCTTCCTGCTTGCCCCTGGCGAGTCCTTCGACTTCGGCATCGAAGCTCGGATCACCGCTGCTGCGTCGCAGGAAGAAGGAATGAACGTCAGCAACGGGGATTACCGCTTCCTTGCGAACTTCAGGCATGTCGTCAAAACAAGCTCGCTCGATTTGACCCTGACCCCGCGCCTAAAGCTTCCCACCTCGAGCGCCGCCCAGGAAAACCGCCTGCTTTTGGGCGCGGAAGTGATCGCAAATCTCGATATCGCACTAACCGATAGCCGTTTCTCCTTCAATACTGGGACCACCCTGCAGCAGAACTTCTTCGACGCTTCCGGACCATCCCAAAACGTGACTACTGTGGTTCAGCCCTGGTTTGAGGTCGATTATCAGATCAACGATGGCCTCGGGGCTTTTGCTTCGGTCTATCCAGAGCTCCTCTCCCAGGCCAAAATGGGTGCCGGATTCGTAAATGACAGTGATGAAATCGATGTGGGCGCAAATTGGGAGTTCCTGAAAGGCTGGACTGCCACTCCGTACATTTCCGTCGAACCCGTAGGAATGGATGCTTCGAGCGTAGGCAATGCAGCGAAGAACATGCAATTCAATCTCTACGTTTCCGGAGCCTTGCTCTAAATCCGCCGTCAACAAACTGCCTGAAAAAACCTCGGGTTCCTGAGCGGAAACCGGGGTTTTTTTTTGCTCAAAGGAATCGGCATGTTACTATTTTTGTATGACTGATCAGTGGTTCCTCGATCTTGATGGCGTCAGATCGGGCCCCTACCAGACAAGCGAAGTCATGGGTCTTATTGCCGATGGAGAGGTTTTTCCTCACCACCGTATTTCCAGCAGCTTGAAAGATTCTTCCTGGCAGACCATTCTGGACTGGCGCTTGGAACAAGCGCGACAGATCCAATCCAAGCGAACCCCTCAGCAATCGACTCCCTCTACTCCAAAGAATGTTGATTCCGTAACTCCCGAGATTCAAGTCATGCCATCCACTGCTTCCTCACCCGTTTCTGCAGCGCCCGATGAAGAATCCCGCCCTCCCCCCATTCCAACATTCACTCCGGAACAAGACGACTTTTTAAAGGAAATTGAGTCAATGGAGCGCGAAATCGCAGCGACTGAGGCCTCAGGACCAAAGCGCGATCCAATGGCCGAAATGTTTGATATATTGCAAAACACCCGCCAAAAGCGAGAGGCAAAGCAGATTCAGTCCGCACAGCAGGCCTCGGAAGAAGAGAAAGTCAGCCAAAAGAAATCTTTTTCCGTAGGCCGACTTGCATCGATCTGCATTCTCGTATCACTGCTTGGACTTGCCCTGGGACAGTGGTACCAACTTTCGTCTGCACCCCCTCCATCAACAGCGAAAGACAGCAAGGTCGAGGCAAAAAAAGATGCCAATATTGAGCCGAACACCGAGATTGTCGATCGATCAAATGAGAAAATCACCATACGTGCAGTTGTTGATAAAAAACCTGAACCTACCCCAACGAAGTCTGTCGTTGTTCGATCTCGATCGGCTCCCCCTCCTCCCCCGGCTGTGCAGCCCCCTCTTCCGGACCCAATGGAAGAACCCCGCGGGGAAAAGAAATCATTGGACAAGGACTTGGATGAACTTCGGGATCTGAAGAAGGAACTTCAGGAGCTGAAAGCCCTGAAAGAAGAGCTCAAAAACGCACCACTCAGCGACGAATTCAACGAAGGGGATCTTGGTCCCTATCCTGACAATGCCGGAGGCAGTTTCGGAGGTACGAATGGCGGTTCAGCTGATCCTACCGGGGGCTCCGCGAATCCTGCCACCGGACCTGATGGCATCGAACCCCCTGCCCCCGGACGTCCAAAATCAAGCCCCTTTCAGGAAGAGTATCAATACTAAACCTTGACGAGATTTCCCCCCCTTTGAGAAACCTAAGGGGCTATGCTGATCACCTTTGAGGGAACCGAAGGATGCGGTAAATCCACCCTGATCCGAAACCTTTCCCGGAATCTTGAAGCTCTTCGAATTCCCCACATTGTGACACGGGAGCCAGGGGGCTCCATCGTTGCGGAACAGATTCGCTATTTGATCCTCCATCATGAAATGGCCCCTTTGACTGAACTGTTTCTGTATGAGGCGGCGCGCGCCGAACACTTCCATAAAACAGTGCTCCCAGCGCTGGAGGACGGAAAGTGGGTTCTCTGTGACCGCTTCACGGATTCAACGCTCGCTTATCAGGGATTTGCCCGCGGACTTGATATCGGCATGATCGAAAAATTGAACCTCATGGCGACCGGGAGACGTAAACCCGACCTTACTTTTTTTCTGGATTTACCAGTAGAGGAAGGCCTTTCCCGCGCCCAGGATCCGAACAAGTTTGAAAAAGCGGGAATCTCCTTCCAAAAGAAAGTACGAAAGGGGTTTCTTCATTCCATTCGAAAGAATCGAAACCGGTTCCGCATTTTGAAGGTGAAAAACAGATCCCCGGATCAAGTCTGCGAAGCAGCCCTTCGGGTCTTGAGGAACTTTTTGTGAAAACAACCCTTCCTCTTGCCACCCCATTTATTGAATTTCACTCTTCGAAATTGGCCCCTTTGCTTGACCGCTTCGAGCAAAAGGGCTCCATCCACTCCACCCTTCTTTTCTCCGGGATTGAAGGCGTGGGGAAAAAGAGTATCGTTCTCCATCTTATTCAGACCCTTTTCTGTGATGAGTCGATTTTCACGGCTTTCGAGGAAGACGGGGATGCGGGCCTTTTCGGTGACTCTCCTTCCTCCAGAAAAAGGACCGGGAGGAATCCTTGCGGGAATTGTGCTTCCTGTACCCGAGCTCTTCGGGATCAATGGCTTGACCTGTACTGGTTTGATCCCGAAGCTCCTGAGGATGGCTCTCGAATCGGAGCCCATAAAATCGAAACTTTTCGGGAACTCAAGGGAAAATTGGGACTTGGCCCGTCAAGCGAACCGTTCAAGGTAGTGGTGATCGCGGATGCGGATCGAATGACTCCAGCTGCCGCAAACTCAATCCTGAAAATGCTTGAGGAACCTCCGAAAAAATGGATTTTCATTCTCACTGCATCCGAGTCCTCAAGGCTGCTTCCTACCATCCTGTCGCGATGCATGGAGGTGAAACTCTCTCCGATTCCCTCGGGTCCGCTTTTCTCGATCTTGAAATCCTCAAAGGGCCTCGACTTCAATTCCACTCGTGGCCAGGTGGCCGCAAGATCGGCAAATGGAAGCCTCACTCGAGCAATCCTTTTTTCAAGCGAAGAAGTCTGGACCTTGCGGGAACAGATCCTCGGTCTCCTCTCAAGTCCTGCCCACGAATGGATGAAACTTGTCGAATCCCTCTCCAGATCACAGATTCAAACCCATCTAGGGCTTGATCTCCTGGAGTCGATTTTCTCAGATCTTCTTCACGCCTTGGTTCGGGGAGAAAAACATGACTGGACCCACTCCGATCAGCGGGATCTTCTTCTTCAAATCTCAGAGGTTCGGGGTCTGAACCCGGAACGACTCTGTAGGATTCTTGAATGTCTTGCAGAAAAAAGAAAGCTCGTGCACCTTCCGTTGAATTCCAAGCTCTTGGCACAGGAGATCTTGATCCCGGTGCTTGAGGTACTATGATCGAACTGAACGACATATCCCTGCAGATCAAGGATCGACTGATTCTTCAGGGAGTCAGTTTCAAAGTCCAGACCCAGGAAGCCTTTGGCATCATCGGTCCCTCGGGCTCGGGGAAGAGCATCATCCTGAAGATGATTGCTGGTTTGATCCCCCCAACCAAGGGTTCCATCCGGGTGGATTCGGAAAAAGTGAGCATGCTGTTTCAGAAAAATGCTCTTTTTGATTCATTCAATCTTTTGCAAAATCTCCTTGTTCCGCTCGCTGAGACAAGGAACATTCACGGAAGTGAGGCTGAAGGTCGCTCCATGGAGCTTCTCAAGGCCGTTGGTCTCGACCATGCCGCTCATTTGCACCCCGATGAGATTTCAGGTGGAATGCAGAAACGTCTTGGGATTGCGAGGGCTCTCATCATTGAGCCGGAGGTCATCCTCTATGATGAACCCACTGCAGGACTTGATCCGATCACCTCGAAATCCATTGCGGAATTGATGTTGAGACTGCATCGAAAAAACAAAACCACTCTCATCATGGTCACCAATGATCTTCAGCGCGCATATCAGGTTTCGGATCGTATCGGTTTTTGCCAAAACCGGGGTCTTCAGGTTCACGGAAGTCCTGTGGAAGTAAAGGACACTCTTGACCCGGAGCTCAGGCATTTCATCTACTCGAGTGCCATCTCATCAAACCGGGGGACTGAAACAACGTGAGCATCCGATTTGAGGAAGTGCACAAGTCATTCGGGCCAAAAAAAATCCTCGACGGCGTCTCATTCGAGGTGAAAAAAGGAGAGATTCTCTTCATTCTCGGTAAGAGTGGAATGGGGAAATCCGTGACACTGAAGCACATTATCGGCGTTCTTGAACCGGATGCCGGAAAAATCCATGTGGATCAGTATGAAGTAAGCTCCATGTTCACCGACGAGGGCAGAGACCTTCTTCCAAAGGTCCGACAGCGATGCGGAATGGTGTTTCAGCATCCCGCGCTTTTGGACTCCCTTAGCAATTTTGACAACATTGCTTTTGGCCTGAGAACCCCCCAGTACCGGGAAAAAATCGGCCGTGATCCCAACTTTGAGGAAATTGAAGCAATCGTCCATGAAAAGCTGAAACTGGTGCATCTTACCCCCGACATTCTCCCATTGTTTCCGGGGGAAGTTTCATATGGAGTCCAAAAGCGGATTTCCATGGCAAGAACCCTCGCTCCAGGGCCGGACTACCTGCTTTTTGACGAGCCTACCACCGGACTTGATCCTTTGAGCACAAGCTCGATCAACGAACTCATCAATGAGTTGTCTCGTACGCTCAAGGTCACCAGCATCATTGTGTCCCACGACATGGCTTGCGCGCTCTCGATTGCGGATCAGATCCTTTTTCTGGATCAGGGCAAAATTCTCCTGATGGCACCCCCTGCCGACGTGGTAAGGAGCAAAATTCCACTGGTGAGCGAGTTTTTTCAGGAAACACTCTCACTTCTGCCTCCTGACTGGAGGTTTGAGTGAACGAGCGGTTGGGGGATTATCTTGAACGTGCAGGCCAGGTTCTGATCGATGTGCTTCATGAATTCGGGGGCGCGTGGCTATTCATGGGTAAGGTCATCCGGATTTACCGGAAAACTTCCGGCTACGGTAGGCCGATCATTGCCCAGGTGGCCGAGGTTTCAATGCGGACCATGAGCACTGTCATTTTCGCGGGCGTTTTCGTGGGTGCGATTCTGGTCCTTCAGTTCGATGCGATGCTAAGGCGCTTTGACGCCCAGGCCCTCCTCGGGGGACTCAACACCTCCGCAACCATCAGGGAAGTGGGGCCTCTCATCATCTCGTTTTTGCTTGCGGGAAAAATCGGCGCATACACGACTGCAGAGCTTGCAAGCATGAGAGTCACCGAACAAATCGATGCGGTCGAGAGTCTTGGGACAGACCCGATTCAGTACCTCATCATTCCAAGGTTTTTTGGAATCGTACTTTCTTCGGTAATTTTGCTCTCGATCGGACTGTTCGTTTCAGTCGCGGGAGCCGTACTCGTCGCCCAGAGCTTCAGCGGGATGAACGTATATCAATACATTGCCTCGATCCCAAGATTTGCGGGAGCCTGGACTCTGTTTGAAGGTCTGGTCCGCTCGACTTTATTCAGTACCATCGTTGCGACAATCTCGACATTCAAGGGCTATACCGCAAGTGGCGGCGCAAGAGGGGTCGGGAAAGCCGTGACCCAGTCGGCAATCTACATCAACATCTACATCGTACTTGCGAATTTCATCTCAACAAGCCTGCTCGAGTGGATTCATGACTTTGTCTATTGGGTAATCAACCTTGTTGGAGCCTTGAAATGATCCAAGCACGCGATCCACTCCAGACTCATTCTCGTACCCTGTTCCTTGCTCTGGGACTCCTTCGAAAACTCTTCAAGCAGGCTTCGGTCGGGCCTCACCGCAGGAACGAAATCGGACATGCAATTGAGTCCATCGGCATCGGAAGCCTGCCGATCATTTCCATTGCCACCGGCTTCACGGGTCTTGTGATGACCTCCGAAATCGCTTGGCACATGGATTTTGCATTGAGCAATGTATCGATGATTCCGGGGTTCACAGGGCAGTTCGTCCTTCGTGAGCTTGGAATCGCGGTACCGGCCCTTCTCCTGGTCTCGAAGGTGGGTGCATCCATGACCGCAGAACTTGCGTCGATGAAAATCACCGAGCAACTTGATGCCTTCAAGCTGCTGAAGATCGATGTTGTTTCCTACCACATCTTTCCCCGCTGGGTGGCATGCATTCTCTCGACTGTCTGCCTTACCCTGATCTCGATCACCATCACTCTTCTCATAGCCATGATTACCGCCGTTACCAAGTATCATTTCAACTCCCAGGAATACCTGAACACCTTGGGCCAGTTCATCAGTTCGATAGACCTGATCTGTGCAATCACCAAAGCTGCCGTATTTGGCATGTTGATACCGCCCATCGCAAGCGCCTATGGGCTTCGCTGCGAGGGCGGCGCCCAGGGAGTAGGCCAGGCCACCACCGATGCCGTGGTGACGGCCACCCTTGCTGTCATTACAGTCGATTTCATTCTGACCGCTATTTTTAGTGCGCTCCTCTGAAATGTTCGTTACGATGTTTTTTGCATGAAATTCACGAATGAATCGAAAGTGGGCGCCCTGGTCACCGGCACCGTCGTGATTGCGATCGGCTTTGCATGGCTGCTTGGCTTTAAGAATCCGTTTACCGACCAGAACTATTTTTACGTGACTTATAACTTCGCGGGTGGAATAGATCTTGGTTCTCATGTCCGCTTGTCCGGAATCAAAGTTGGAAAAGTGGAAGAGATCGAATTCTTCGCTCCAAATCCGAACCAAAAGGTATCAGAAAAGGAAGCGGGAAGTGCCGATCAAGGGTCAAATCTTGCATATACCCCGGTCCGTCTCAAGATCTCGGTCAAGAAAGCCGCTCTCCCTGGAATCCGGAAAAACTCGCGCTTCTACGTGAACCTTGCGGGACTTATCGGCGAGCGTTATATCGAGATCACCCCGGGCACCATCGATTCTCCCCAGCTCCTGCCCGGAGATGCAATCGCAGGGGTGGACCCTCCACGGATCGACCAGTTGATCTCGCAAAGCTTCAATCTGGCTGGAAAAATTCAGGACCTGATCGAGCAGAACAAGGGCGATCTCACCCATTCGATCGAACTTCTGTATAAGCTCAGCAATAACCTCAATCGTACTCTTGAGAAAATTGATCAAAGCAAAATTCTCTCCAAGGATCTGGCTCAGCTGATCACAAACCTCATGGAGGTTACAGGGGACATTCATGCGATCACAAAGAATGCGCGATCACCCGAGGGACAAAAAACACTCGATCTCCTGCACGATTTGCTGTGGAGGCTTGAGCCGCTTGATTCCGTTCGAATTCGCGAGTTCATGCAGAAGGAAGGAATCAAGGTAAAGATTTTCTAGGAAATGCCATGATTCGAAAGCAAATTCCCCTGTTCATTCTTCTTGTCACAATCATTCTCGGGATTCGTTCCTCGATCATCGAGCCGTTCCGCATACCTACCCGCTCGATGCTTCCAACCCTTTTCATCGGGGATTTTTTGTTTGTGAACAAGTTCCAGTATGCTTTTCATGTTCCCTTCAGCGAAGTTTTTGCCAATCGACCTTGGTATCTGAACGAAGGAAAACCGCCGATGCGGGGGGACGTGGTGATCTTCACACCGCCTGAAGCAGGCCAGGAAAGTCTTTACATCAAGAGAGTTGTCGGGATTCCGGGAGACCGAATTCGTTTCATCGGAAAGAACCTTTTCCTAAATGGAAACGCTGTCGTAAAGAACGAGATTACCGGAACCGAGCGCGAACGAATGCTTGCACAAAAAGGCTTCGATCCCGAAGGTCGTTACCTTCCAAGCAAGCTGCACCTGTTCCGGGAGACACTGGACTCAAACACACACTTGGTGCTGGAGGATGATTCATTCGAGGGCATCAGGAATGAATCCGAAATCGTGGTTCCTGAAGATCATTTTTTTGTCTTGGGTGACAATCGAGACGACACCCGGGACAGTCGCGTATTTGGTGTAATTTCACTCCACTCGATCCGCGGCAGGGCGTTTGCGATCTGGATGTCCCACAGGGTTTCCTTTTCGGATTCACATTGGTCTTTTCGTCCCGAAAGAATCGGTAAATTGATTCAGTAAGCCTTCTGCAGGTTTACGAAGAAGCAGATCCACCCAAAAAAGAATCGGGTCTCATTGCTCCAAGCACCTCTTGATCAAGCTTGAGTCTTTCACATCACTAAACTGAAGCTCAACCCTTCGGTTGCGTGACCATGCCTTCTCGGAATTTCCGCGCGCCAGAGGCATCGATTCACCAAGACCGAATGACCTGATTCTTTTTCCTGGAACTCCGCCTTCCATCAGAAGTTTTCGGATGAGTTCCGCTCGTTTCAAGGAAATCGTCTTGTTCTTCTTTTCATCGCCCCGCTCATCGGTGTGGGCTGAAACATCAAGCCGTTTCCATGCGCCCTGATTCCTAAAAAGATACTTCCCGATATTCCTAATCCTCGCTTGATGTGCCAACGGGAGTTTTGCATCTGCTTGGCCGAAAGGAAGATCATTGGTACCAAGCGTGAGTACGAGCCTTTTTGTCAGCACCGGCCTCTGGCTCACATCTGTGCCTTCCGGATTTGAAACAGGTGCCGGAGTGGCTTCCGGTTCGACATTTTCCTCGGGCGGCGCCGGAGTGCTCATCACATCTGGAGCGGGCTCCGAGTATCCGAGATTCTGATCCTGAGACTCGTTTGAGCTTTTCGGAGTCATGGGAATCGGCTCGCTCGGAGTGAGGGATTCGGCGCGTTCGAGATCAGATGGAGTGACCTGTTCGTAAGATTTGAGCGGTTCCGGCTCAACCTTTTCACCTTCACCGAATACGTCGAAGCTGATTTGATAAAATGCAAGATACTGGATTACGGTCCTGCTTGAGACCCCCACACTGGTCAAAACGCGCGCGCCGATTCTATGTTTTCTGTGACGATCCCATTCGTAAACCCCCTCGACTCCGATGAACTTTCCGTTATTTGTCTCCGTGGAAAGATTGTCCCGGTTCAAGCCGTTATCGGTTCCAAGCCAAAACTCAAATTCAGGTCCCAACTGGAATCGTTCACTGATCCGATAGCGGACCGAAAAATCAAGATAGGGAACTTTGCTGGAGATGGTGTCTTTCGTATTGGAATTGGTTGGATTCACACCACTTGCGGAGATCAACCTCCATCCCAATCCTCCATCAATTACAAAATTTTCCGAATGCCTTGAGACGAGAAGCCGCCCTCCCAGTGCAAAACCGCTCCGACTTCCGACGAGCGCAGCATCCCGACTCGAATAATTGATTCCACCAAGGTCCAAACTGGCAAACAGCCACCAGTTTTTTCTACTCAAATCCGGATAAACTTCCCGAGTCTGTTTTTTTCCAGGCAGCTCGGAATAGGTGGTTCTGAGAGGCGCAGCCCGAGTCTGAATACCACAAACAAAAAGGATGGCAATGGCCGGCAGGAAAGTTCGATTCATGCCTGTGAGCATAGGAAAATCCTGACTATTTGTGAAGCTCATCCTTCAGGGCTTTTTCGA
>JAGWXK010000080.1 GCA_018969905.1 Bdellovibrionales bacterium
TCACGGTACCTTCCATTTTCTGCTAGTCTCACGCTCTATGGAAAGTTTCCAATCAGGTATCATTCGTCTTGGATATGAGTTTGTACCCTTTCTCCTAGCGGTCGTGGGTCATGAGTTCGGGCACGGCTTGATCGCCCATTATTGGGGAGACGACACGGCGAAGAACTCGGGGAGGCTGACCTTAAACCCAGTTCCTCATATTGATCCAATCGGTACACTCTTGCTCCCGGTCATTGGAATGCTGAGTGGGACAAATCTGCTCTTCGGCTGGGCCCGTCCGGTGCCCATCAATCCAAACCGATTTCGAAAGTTCAGACCTGGACTTTTCTGGGTGTCTCTTGCAGGTCCCCTTGCAAATGCCGCCATGGCCTTTCTCTGCGCCCTGGGACTTTGCCTGCTGGTGCGCTTTGCATCGCCCAACTTCGTCTTTTTCAAGGAGTTTCGAATCATGCTGGAGGGAGGAATCCTGATCAATTTTGGTCTTGGGATCTTTAACCTGATTCCACTCCCCCCCCTAGATGGAAGCAAGATTGTTGAAAGCATGCTCTCCTATCCTGCAATGCAGAAATACGAGCAAATCGGGCAGTACAGCTTTTTCATTCTGATCGCACTGATCATGACCGGCGCACTTTCGTTTTTGGGACTCCCCATCTCCTTTTTAAGCCAGTTGACCCTCCAGGCGGCGAGCTTTATCGTGGGGATCTTTTGATTTCCCGGGTTTTGTGCTAGGGTCCACACTCAAAGGACCGGATCGGATGTTCCGACCGGTACCCGATGGAAATGAATTACAAGAGTCTCAATCCGCAGGGTTCGCCTCATAAAGCCACTCGCTTCCAGCCACTTATCATTGGCGGAGGCAGACTCGCTCATCACTTCCACCACTATTTGAACTCCCTCGGAACTCCGAATCAAATCTTCCCCGACTCTCGAAAGCTTGCAGGTCTTGATGACCTGCTCAATGAGTGCAGCGAATCTTCCGAAGCCCGCTTCACCCATTTCTGGCTCATGGTGTCCGATGATGCTCTGAGCGCACTCTCAATCACCCTCTTCGATCGCTACTCCAGAATCCCTCAAATCCATTCAAGTGCCACACTCTCACTGCCCTTGGCCACGACCCTGCACCCTCTCATGAGCTTTGGACCCGAGCTTTACCCAAAGGAAAATTACGAGAGATTTCCGCTCACCGTGATCAAGGAAGAGATTGAGAAGCACCCGGATTTTTTTGGCCTCATCCGGTCCACTTTTCAAAACCAAATCCTGGTGATCAAGGATTGCGATCGAGTCCGATATCACCTCAATTGTTCGATGATCTCAAACTTCTCAGTCCTACTCTGGGATGCTGCCATGACTGCAGGGCCGGACCTTCCCTCCAGGGCTTTCCAACCCATTCTTCAACAAACCCTTCAAAACTTTATGCACCTAAGGGAATCCGCCCTGACCGGCCCGCTGGCCCGCGGAGACAAAAACACATTGAACCGACACTTGGAGATTCTTCAAGGAACACCAGAACAGCGCCTTTACGAGGCATTTATGGAGTATCATGCTCACCGTACCTGAATTCGCAAAGCGAAAGAAACAAAAAGAAAAAATCACAATGATTACTTGCTATGATGCGAGCTTTGCTCGGATTCTTTCCGAGAGCCCGATCGAGGTCCTTTTGATCGGTGACAGTTCGAGCATGGTCATGCAAGGGGAAGATTCCACAATCCAGGCAAGCCCGGAATCCATGGTGTTCTTTACAAAATCGGTAGCCAATGGAACCAAAGGCAGGAAATTCCTGGTCTCTGATATGCCTTTTCTCTCCACAAGAAAGGGCCTACGTTTCGCCGTTGACTGCGCAGAAACTCTTCTGAAGGCGGGTGCACACGCAGTCAAAATCGAGGGGATTCTCGGCAACGAAAAACTTGTCTCCCACTTGGTGGAATCCGGAATCCCGGTTATGGGCCACCTTGGACTCACCCCGCAATTCGTGAACGCCTTTGGCGGAATGAAAGTTCAAGCAAGATCCCCGGAGGACCAGGAACGCCTTCAAGCACAGGCAAGGCAATTTCAGGATTACGGTGCATTTGCCGTGGTGTTGGAATGCATTCCCTCTGCCATAGCAAGTAAAATCACCAATGACCTGTCAATCCCCACCATCGGGATTGGAGCAGGTTCCGGGGTCGATGGACAGGTGCTGGTTTTACAGGACATGCTCGGCTTTAACCCTGAATTCAAGCCGAAGTTCCTGCGCACTTACCTCGACGGAAAGAGCCTATTTATTGATGCTTTTCACTCCTTTCATGAAGAAGTGAAGAGCGCCCATTTTCCAAATGAGCAGGAGAGCTACCTATGAAAATCATCGATACTGCGGGCGCGCTCCAGGAGTGGCGCAAATCGCTTTCAAAAGAAAAAACAGTCGGACTGGTACCTACAATGGGAGCCCTTCATCTAGGCCACGCTTCACTGCTTGAAACCTCAGCCCGCGAAAATGACTTCACGATTGCCACAATCTTTGTAAACCCCACCCAGTTCAATCAAACCTCTGATTTTGAGAAGTATCCGAAAACCTGGGAAGCAGATCTTGCCATGTGCGAAAAGTACGGTGCGGATGTCATATTTGCGCCGAAAACCGCAGAGGAGCTGTATCCGGATCATTTTCACTACCGGGTTTCGGAGCACCAATTCTCAAATGAGTTGTGTGGCGAATTCCGTCCCGGCCATTTTGAGGGAGTTCTCACGGTGGTGCTCAAGCTCTTGAACCTCGCAAAGGCGGACTGTGCATACTTTGGAGAAAAGGATCACCAGCAACTGACACTGCTCTCGGGAATGGCGAAAGCCTTTTTTCTTGAGACAAAAATCGTCCCATGTCCGACGGTTCGAGAATCATCGGGCCTTGCCATGAGTTCTCGAAACCTGAGACTCAACCCTGCGGAAAAAGAAATCGCTCCACGACTTTTTCATGTCATTTCAACCATCCAGGACTTGATTCAGGCAAAAGAGGAGCTTGTTCGCCTCGGCTTCAGGGTGGAGTATCTGGTCGATAGAATTGAGAATAATCACCGGCGCCGCTATGTTGCCGCGTGGCTTGGAGATGTGAGGTTGATCGACAATGTTGAACTCTGACTCCGCATCAGGCAGAAATGTACTGTTATTGGTCAGCGGATCCATCGCCGCATTCAAGGCAGTGGCTCTGGCTTCCTCTCTTAAAAAAGCAGGTTATTGCGTAAAAACTGCCCTCACAGAGAATGCAACACACTTTGTCGGCCCCGCATCCTTTGAGGGAATCACCGGAGAAAAGACGTTTTTGCAAAACTTCGATGCAGGCTCCATGATGGCGCACATTCATCTTGAACGCTGGGCTGACCTGATTTTGTTTTACCCTGCGTCCGCGGAGTCCATTGCAAATCTTGCAAGTGGATCCGGCAGGAATCTTCCAGCCGCGATCTTTCTTGCCCATGAATTCAAAAAGCCTTTTTTGATTGCCCCCGCCATGAACCAGGCGATGTGGAAGCATCCAGCCCTGAAACGGAATTTGGAAACGATGAAAGCCTACGGTATTGAAATCCTGCCCCCTTCTGCGGGGACTTTGGCGTGCGGCGAAACAGGAGAAGGCAGGCTGCTCGAGCCTGAAGAGGCCATCAGGATCATCCAAGAGCGTCTCGAGGTTTCCGACATCAAGAACGCCCCCCTAAAACCCAGGATTCTGATCACCGCCGGCGGCACAAGCGAGCCCATCGATGAAGTCCGCCACCTTCGCAATCTCAGTTCGGGCCGCACCGGCCACCACCTCGCGCTTTCCCTCCAGAACGCAGGGTATCCTGTTACACTTCTCCAATCGGAATACTCCTTTGCCCGTGAGGGGATCCGCAGCCTCATGCTCTTTTCCACAACGCGGGACTTTGCTGAAAAGCTGAAACACGAGCTTGAAACAAATGTCTATGATTATGTGGTCCACTCCGCAGCGGTTGCCGACTATCATGTTTCGGAAGTCACGGATTCAACTGGCAGGCCCATGAAGACTTCAGGAAAAATCCAGACCAATGTTCCCCTTGTATTGAAGCTTCTTCCAAATCCCAAGATCATAAGGGAGCTTAGGACCTGGAGCATGAACAAGAACCTCAAAATCATCTCATTCAAGCTCACTTCCGATGAATCGACAGACTTGAAACTTGAAAGTTATGATTCCGAGTGGATCATTCACAATCATCTAAAGGATGTGGGGCTGGATTCGCACAAAGGTCAGATCTTCAAGAAAACGGCCGACCACAGATATCTTCCCCAAAGCAGGTTTCGGACGAAGGCAGAGCTCGACGCTTCCGTCCTGAAAATTCTTGAAACCAATTCAGGAGAAACCCAGTGATCTTGTTGCTCGATGTTGGCAATAGTCAGATTTTTGGAGGCGTGGTCGAAGAATCCGTCTCACGGGATGCTCCACTGGATTCGCCCCGAATCCTCTTTCGCTTCCGGAAAAGCACCCAGAGTAGCGCAAGCAGTGATGAGATCGGCCTTTTCCTGGGCTCCGTTCTTCGGGAAAATCAAATCGATCCTGCATCCATCACCCGAATCGGAATCTGTTCCGTCGTGCCCGGAACCATGCACAGCCTGAAAGGTGCTTGCCAGAAGTATTTCAACCTTACCCCCTTTGTTCTCCAGGCCGGAGTCCGCACGGGGCTTAAAATCAAATACCGAAACCCACTCGAAGTGGGCGCGGACCGGATCGCAAATTCCATCGCGGCAATTCATTCATTTCCGGGAAAAAACATCGTGATTGTCGATCTTGGGACCGCCACCACATTCTGTGCCGTCACCGAGGAGAAAGACTATCTTGGAGGTGCGATCATCCCGGGACTCCGGATTTCGATGGAGGCGCTCGAATCAAGAACCGCAAAACTTCCCACCGTCGAAATCCTGAAACCCGAGTCAGCCTGTGGCCGCTCCACCATTGAGAGCATCCAGAGCGGGCTGTACTTCAGCCACTTGGGCGCGATGCGGGAGTTCATTGCCCTTTATCAAAAAGAGGTTTTCAATGGTAATAAGCCCTTTGTGATCGGAACGGGCGGGTTTTCAAGGCTGTTCCAAGGCACCGGAATCTTTGACGTGGAACTGCCAGATCTGGTACTTCACGGCCTCCTTCAGGCGCTTTGGTTGAATGAAGAAGCTTGAATTCCCTTGTTTCCCGAAGCCTCCTGCTTTGATATGAAAGGTCCATGAATCCTTCAAAGAAAGTGGTGCTTTCGGCGGTGCAACCTACGAACTCAGCCCACATCGGAAACTACCTTGGCGCAATCAAGAATTGGATTCCCTATCTTGAGCTTTATGACTGTCTCTTTTTTGCAGTCGATCTTCACTCCATTACGGTAAACCAGGATCCGACCGAGCTCCGCGAAAACACCTATCGTTCCATTGCGACCTACATGGCGTGCGGAATTGATCCGGCCAAGGCTACTCTTTTCGTGCAATCCCAGGTTCCGGCACATGCGGAACTAGCCTGGGTTTTGACCTGCAATTCCAGCATGGGCGAACTCTCCCGCATGACCCAGTACAAGGACAAAAGCCAACGCCACGGAACCCACATTCCAACGGGCCTGTTCACCTATCCCGTGCTGATGGCCGCAGACATTCTTCTTTATGGGACGCATCTTGTGCCGGTGGGCGAGGATCAAAAACAGCATCTTGAACTTGCGCGGGATCTTGCAGAAAGGATGAATCATCGCTATCCAAAGGATTCAGCCGGGGTGGAAAGCCCGCTGTTTCAGATCCCGGAACCCATGATTGCCAAGGTCGGGGCACGGGTGATGAGTCTGCAAGACCCTGCGCTTAAAATGTCAAAGTCAGACCCATCTCCTGGTGCCTGCGTGTTTTTGAATGATTCGGACAAGGAAATCGAAAAGAAATTCAAACGGGCGGTGACGGATTCAGGAACCGAGGTTCCCGCAGAGAATCCTTCTCCTGGAATTCAAAATCTGATTCAAATTCAGGCGAGCTTCCTTGAGGAACCCTTTGAAAAAGTTCATTCCCGTTACATTGGAAAGCAATATGGATACCTGAAAGTGGATACCGCATCCGTTGCCGTAGAAAAAATACGTCCCATCCGAACCGAAATTGACAAAATCCTCAACGATCGCGATTACCTGACTAAAGTCATAAGAAAAGGGCAAGAGACTGCTGCTGCGCGAGCGGAAAAAGTGCGAAACGAGGTTTACAAACGGATTGGATTTATCGGACAATAGCGCCATGAGTCTGACGACCGGAGTGAACGCAGCGCGCCCATTTTTGATCCGCCTTGAGCAATTCGAGGGACCTCTTGATCTGATGCTCTATCTGATTCAGAGCCAGGAACTCGACATTTCAACCGTATCGATTTCAAAGATTACGGATCAGTATCTCCATACCCTGAAGCTCATGCAGGAAATGGACTTTGACATCGCCTCAGAATTCCTCGTAATGGCAGCAACGCTTATCCTCTGGAAGAGCCGAGCACTCATGCCAAAGGAAGAAGAGGCCGAAAAGGGCGACGAGGAAAGCGATCTGCCCCTCACCCAAGAGGAACTGGTCCGGCAACTGATGCTGAGACAGGCCTACCTTGAATCCGCAGGGAAAATCGCAAACTTCCCGCTCCTTGGAGATGATGTCTTCACCCGCCCGAATCGAAGGCCTCCGATCGAAAAGATCTGGAAAGAAATGAACGTAAGCAGTATCGCGACCACATTTCAGGACCTGTTGATCCGAGAGCAGCGCAGAAAACGCGTGGTCATGAAGAAAGAAACGGTATCGCTCGCTGAAAAGCTCGAAGAATTCGGCCGAAGGCTTACGCCAAAACAGGTGACCGCCCTGGAAAGCATGATCACGGACAAAAAAGTTCGTGGAGAATGGGTGGTTGGATTTCTGGCGTCTCTCGAGCTTTCTCGCCTGAAGAAACTAAAGATTTATCAGGAAAAGGTTTTTGACCCGATTTACATCGAATTGCTCGAGGAACTCGCAGGGTTCGATGTGAGACAAGCATCAGGATTTGATTACGTCCGCACAGGAGAAACAGCAAAATGAGCAACGACAATCCGCACGACAAAAATGAAACCGATGAACTCGTAACCCTGATGCCAGGCTCAAGCGTGATTGATATCGGCGAATTGAGACGCGCCCAGAGCCGCGAAGACTCGGACGATACCGACCTCGACCAAGAGGCTCGATCGATGATGGAAGAATTCGAGAACGATCCCGAGATGAAAAAGGACGTGCTGGAAGCATTCAACGCGGACGAGTCCGATGAGAACCTCGACCGGATCGCGGACGCAGTGGGCGTTCAAGAGCGGGAAGATGTCGCAAAAATGGAAGAACTCTCGCTGGAAGTGGCAAGCGAGCTGCGTGCCATGAATGACATCTTCATTGCGGAGGATCGAATTCTGGAAGACGAAAATCTCCGGAATGAGCTTTTGGGCGAGGAGACCTCTGAAGATGAGGTCCTTGCCGAAGACATGAGCGAAGAAGATGCGGCGCTCAAGGCGGCTCTTCCCAAGGCAGATGAAAATGGCAACTACGATCTTGAGGATCTTGCAAGCTGCATCGACACGCTTTTGTTCTACACGGACAAGCCGATCTCGCTAAAAAAGATCAAAGACATGCTCGAAATGGGGGACGCCGAAGATGCCCCGCTTCTTCAGGCAATCGAAAACCTGAAGCTTTCCTTTCAGTCTTCCAATCGCGGATTTGAAATCGCTGAAATCGCGGGGGGATATCAGTTTCGCACGAAACCATCAAAGGCTCCTCTGCTTCGAAAGCTTGCGAAGGTCCAGATCCAGCGTCTGTCCCGCGGTGCCATGGAAACCCTTACGATTTGCGCATACAAGCAGCCTTGCACCAAGGACGACATAGATTCGGTCCGGGGCGTGGACAGCTCACATTTCATCCGCACCCTGCTCGATCGCAAGCTGATTGAAGTTTCGGGACGCTCGGAAGCTCCCGGCAGACCCATGATCTATTCCACTACTGATACATTCCTCGAAGTCTTCGGACTCATGGATCTAGGCGGACTTCCACCGCTTCGGGAAATCGAAGCCATGGTTCCTCAAATGGCTGCAAGCGAGGAAGGCGCGGAGGACCCTCGGGTTCTTCAAATGCGAAAAATGGTGAGCCAAATGAAGACCGAAGCCAATCATCTGGATTACGACTCAAAAGAGGACGAACGAATATTGCAGGACATCAAGGACCGCGTGAAATCGATCGACATCTCGACACCTTACCTTGAGCGCCAGAAGCAACTGGCCGCTGAAGGAATTACCGGAGAAGATGCCGAAATCATTTTGGCCAAGGAATTCGGTTTTGATGCCGCAACCAGTGGCGGAGAAATTATCGCAGAGGTCACCACTTCTGAATCTGAAGAGCAATTGAGCCTCGAAGAGCTTGAACAGATTGCAAAACTGAACGCAGAACGTTCCCTCGATACGGAAATCAAACCAGAGTAGTATCGGTTCTGAGAGCGCGCGCAAGTTTTCGAAAGATCCCGACGTTGTACTCCATTTCCTTTTTTTCAAAAAAGGCATCAAACGAAAGCTCACTGGTCGAGTTCGAGTACTCGATCAGGTCCTGTGCAATCACAAAGAGCGCACTCAATGGTGTAAAGTAGCGAACGACCAGTCCCCGAGGAAATCCGGACCCATCCGGGCGTTCGTGGTGCTGCGCCACAATCTGCTCCACCTCAGAGGGAATTTCCTGAAACTGCCGTGCATACTCGGCTGAACGAGCTGGATGAATCCGAATTTCACGAACCTCTTCTGGCTCACCGTTTCCGGATTTTTCAAAATGCTCAAGATCGAACACCTTGGCCATGCGTTCATCCTTAAGGGAAATATCGTGCAAGAATGCCGCGAGAGTGAGCTTGAAATAGGTGGACTGAGAACGCCACCCCACCTTGTGCGCAAGAGCGCACGCAACCTTTCCGAGATAAATGCTATGGGATGGAATGTATCCCCCCTCTTTTTCCTTCAGGTCGTTCAATATGCTTCTGAGTTTTGGGTTTGCCCCGAGGAGCTTGATCGTAAGCATCACGCTATTCACCGCAACCCTTTGCGCTTCCGGAGTGAATCCGATCTGGCTGACCACATCACGGACAATTCCGAAGCTCTCGGCAATGACATCCTCGACTTTTTCCGAATCGATGGGAATCTCTTCGAGAGCAGACTCCAGGCGCTTGATCTTGGATTGCAAAAGATCACCGCACTCATCCCGCCTGAAGTAGAAGACCTGGTCCGGAACCTTCTCGATGAAATGCCGGATGTCGTCCATGTTTACGAGATCCCCCTTTTTTAAGATCGGTACATATCGTCCATCCAGAATCAACATGAAAACATTTGCCTGGAGCACGCCCAAAGTGGGAAGAAGGTTGGCACGAATTCCCAGGTATTCGCTCTCATTTTCATGAAAGAGGGGTATTTTTCCAGAAGTTTCGAGTGCTTTTACAGTTTTCGAAAGCCGATCCCCGACCAAATCAAGGGGAAGGAATACAACAGGAACATCCGAGCCCTTGTAATCGGACAGCACCTGCTCGTCCGAACCGCAAACGATTACCGCCGCATTCTTTGCGAGCTCGATCATAGCCCGAACCAGCGTGCGGGAATGCCCTCGGGACTCAAATACAATCAAACCGTATTCTTCCCGTCCAGCCTCGAGATGCTCAATCGCATCCTCAATGCTTCTCATTTCATGAATGTCCCTGGAATCCTTGATGCGGAAACGGAGATTTTGAACCACGATCGCACGAACAGAATCATCCCGGAATGCGACCAGAATCTTGATGTTTCGTGCTGTCACCGAACCCTCCCCACCCTTGAATATTTTCCCTCTGATCACTGAAGCTGTAAAGAGACCTGTGGGGTTTAAATGATTGAAGAGGCGTCAAATCTGAGCTACCATTCGCCAAACCAAAGGCACTGCCGGGTAGGCAGGGCGGAAAGACCCTCATGTCATCAACTGGAAAAGGCGCAGAACGCCTTCAAAAAATCATCGCACAAGCTGGAATCGCCTCCCGAAGGGACGCAGAAGACCTGATACGGGAGGGCTCGGTTACCGTAAACGGGAAAGTGGCAGCACTCGGAGATAAGGCTGTTTTCGGGAAAGACGCAATCAAGGTAAATGGGAAACTCATCCATTCTCCAGCGTCAAAGGTTTACTACCTCATCTACAAGCCAAAACAGGTCATTGCCATGGCGAATGAAGACGAAGAGGGGCGGACCACACTCAAGGATTTCATGGGACGCATCAAAGAGCGCGTGTTTCCCGTGGGGCGTATGGACTACAACGGCGAGGGGGCGATCCTCCTCACCAATGATGGGGACCTTACCCAGAAGATCCTGAAATCGACCGAGATCATTCGCAGGTATCATGTCAAGGTCCATAGAGTTCCGACGCCGGAGGAGATGGTGAGATTGGCCCGTGGTGGCCGAATGGAAAACAGGTCCATGGTGCCTTACCATGTGCGTATCGTGGATACCTATGCGAAGAACGCGCTAATTGAGATCTCCTTTCAAGGCATGGGGGCGCTCGATGTGAAAAAATATTTCGAAAACAAGGGATTCATTCCCGAAAAAGTTGCGCGAGTCGCGATTGGCCACATTTCCGCTGAAAAGCTCCCACCGGGCGGAATCAAGAAACTGGAAGCATCCTCTGTGGAAGCCCTTCTCACTCAGCCGGACCTGGCAAAGAAAAAGATCTCAAATCTTGTGGGCTCAAAGGGAACCGAAGTGAGGCTTTTGAGTGAGGCAGAGCTTGAAAAAGATGCTGATCTTAAGCGCCGGGGCAAGAAGGGGATCATTCGGCCGCGCTCTAGATTACAAAAATGAACTCATTACGAAAAAACCCAAAGCTACACGTCCAAACTTGAAAGAGGCATTTTTGTGAGTCAATGGGGACACCCCTCACAATCCATGCCTTTCAAACTAACCGCATTTAATTTGAGTCAATTCGCAATTCGTACCCAATTCGATTGACTTCTTGATTGTTTTTGTCAATAATTAAATAGTGATAATTGAGACTTTTCGCTACAGCGCTGGCTTGTTGTGTTTTTTTTCATTGATCTATTCCACTCCCGCTTTAGGCCAAGAGTCGCAAAAGCTAAGTTCTGCAAAAAATAGACAGGAAAAACGCGAACTAAGGCAAATTATAAGCAGACAAAGATTCAAGGCGGTCCCCGAACCAACAAAGAAAAAGCTTCGGAAACACCTTCGGCTGCAATCCAATTCCCAGGTGGATGCTTTGCTTGAAGAGAACCCTGACCTTGAGCTAAAGGAAGATCCGAATACTGGTGATCTTCTGCCGGTCTACATTGATCCTCCCTTGGAGGGGGATTCGACAAGTGTTCCGGGAGCTCCCCAACCCGTTGTAGCCGCCCCCTCCTCCAGCACTGGAGCGGTTCAACCCCTCATTTCTGGAATCCCGGACGCTGACACTTTCTTTCTCCATTCTAGACCCAATGCCCAAGGAAAACTCTACCTGAACTTTGTAGGTGGGCAGTTCAATGACCCAAGCTACTGGGGAGTGAACAACGCAACGGTTCCCGCCTTTACATTGGATGCAAATTCATCTTTTTCTTCGGCGGAACTCGCCTTTATCAAAACCGTTTGGCTCGGCGTATCCGAAGCCTTCGCCATATTCAATATTGATGTCACCACCGAGCCCATTGGAAACCTGAATCTTGAAAGACGGGCTCAAATCATCATCTCAATGTATACGGTTCCAGGGTACTTAGGCTTTGGCGGAGCGTGTGCCCTTGGAAGTTATGCGTTACCCCAACCCCAAAACCTGGCAGGTGCCAAAACCTGCTTTGCATTTCTTTCCGTGTACAATGGTTCAACTCCTGACACTGCTGGAGTGATCAAGACAGTCAGTCATGAATTTGGTCATTCTCTTGGATTGAATCACTGGGTGGTGAATGATCCCCAAACAGGTGAAATCACCAGCGCATACTACAATGGCCACGGAAATAATGAAGACGGATCCGGGTATGTGCCCATCATGGGTGCAGGCGCTCAAGCTGTGCATCACTGGTGTAAGGGGGATTACCCCTCTGGCTTGCGGTTAAATCCGAACCTTCCCATCCAAAATGACATTGCGGTCATTACGAGTTCCGCAGGAGCAGTTTCAGATGAAGCCCCTGATAAAATCACAATTTCCAATCCAACCCTCATGGGCTCCTCATCGGGCGGGCTTTTCACCGTAGCCTACAATGCCCTGATCAATCATTCAAATGACATCGATGTCTACCTGATTCCGGTGAGCTCCAATGGATCCATTAACCTCACCATAGCACCCCCGCCTATAAAGCCACACCTTGATTTTCGGGTAAGGATCCTGAAAAAAGACGGGACTCCGGTATTCAAAGCCGATCCACCCGGAATTGGACCCATCACTTTGAGCCTGAGCAATCTCTCCTCTGGAAACTACTACCTTGAAATCACACCGATGGGATTCATGAATCCCTTCAACTCGGCAGGCTATGTCCGGTACGGCTCCATTGGATCCTATCGAATCACTGGTTCTTACTCTCAAGGGTCTACTTCCTCCGGAAATGATTCCACTTCTCCAAGTTCAGTATCGGTAACTTCACCCTCTTCCGGATCCTCGGTATCCGGCGTGGTTCAACTCATGGCGGGTGCGACCGACAACATTGGTGTCCAAAGAGTCGAGTTTTATGACGGAACCACCTTGATTGATTATGCAGTCGAGCCTCCATATCTTGTGTTATGGCGGACCAACCTTCTTCCCAATGGCTCTCATTTATTAAAGGCGAGAGCTTATGATGCATTCGGGAATTTTTCGGACAGTCCGTCATCAAATATTATCGTCAATAATCCGATCGATACCGTCCCACCTGCATTGTCTTTTTTTAATTTGAGTCAGGGCCAAACCATTCCGAAAGGAAACATCAACGTAATCCTGAATGACTCAGATAATGTATTTGTGAATTCTGTGTCATGTGTCAACCAACAAAACGTTCCAATCGGATCTGTTGTCAGATTTGAAAAAATGAATCCTCCTGCCAGGATTCTGTGGAATACCTCGAGCTTGTCAGGTTCCCAAACCATTACCTGCACGGCACAAGACACCACCGGAAACCAGACAAGCAAATCTGTGACCGTGAATATTTCGGGAAATTCCAGCGACACTTCGGGCCCACAGATCAGCATTACTTCTCCCGCAAACAATGCATCCCTTACCCAGCAGTTTCCAATCACAATTTCTGCATCCGCGAGTGACCCGTCGGGAGTCACCCAGGTGGATTTCTATTATCGATGGTTCGGACGATCCTACTACATCGGCTCCGACTCGACTGCCCCATTTTCGGTTCCTTGGAACAACTCGATCGCAAGAAACGGTCCCTACCAACTTTTTGCGAATGCGTTTGACGGAGCCTTTAACACTGCTTCCTCTAGCCAAATCAGTGTGAGTCTATCCATCCCGGACATCTTGCCGCCGTCGGTGCCGACCCCAGTTAGTGCAACCTCCATCACGAACAACTCCATTCAAATATCGTGGCCGCCCTCTACGGATGACCTTGGAGTATTGATTTACCATGTACGAATCAACTCAAGTACCACCAATCTTGATGCCCTCTTTAACAACTATCTGGCAACAGGATTACTACCCAATACCGCTTATTCGTTCCGAGTTCGAGCCTGTGACCCTTCCGGAAACTGTTCGGCTTTCAGTG
>JAGWXK010000003.1 GCA_018969905.1 Bdellovibrionales bacterium
TGGCGTCCATGATCAAGCTCTCGAAGGTTCGTTGGAAGACTCTTTTTTCTGTTCTTTTCATTTCGGGGCTTGCTTGGTTCGCATATGCATCCCAAAAGGCGGATCCTCTGGCCTCGAGATTGGAGGAAGTTTCAGTGGAGCTCTTCGGAGCCTCAGACGCGTTCTCCGCCTCGGGACTTGGCAAGGGAAAACAGAACGGCCTTTTCTCGCCTCGGGGAAAGAGTCAGGAGATGCCGACCGTTTCCATCTTGAACAATGCCGCCTACACTGCAGCCATGGTCAAGATCAAGGACCTGAAAAAGATGATTGAGGAAGAATCCAAAAAGCGTGCGAATCTTCCCTATGAAAGTGACCAGTACCAAACCCTGGTTGAAGTGGCGGCGAAATATGTTGAAATCCAGCGCGCGATCTACCTGAACTTCCTTTTCAATGTCCACGAACTCGGGATCGCTCCCCGGACCTTCAATGTTGACGAGTTGAATCTGAGGGTTGATGTGGGAGTCGGGAACCAGCTTCTGCAAATGACCGAGCTTCAGAAAAAATTCAACATTCGACACTCCGCCGATGATCCGGATTTGAACCACGTGGATCTTTTCATACCTTACTACGATCGCATGCAGGTGGAGATTGCGGCCCTCTCCAAGCTAAAAAACAAGGTTCAGTATCAAAAGCTCATTCATCTCATGCACCTTCGAGACAGCCTTGTGAACCGATGGTCGATCAAGCGAATCAGTTCGGGTTACAGTCAGGAGGGATATGTCACACCACCGGGAATCTACGCCACATTTTCGGACGACATGTTGTCCAAGCCGTCTGAATACAGGTTTTCGAAAGACCTTGGAGTGGAGGACCGGTATCAGGTAAGGGTTGTCGACTCCGTTGATCGTCTTCTGAAGGTGCTTGAGGACAAGCCGATTGGATCGCCTGCGGAGTACTTGAAGCTGGTACGCCGTTTTTATGATTCATTCGAAGATTTCAAGGGATTGACCATTGATGCTGAAGCCGTGGTCGCCAACCTTTACTATGCCGAGGAGACGGCCCTCCAGCATTCCGCGAAAAGGATCATTCTTGACTCGAGCTTTCCCCAGGACGATTTGTCGTCCGAGAAGATTGGGTCGAGAATTGCGATCAATGCATTTAAAATTCGTAAGGCTGCGATTCTCACCACGTTGATCAAAAGGATCAAGATCGATCTGGCGACCGTGCAAGGCTATCTGGAGCCGGATGAGAACGGCATGATTGCGGAGAGCGCCATCGACAACGCGGTGGAGTTCATGAAACTTCCAAGTTCAAGCCTTGCACTCGTCGAGAGGGAGATCGCTCCGTTTTTCGAAGCGAGGGGCCAGATCTGGAGGAAGAACCTTGCCAATGTGGTGTCGGCAGATTACGCGATGGCACTTCCTGGTGGTGAAAACCGAGCCGCGACGAACCGCTTTGGTGAGTTTTTCGGGCGAGTTTTGGAAGGATCCGGCAACGGAATTTTCGCGGTAAAGCAAATCAATTCCTATGAGTCGGTCAAGCGGAAGCTTGAGTCTGTTTCCAGCACGACTGCCAAAACCCTTGATCAAAAGAAAGTTCCATTGACAACGCAGTGCTATTCTTTGGGAGTTGCCGGAGCTGGAGTTGCCTCCTGTCATAGTTGGGTGAATTCGAATCGTTATCTTTCCAGGCTGGACGCCAGGTCGGATGCGGGTATGGCTTGGGTGACTCCTTGGACACCCGGACAGATTTCCTCACTTCTTTCAAAAAAGCTTGAGGTCATAGAAAAATACGATGCGGACACTTGGAAAAAGATCAAGGTGCTTGTGGAAGATGCGGAACTCATGCAAATCATCGGGGATTTCTTCGAGAACCTGAACAAGCGCCACAATGAGGCGGTCAAGCAAAAACAGAATGCTTACTTGAAGGACATCGAGAAACTCTCGGAAAAGCTCGCAAAGGAGATCAGAAAGAATCCTGATCTGGATCAGAAAGAAAACGCGATTT
This sequence comes from Bdellovibrionales bacterium, assembly GCA_018969905.1. Classification (GTDB taxonomy): domain Bacteria; phylum Bdellovibrionota; class UBA1018; order UBA1018; family CAIMNF01; genus CAIMNF01. The sequence continues at coordinate 1,987 of JAGWXK010000003.1, forward strand.
ATCCGAAGATTATTGCTGTCTACAATAAGATCGAGAAGGTCGGATTCCTCCCCGAGGAGTCCGTCCTTACCGAAGAAATGTATCAGGCTGCAGCCAAGGACGTTTTCGAGAGCTTCATCAAAAAAGTGAGCGTGGCTCCGAAGATCGATCCTCCTGCGCCCCCGAAGCCAAAGAAAGAGGATCTCCTTCTCTACAAGCCGTATGTGGCGGTGCGGGACGCAACCTATGTGGCTCCCGCCCATGTTCCCGATTTGGAGCAGGCCATGCTCAATCAGTACATGAAGAGGGCCGAAAGGGTGGCGAGCCTTGGAAAGCTTTTCAGCTTGCTGGGCTTCGGAGAGGAACTCTTTTCAGTTTATCGCTTTGATTCCCGCTTGAAGGGGGCAAAAGGTGAGGGGGTTCCTTTTGTTGTGATCGAATCTCTTTATGCAAAACCGGATGCCGCAACGATCGGAAAGCTCAACGGCGCGATCAAGGCGGATGCCCGCCTTGGAAAAGCGCAGGCGATTTCAGAGATCGCCCGCACCGCACTTTCGCAAAAGCTTCTTTCGGAACTCATCATTGCGGATGTGTACTCGAGAACCCCGTTTTTGAGAATCCAGCAAGGGGAAGAGGATAAAGCCCCTACCGGTCTTGAACGACTTGAAAAGGCCTACTCGCAAAAGAACGGTTGGAACCGGGAACTTGCAAAAGGGATTTTCATTTCCCTACTCAAGACCGCGGCTGAAAACGATATCGGGAAGGTCGAGGAAGGCGTTCTCGCAAACCCTGCAAACCCCGTTCAGGACGAGAGCTTCCGAAAAATCTTCCGATCCCAGGCTTACAATCGGAATGTCCTGATCTCCGCACTTTCCGAGTCTAAGGCGAGCTGGGTACAAGGCTGGGATGATGAACTGAAAAAAGAAACCCGTACCACCTCCGAAAAGTGGAGTGACGGGTTGAACCGGGTCGCGGGAGTTTTGTTTGTTTGCACGATGGTTTTCTTGCTTTGGGAATTCCTGCCCGTGATCATTCCCGCTCTGGGTGCGGCTATGCCGACAGCGAGTGCGTTTTTCTCGGGGTTCTCGATTCTTGGAATGTCGGGATCCGTGATCGCCGGATTTCTGAGTGGAAGCAATCTGTTTGTGCAGATGTTCTTCATTGCCACCATTGCAGCCCAAGGACAGGTGGCATTCTTCACCCTTCCTGCGCAACTTCGCTATCAGAAGGAGATTGCAAATTCCACAGTCGGGTTAACCGCAAAGACAAGTCGGATCGTGGCCCCGGCGGAACGGGCAAATCGTGAAAACATTCGCCTTTTCCAGGAGGAAATCCGTTCAGCGAAAATCGTCACTGGCGTATTTGCCGCCATTCAGGTTGCTTTTATTCCGTTACAGGTGAAACAGATCGCCCGCGGATTTGGGCAGTCGGGCAAGGTGGCACTCACCCGCTTCGGAACTTCAAGTCCGAATCTTGCCGCATCGATGAGGCAGTATTCGCTTTCCGAGCTCGTCCAGAAGTTCGGATATGCCAAAGGAAGCAAGATGTATTTTGAGCGCTACACCACTGCATTGATGACCAACAAACCCATCCGTTCGGTGAATGGGGGGGCAACCATCGCCCAGGCCAATGAGCTATTGGCGAACTCGCTCAGCACCCATCTTTCGAATTCAAGTGAAGTGGCAGTCCTTCTTGAGCGGAGAATTGAATTTCTAAAGGAGAAAATCCTCCTTCTCTCCGATCAGGCCAAGAAGCAATTCGCGATCACCCAGGGAAAGAAAGTCAAGGAGATCGATGAGGCGGTGAGGATCTTTTTCGGGAGGGAGCTTGCGGCAATCGGATTCCGGCTGCAGCACCCCCACGTGCGGATTGCGGTCCGTGAAAAAGTGGCAAAGGCGATCGAACAGGGGGTTTTTGAAACCATTGAGTTTGGCACCGATAAGAATCTTTTGAAGGCTTTTCTTTTACGGATGAAAGCCGAGAGACACATGTATGAGGCGGTGTTTTTGAAGCGGCAGCTTGAGATGTTGAGGAATTCGGAACTTGCGGCCGGAGGACTGACCGGAACCCGGGAGTTGTTCCTTGATTTTACGCGTCTTGAGCAGGTCCAGGTGCTTGATGATTTACTGAAGTGGGGAGCGAACCATCCGGAATTCCAGGGATCCGGATTTGCGGATCTTCTGGCTCAAGCCCGACGTGCATCCAAGGATTACAAGATCATTGTCAATGACATCAAAAACCTCACCCCGAAAGAACGGGCGATTTATCAGGCCATGAACGGTGAGTCTGATGTCATCGTGAACGACGATCTTACCCTGCAGCTTGGGTCGGGCTCGGATGGTCTTGATGGAGTCGAGAACTTTGTTGTACCCGGGTTGCCCTTGGGGCTGAGGCCGTAATCTGGCGTATTTTCCTGTTGCCTTACACAGGTGTTCCTAGTGAAATGAGAGGGATTCCGGATTTCAATGGAACCATTTGGGGGGCAAGTGAATATCTTTTTTCGTTTTTTGGTTTTGAGTGTTGTATTTCACGGGGCTACGGTCACGAGGGCGGCAGTCTCCCTGGAGCTTGATCATTCCCGCGCGGCAGTTCGGCAGTATGACGAAGTGAGGAGTTTTCTCGGTGAGCTTGCGAAGGCCCATCCCGGAAATGCCAGAATCATCACACTCGGCGAGAGTGATTCGGGTGAACCGATTGTGGGGCTTGAAGTGGGTTCCGGCCGGATCAACCAGGTTGTAGTGGCAACCCACCACGGAAATGAATACGGGTCGACCGAGGTGGGATTGGCGTTTGCCCGCGACATCGCCGCACGGCCCATTCCGGGGTATAAGGTTCATGTGATCCCGGTTCTGAATGTGTCCGGGTACAACAGAAAAATGCGCAGGGAGGCCGCCCAGGGAAGGTCATATGATCCAAACCGGAACTATCCCGGTCCCTGCGGGACGGAGGGGCCGTTTACCCTGAAATCCACCCGCGCTCTTGCACGATTCATTTCGGAGAAGAACATCGTAACCTCTGCAACCCTTCATACGTTTTCGCCTGCGGTGGTCTATCCTTGGGGGCTTTCCAGTCATGACCTCAAGACCGGGTATGAAGGCATTTTCAAGGGTCTGGTTGAAGAGGCCACTCGCGAGAGCAATTATCCCACTGGCAATTCGACAGAGCTCATTTACCCTGCGGATGGTACCTATGAGGATTACGCATTCCACACCCACGGAATCTGGTCTGTTTTGTTTGAATTGGGACAATCCCACAATCCCTCTACCCAGAATATCGAAACGATGGTGAGGGTGAATGTGCCTGGAATCCGAAGGATGCTTGAGTCAGCCCCTATCGAAAGGGCCTCGAAACATGCGTTCTCGGGGAAGTGTGACCGAAGCCTCGTCAGTCTTGACCGTCACGACGAGTGAGGAACACCCAAAGCAAAAGAACACTCCGGACGTTCTTGTTCCTGATTACAAAAGAGGCAAGCCGACAGGCTCTAGAATTTCGGACCCCAGTAAGGGCGATCGCTCTGCTCGATCAATCCACGCCGTTCTGAAGCTCTTTCAGCGGCTTCTTGATCCTTGATTGATTCCTGGGCCCGCTCTGCCACCTCCAGGGCGATTCTCAAACGATTCGACTCGCATGCGCTGACAGAGTGGTAGATTCCGTTTTGGTCCCGATTGTAGTTGGTTGTCGCGAACTGGGCAATCCAGGAGGGCAGAGCTCCAATGGTCAATTCGGCTCGATCCCTGCCCATATTCACATTGAATCCTTTCGGGTCTCCGGCCTGGTGCTGCCACTCATCTTTTTCCAGAGTATATCCGCGGCAATGAGTTGCCGCATGGACCTCATTGCAGATCTGCAGAAGTACGCTCAAATGATCCTGTTTCCGTTTCACTTCGATCTCAAGGGACCGGCCGTTTCCGGCATACAAAAACAGGTCTCCGTTCTTCTCGATCAGCAGAGAGCATTGTCCTGCTTGGGAGGAAAGGGGGGCAAGGGTCAAAAGAGTGAGGGCCAAGGTCAAAGTCTTCATGGGGATTTCCTTTGTTCGGGCCGAAGTCTAAGCCGGACCGACAAGCTCTGTCAATTATTTTTATATTCGATAAGTATAAAAATTACTAACTCAGTTTGAAAATCGCACGATCAATCGTTCGATACGGGCTCCGGTTTCCACCATTGATCCGCCAGGATGTGCCGCAACATCCGATTTTAACAGCTCGATCCTGCGAACCATCGCTGACAGCGCCTCGTCTTCCAGAAGGTTCTTCTCCTTGAGTCGTGCAGCAATCGATTTTGGGTCAAGTGCAAGAATCCGGGTACGGGTGTCTTTTTCCATGGGTTTCGCGAGGTCCTCGCTCCAATAGAGCCAGAACCATTGGTTTCCCGGGCTTTTTTCCACCAAAGGGAAAGAGTCGGCATGATCAATCGCCCAAATGCGGTTGGTTTCAGGATCATGCAAGAAGTTTGTGATGTTCCGGTCGGTGTTACCGCTTACGATGTCAAGGACCGCCATTCTTTCAAGCTCCGTTTTGTGACGGAGAATTGCATCGGGACTTTTCCTCAGGTGTTCATCAACATATTTTTGATAGGTTGTGGAGCTTGTGAAATCCCTCCCCTTGGCAAAGGCCTGTATGGAGGCGTCGCCCCCCTCGATGCGGGTCAGGCGTGTTTCTGGGACAAGGTTGAATCCGAGGATGCGATCCAATGCACAGGTCGCAACGTCGCGTTTCATCCGGGTACGAATGTCAAAGCCGTGATTTCGAATCCCGAAATCGGGATCAAAATGGGTGAATGTTTCCTTCCTGACGTAGTATCCCCGATTGCGGGGCAGGCCGATGACCTTGAAAACACCCTGGTTTTTCACCCGATGGAGTGTGAGAAGCTTCATCTCAATTTTTTTTGCAAGGGAATCTGCATCAAATCCTGCAAGTTCCTGGAGTCCCGGCTTTAGCTCATCCCGACAAAAGGGATCTGCCGCGAAAACGGAGAAAAAGGGAAAACAAAAGAGGTTGAGTTGAAAAAATGCGTAAAGACACCTTCTCATGACCGACTCATCGGCTGCCGGGCCGGAATAAATTACGGTTGTGTAAAATAACGACATCTCCGCAATCCTGCGCGTGCCTCAAATCGAGAATACGGGCCTTTGGGTGATGGCACTCCCTTTGCTTTTATGGGTTCCGACTACACATATGAAACACACTAAGGCAATTCCATTGATTTTGATCGCTCTGACTCTTTCGGCTTGTGGAAGGGGACTTGATACCTATCATTCCGCTGGACTGCAGCAAGCAGGGCTTTTGGACGGAGTTCTTACGATTCCGAATTCCGGTGTTTCGAGTGGAAGAAGCTTTATCAATACCGAACTTTCAGGCTTTTACATTGACCTTGAAGAGTCTGATCCAGAGGCGATCTCTTATTTGAATCGACTGGAATCCCGCGAAATTTCGGTCGCCAGAACGCCACTCTCCAACTCCACATTGTATTCAGTGAGGTTTTCAGGAGTCTGGGGCGACGGGCCATGCCCTTTTGATGGGGCACTTACCTGCAGCAAAATCAAGCTCAGGGAGCTCGTTGCCTACTGAATGGTGTGTATTTTAATCGGAAAGTGCTGGCCTTCCTTACAGCCGAGTGATAGAGTCGGATAGTTGATGTTAACTTGCTCTTTTAGATGTCTGCTAGGTAATAAGGCCTGTAAATCTCTTAAAGTGGCGCCCAGCCTTAAGGAGGTTTTATGGGAAATAAACTATTCGTAGGTAACCTTTCGTTTTCAGTGTCCGATCAATCTCTTGCAGATACTTTCGCTCAAGTAGGAACAGTACAGTCTGCAAAGGTGATCACCGATCGCGAAACTGGCCGTAGCAAAGGCTTCGGATTCGTAGAAATGGCTTCTGATGCAGAAGCTCAAGCTGCAATTCAGCGTTTCAACGGCGCTGAAGAAAACGGACGTGCAATGACTGTGAATATCGCCAAGCCAATGGCTCCTCGCGACAACCGCGGTCCTCGCCGTTACTAAGATTGATCCATTCATTTCATTGAATCAAAAGGCCTTGGAGAACTTCTCCGAGGCCTTTTTTTGTTCCCGCATCCGCGCCCGGTCTCAACAAGTGTACAAAGTCTCGACATTTTTCGGATCTTGAACCCAGTAAATTCAGGTGCTTGCGGGAGTTCGATCTGGCCCGATGCTTGCTTTGTTCATGGTACGGAGCAATTTATGAAGTCGATGAAAATGGTAGGAGTCCTGGTGATCGGTGGTTTCATTACCCTAAATGCCTTTGCAGATTCTTCCTGTGAAAAGAGCATCAGTCCCGGTGTCATTCAGGAAGTGGTCGACTCAATGAACTCGGATCCGATCCCCTGCCTTGATCTCGAGGAAACTCCCGAAGCTGGTACAATCTGTAAAACAGAAGCCGGATACACTTTTGTGAGATTTCACGACGGGTGGAAGGACGTGGAATCCGGTGATCGTTGGTTCGATGAAGTGGGCTACGGAAATCATTCGGCGGCGCAAAAACATTGCAATAAAAAGGCGGCATCTCTCCCTTCCGCTCGTCAATTGGATATTGCCTACAAGCATGGGTTAGGTGAAGTTCTGGATTTGAGCATCGTTTATCCGGATGGTTCCTTCCCAACCAACCCGACCTTTTGGACCAATGATGAGCACAAAGAAGGGAAGTGCCTGCGATCCATTCTGGGGCTTCTGAAGGATGGTGAAGCCTGTCCACAAGTCAAAGAAAAGAAGTCGAAGTCACAAGACAAAGAAAAGAAGTCGAAGTCACAAGACAAAGAAAAGAACTCAAAGCCACAAGACAAAGAGTATTGGGTTTTTGGTCCTGACAATCATCAATTCGCCTACGGGTCCGAAAAGTATGTGACTATTGCCGAAACTGCGATTTGTGTAAAATAGCAGTGATGAGCCAATCACCTGACTCCATCAAAAGGAGCACCCCCGAAAGGCACCCGATTCCGATCAGCATGGGACTCAGAGAACTTCTCTTTCCTGCAAGCAGATGAAGGGTTACATACGAAAAAATGCCCCAAAGAATCCCTTGAGTGATTGAAAAGGTGAATGGAATCAGAATGAGGGTCAGAAAGGCCGGGATCAATTCCTCAGGACCCGAAAGCGTTAGGCCAAGCACTGAGCGAAACATCATCGCGCCGACCATGACAAGTACCGGTGCAGTGGCGTAGGACGGAATCAGACCCAAAATCGGCGCAAGAAAAAAGCAGGGAAGAAAACAAAGAGCAGTCACCACGGATGCCATACCGGACCTTCCCCCTGCCTCGATTCCAGCCGAACTTTCGATGTAGGCGGTACCGGCGGAGGTTCCGAAGGGTCCCGCAAGCATGGTAGCGAGTGAATCCACCAAAAGGCCCTGTCTGAGATTTTTTGGTTCTCCCTTTTCATCGACCAATCCAGTGGCATGGGAAACTCCGATCAGGGTCGAGAGCGAATCAAAAAGATCGGTAAACAGGATTGAGACGATGGCAGGGATCAGCGCGGGCTTCAGTGATCCAACAAGGTCAAGCTTGAGAAACACCGATTCAAAGTCGGGTAGGGACAGGAACTCCTTCGGGGCCTCGATCTTGCCCATGAATGCCGCCCCGAGGGTCACGGTCAGGATTCCCGCGATGAATGCGAGGGGATTTTTTTTCCGTGAAAGAATCACAATCACGGCAAGACCGAGAATTCCAAGACCTGCACGATGATCGAGTTTTGCAAGATGGACAAGGGTCACGGGGTCGGACTCAAGAAAGTGCGCGTTTTGCAGCCCGATGAAACTCAAGAATATCCCGATCCCGCCGGCAGAGGCGATCCGGATGGACGCCGGAATCGACTGGGCGATTTTCTCCCGAAGAGGTGTGATGGAGATGAGTAAAAAAAGAAACCCCGACCAGAACACCATTCCAAGTGCCGTGGGCCAGGCAATCCCGCGACCAAGGATGATCGAATACGTGAAAAAAGCGTTGATCCCCATCCCCGGTGCCACGGCAAAGGGGAGTTTTGCATAAAGGCCCATGAGCGCGGTCATCAAAAAACAAAGCAGAACCGTTGCGGTCATCACGCCCGAAAAGCTGAGCCCAGTGCCATGGGTCGAGAGAATCGCAGGGTTCACCACCACGATGTAGGACATGGTGAAGAAAGTGGTGAGCCCACCGATCCAGTCGGATTTATCGATTGCCTTCATAAGCGTCTCCGGATGTCGTCAAGGGAGTCGCCAAGGAAACAAACCTCTGAGTTTCCATTTTTTCTGATCAGGGATACCGCCTGTCTTGCGCGGGTGCCGCTTCGACAGAAAAAAACTGCAGTTTTGCCGGCAGCATCGGGAGGCAGTGTGAATTGTCCGCGCGCATCAGAGATCACGGAGAGCGGAAGCGAACGGGTGCCTGAAACCGGAGATTCAAGTGTCTCGGATTCCTCGCGAACATCAAAGATCACGTATCGACTTCGCGAGGCAAGGATTTCACTAAGGGAAATCTCAGGATCCTCCCGCAAAAGCCACTCGGGATCCGCCTGTCCGCAGGCAAGGCATTCAGGATTCCTTCTGACCCTGCGACTAAAAAAGCCGAGATTCCGGCCATCGATGCAGAGGAGACGGTTCCCGGGTTCCAGGCTTCCGCACAGCAACTTGATTGCCTGAAGCGCCTGGATCGAGCCTGCGATTCCAACCATGGGGCCAAGCACTCCGGCCTCTTCGCAGTTCTTGACCAGTGGGGAGGGCGCAACAGGATAAATGCACTGGTAGCATGGAGATTCCGATTTCTGATCGCAGACCAGGACCTGGGCATCGAATGCTGTGACCCCGGCGAAGATCACGGGTTTTTGAAGATGAATTCCAAGCCGGTTCAAACGCGCCTTTGTCTCGTAACGATCCGTTCCATCGATCAGGAGATCATGATCCTTTGCCAAGCCTTGGGCATTTCCGGAATCCAGGAAAACAGCATGCGTCTCGATCTTGATGTCAGAATTGAGTTGGGTGAGATTCCTCTTTGCGGCATCAACCTTCAGAGAGCCCTCTTGATCTTCCCGAAACAAGACCTGACGGTGGAGATTCGTCTTTTCGACCCTGTCCCCATCGACAATGCCGATCCGACCAACTCCTGCTCCCGCAAGGTACTGGAGCACCGGGGAGGCCAGTCCTCCGCAGCCCACCATGAGGACCGAGGAGCGGGCAAGAACCTCCTGGCCCGGGGCTCCGATTTCGGGGAGTGTTCTTTGGCGCAGGTAACGATCAGGCACTGGCTTCCCCTTTTTTTCGGATTTTAAAGAGCCCGTAAATCAAAAACGCGGCACCGAGGACCCAGAGCAGATCGGATGTGAGAAAAATGATCAACACCGACAAACAAAGAAGGATGCGTCCCCTAAGGTCCCTGAGCAGGGGACCGGCAAGCTCCAGATGAAAAAAACCCACACATGCGATGATCGAGGAAAGCGCGAAGTTGTCCGTGCGGATCGCAAGACCCCGGGTGTGGATGAGCAACGAAAGCAAGAGAAGGCCTGCTCCGATGATCCAGTTCATTCGCTCCGTCGTAGCTCCACCCTTTGCATGTGCGGTCGTGCCCCCCGAGCCATGACAGAAGGGAAGGCCCGGAACCAGCGCAGCAATGAGGTTTCCAGTTCCCACAAAGCACATGAGCCTTGGAATGGTGACACGCTCGCAGCTTTCTTTGAAGTAATGCTCGCTTGCCAGGCGGGCACCCGTGATCGAGTTGGCCGAGGTCAGAGCAAGCTGGGGGAGGAGAAGAGATGCGACCATCCAGAAACTTTGTTTCAGCTCTCCGGAATGAGAGGGAGCAAAGTCAGTCACCAGGGTACCTGGTGGAAGGTGTTCGGAAGTGAGGGAGTTCAAAAAGAAGGCGAGTGCGAAAAAACCAAGGCTTGGGATCCGAAAACTGTAGTGAAGAAGCAGAATCATGAGCAAAAGCAAGCCCGATGAAATCGCTTGGATGGGATCGACGGGGAGGGCCCGTTTTGCCTGAATCAACAGAAGAATCCCAAGCCCCGCCTGAACCGATCGAACCACGGGCTCCGGAATGGGGAGACTCCTGACCTTGAGAAAAAAAAGAACAAGAAAAAAAACACCCAATAAGAATCCCGCAGCCCGGATCTCAAGCGCGCCCGCCCCTAGGGTGACCGAGGCGATGGCGATGGATTTGAGCGGCTGCACGGGCATCGGGACCCGGAAGAAGCGTCCTGCAAGAATGTAGGTGAGACCCGCGCTTCCAATCAAAAGCGAAAGGGAAAAGCCAGGAATCCTGGCAAGAAACATCACAATCGGAAGCAAGATGGCACTGTCCGAAAAGGCTCCGAAAAAATCACCGGCCAGCGCGCGCATGGAGAAAGCAGACTTCGTCACGGGTGGGAGGCTCCCTTTTGGATTTTGAGTGCATGGGGGATCAAGGAAGCCACAGCTTCGAGACTTTCAACGGCACCTTTCGGACTTCCGGGAAGGGAGATCACAAGACTTCCCCGGATCAGGTAGGCCCCGGAACGCGAGAGCGGCGAGAGGTGGGTTTTTTTCAAGCCCTCGGAGCGCATCCGTTCTCCAAAGCCCGGAATGTGCTTTTTTGCCATGGTTTGGAGCGTTTCAGGGGTAATGTCCCGGGGACCGACTCCAGTGCCACCGGTGGTGAGAACCAGCTCGGCACCCGAGGTGATCAACCCCTCAACCGCAGTCCGCAGTTCCTCCGCATCATCCGGAATCAGTCGGCTTCCGACCACTCTTGCTCCGAGAGCGGTCAGAAATCCCGCAAGTGCGGGTCCTGATTGATCCTCGGTCTCACCCCGCGCGCAGCGATCGCTCAAGGTGATGATGGCCGCCCGGACTTCCTTCCACGGGGCATTGCGTGTCGTTTGATTCGGTTCATCCGGGGTTTTTCTCCAGGTTCCGGACTTTCCGCCACTCTTCTCCAGGAGTTGAATGGAACCAAGCTCAAGCTCGGAATCAATCCCCTTGGCAAGATCGTAAATGCAAAGAAGTGAGGCAGAGACGCCGCTTAAGGCCTCCATCTCGACACCCGTTTTTGCATGGGCGGTGACCCTGCAGTGAACGGTGACGCAGGCATCATCGAATGAAAAAGTCACACTGGCCGCATCCACGGGCAGCGGGTGACAGAGGGGGAGGATTTCGCTCGTTTTTTTCACGGCAAGAATGCCCGCCGCCTCGGCCAGGGGAAGAGCATTCCCCTTTGGAAGAAGACCCTCCCGGATCGCATGGATGGTGGATGGTTTTGCGAAAAATTTCCCCGTCGCGAGGCACTCCCGGCGGGTTACGGGCTTCTCGCCCACATTGACCATCGTAAACTCGGAAATTCCCTGATTTTTCACGTCCCTACCTTCGCAAACCCTACCGACGAAATCAATTCAAACTGTGCGGGGATTGTGGCATGCTCGGGGCGATGCTCACGGACGCATATGCTCGGAAATTCAGCTACTTGAGGTTGTCGATCACCGAGAAGTGCAACTTCAGCTGCAAGTATTGTCTGCCCGAGGGGTACAAACCGTCGGCCCATGCCCCCGAACCGGAATTGAGTCTTTCCGAGATCCGAAATCTCCTGGCGGGCATTTCCCATGCCGGTTTTCGAAAAATCCGCATCACAGGCGGAGAGCCGACCTTGCGTCCGGACCTCCTGCAAATCATCGAGGCGGCTTCCGAAACCCCCGGGATTGAGATTCGCGCCCTCTCCACCAATGGCTGGAATCTCAGGTCGATTTCGAAAAAATTGAAACTCGCAGGTCTCACGCACTTGAACGTGAGTGTGGACAGCCTTGACCGGCAGCGGTTCTTGAAGCTCTGCGGACGCGATTCCCTTCACCTGGTTCTTGCGGGCATTGAGGAGGCTCTGGCCCTGCAGTTTGCGGGAGTGAAAATCAATGCGGTATTGCATCGTGATTCCGCCCAATCGGAGCTCGAACACTTCCTCGAGTATGTGAAATCAAGACCCCTCACCGTGCGTTTCATTGAACTCATGCGAACCGGGGAGCGTGGCGAATATCGCGATCGGCATTTTTTGTCGGCAGGAGGGCTGAAACTTCACCTTCTTGCCCGCGGGTGGAAGCCACTCGAACGGGAACTCTCCTCGGGGCCTGCGCATGAGTTCTACCATCCGGACTTTTCCGGCCGAATCGGCCTGATTGCACCGCATTCGGATGGGTTTTGTGAATCCTGCAATCGTTTGCGGGTCACATCGCAAGGGAAGTTGAAGCTTTGCCTCTTTGGTGAGAAGGACGAATCCATCCGCCCCTTCCTGCAATCAAAGGAAGTTGCGCTCGGGTTGGACTTAAGGATTCAGCAGTTGCTCGTTCAAAAGCCCGGAGCCCATTTTCTCTCCGAGGGGCGAACCGGAGGAGCACGGAACTTTTCCGTGATGGGGGGCTGATTCAAACATGAATTCACTCATCAAATATGAAGATGCGATCCGGATTCTTAGGGAGTCTGCAAGGACCCGGACCCTCAGAACAGAAAAAGTACCGCTTCTTGAATCTCAAAACCGGGTGGTTGCCTGCGACCTGAACGCTGAGGAGTGCATTCCCGTTTACGACAACTCCGCGATGGATGGCTTTGCGCTTCGTTCGGGCGAGGTGGTTTCGGGACAGAATCTTCTCAAGGTTTCGGAGCAAAGAATTGCAGGAGATCTGCCGGGAGCACCTCCGGTGAACAGTGTCGCGGTCCAGGTCATGACCGGTGCCCCGATGCCAAACGGCGGGTTTGACCTTGTGATCAAGATCGAGGACGTTCTGAAAATCGCGGATCCTGCCGGCGGATATTCCATTCAATTTGACTCTCTCCGTGCCAGTGGGGGGTTCGTCCGGAAAAAGGGATCGGACTACAAGCCGGGCGATCTTCTGGTTGCGCGGGGCACGCGGATTGATCCGAAAATGATTCTGGCGCTTGCCGCCCTTGGAGTCTCACGGGTTCCTGTATGCAAAAAACCAAAAGTTGCATTGATCTCGACGGGCAACGAGCTTGTTGCTTTTGATGAACCCAGGGTTCCGGAAGGAGCGATCCGAAACTCGACTGGTCCTTTTTTGCTCGAGACCCTTAAGGCCTATGGCTGCGAGGTCCGGAATTTTGGAATCATCGGGGATGAGACTTCGGATCATCCTGTTGAGTTTGATCTTGCGCTTCGCTCCGCACTTTCCGAGGAGTTTGACCTGATTCTCACCACAGGTGCGGTATCCATGGGCGTTCATGACTTTCTGAGGACCTCGGTGGAGAAGGGCGGGGGAAGAATCCTGTTTCACGGCGTTGCGATACGGCCTGGAAAACCGGTGCTTTTTGCCGATTTTCCCGATCATCCCCGCACAAGCCTGCTTGGTCTTCCGGGAAATCCCGTATCGAGTGTCGTGGGTGCGGATTTTTTTGTGGCCCCGTTTCTGCGTACGCTCTTCGGAATGAAGGAAGGAGTGCTCTTTCAAGGCACGCTCACGGGACCTGTGCCCGAAACTCCAAAGGGACTGAGGGCCTTTCTTCGGGCACGTGTCTTTGCCTTGCCGGATGGGGCTCGTGGAGTCGAGATTCTTCCGGGGCAGGGGTCCTTCATGATTCACTCCCTGTCCCAGGCGAATGCATGGGCCGTGGTCCCCGAGGAAGGCGGAATCGGGGAGGGAGACAGGATCCGATTTCAAATGTTTTCAGAAAGGATTGATCCATGAAGGTGGAAAGGCTCAGGCTCAGGGTTTTCGGAGTTCTCCGCAATTTTTCGGATGAGGATGGATTTTGGAATCTTGAACTGGAACACCCTGTGGAGATTGAAACCGGGGATGACTTAAAGGCGCTCATTGGCTCCTGCTATTCCTCCCGGAACCCCTCGTTTGATCCCGCGATTCTTGAGGAGTGCGCGCTTGCCGATGGTGAGTCCATTCTGGATCCCTCCGAAAAACTCGGCTCCTGCGACGGTCTTGCACTACTTCCCCCGGTGTGTGGAGGGTAAAAATGAATGCTTCGTTGAATCGGATCGAAATCGAAGTGAGTGATTCTCCCATCGGAGCGGATTCCATTTGCCTTCAGGAGTTCATCCGTCCCGACTGCGGAGCCTGTGATTTGTTTTTCGGGACAGTGCGGGGCCGGAATCACGGAAAAGACGTGGTAGCGGTGTCCTATGATGCGTTTGTTCCCCTGGCCCGCGCGGAGCTTCGGAGGATCGGCGAGGAGGCACTTGGGGCTGCAAACACGCAAGGAACAGTGGTGATCCGGCATCGGACCGGAAAACTCGCGGTGGGTGAACTCAGTGTCTTGATTGCAGTGTTCACTCCGCACCGGGCTCAGGCCTTTGAGGCCTGCCGGTTTGTGATTGAAGAGTTGAAAAAAAGGGCTCCGATCTGGAAAAAAGAGTTTTATCGGGATGGCGAGACAGAGTGGCTGAAGGGCCATTCCTTGTGTGGAGGCTTATGAGAACAACGGTTGTTTTTTTTCTGAACGGAAAACGTCATGAAGTGGGATCGGACCAGGCCTTTCAAACTGTTTCGGATTTTCTTCGCTACGAGCGGGGACTTACGGGCACAAAAGTTGTGTGCGCTGAGGGTGACTGTGGCGCCTGCACCGTGCTGGTGTCGCGTTTTCGAGCAGGGAAGCTTCAGCCCTATCAATCCATCAACTCCTGCATCGCATATGTGTATTCCTTGCATCGAACCCATCTGATCACGGTGGAAGGATTGAAGAGGGGGCAGGAACTGCATCCAGTACAGGCGGCAATGGTCGAGAGGCAGGGCTCGCAGTGTGGCTATTGCACTCCGGGATTTGTTTGTTCCATGGCGCTCCTTGCCGAGGATGCGAAACGGGAGGGATTTCGCCCTGATGAAAAGAAGGTTCGGAATTACACAACCGGGAATCTTTGCAGATGCACCGGCTACGCCCCGATTCTTGAGGCCGGAGTGGCGATGGATCTTGACCGTGTTCAGGCGCTATCGTCTTTTTACGGCGATGACCGCATCGAAGCCGAATTTTCTGCGATTCGCGTCGAGGGAATCCGGATTCGGGGCGAGGGAAAGGAGGTTTTCCTCCCGATTGACCTCACTGAGGCTGTCCAAGAACGCGCAAGTGATCCTACCGTTCGTTTGTCTGCCGGAACCACGGATCTTGGCGTGGTGTCCAATAAGGGAAAATTGAAACTGACCCGCTTGCTTTCACTGCAGGAGGTGGAGAGCTTGCATCTCATCAAGAAAACCGGAAACCGCATCCGGGTCGGAGCAAGGGCAAGTCTGCATCAGCTGGAGCGGAGTCTTGCGGACGAGTTCCCGGAATTTTCAAGGATGCTCAGGATCTTCGCGTCACCCCAAATCAAGAACTCGGCGACCCTCGTGGGAAATCTGATGAATGCATCCCCGATCGCCGACACCATTCCGTTCTTACGGGTGGCGGAAGTCCTGGTCTTGATCGCCTCGCCTCAGGGAGAAAGAAGGGTGGGGATCAATGACTTTATTCTTCCGGGTTACAAGAAACTTGATCTTAGGTCCGATGAACTGGTGGTTGGCATTGAGATCCCGCTTTCGGATCATCGCTACAAGCTCTACAAGGTTTCCAACCGCAAGGACCTCGATATTTCCGCCGTGACTTTTGCCGCCCGATACCGATTGAAAGACGGAGCATTCGAGAGTTTCTCCCTGGCTCTCGGAGGTGTCGGGGCGAGCGTGCTTCGGATGGGCGGGATCGAAGCACAGGTGCTCGGAAAGCCGCTTTCGCTCAATCTCTTCCGGGCCCTTGCCAATACGCTCCCCGGGGAAATCACCCCGATCACCGATGTGCGCGGATCGGCCGGATACCGTCTGAGGGTGGCGCAAAATCTCCTACTGAAATTTCATGATGACCTTGCAGTGGAAGAGGGACTTGGCATCAACGAGGCCTCCCTATGAGCATCGGCACAAACATACGGCATGATTCCTCGGTGACCCATGTGGCTGGCGAAAGCGTGTTCATTGATGATCGTCCCGAGGTTCGGGGTGAAGTCCATGTGGGAGTGGTGGGGAGTCCCATTGCACGGGGAATCCTGAAATCGATCGATGCGCGTGAGGCACTCGCCCATCCGGATTGTCTTGGGGTGTTTACGGCCGCGGATTTTCATGCAAAGCATTGGGGCACGATCACCCACGATCAGCCCTTTCTGGTGGTGGACGCGATTTCCTACATGCAGGAGGCCGTGTGCATTGTGGCAAGTTCCAAACGGGGATCCGTTGAGGCGATCAAGAAACTGGTCAAAATCGAAGCTACCCCGTCCGAGGGTGTGTTCAGCATCGATGAGGCGAAAGCCAAGGGAGAGATCCTCTATCGGGCCGCAAGTCCATTCATCCAGGGGGATGTGGATGCGGCGCTGAAGTCCTCTCCTCATCGACTAAAGGGGATATTTCGTTGCGGAGGGCAGGAGCATTTTTATCTTGAGTCGCAGGCCGCGATCGCCTATCCGCTTGAGAACGGACAAATCGAGGTACACTCCTCATCCCAGCATCCAAGCGAAACGCAGCGTGTGGTCGCGGAAGCCCTTGGACTTTCCTTCCACCAGGTCGTGTGTGTGGTCAAACGCATGGGGGGAGGATTTGGCGGAAAGGAATCCCAGGGTGCTCCGATTGCAGCCTACGCGGCCCTTGTTGCCGATCGCCTGAGGCGTCCCGCACGAATCGTGCTGACCAAGGATCAGGACATGATGATCACCGGGAAGCGTCATCCATTTCAGAACGAGTATGAGGTGGGCTTTGACAATCAGGGGAGGCTGCTTGCCGTGAATGCGCTTCTGCAATCGGATGGTGGGGCGTATCTTGATCTTTCCTCATCGATTCTTGAGCGGGCGATGTTTCACCTGGATGGTGCGTACCACCTTCCGAACGTCAGGGTCGAGGGGATTTGCTATCGAACCCATCACCATCCCCATACTGCCTTCCGTGGATTCGGCGGGCCGCAGGGAAACATGACCATCGAAAGCATTCTTGAGGATGTGGCACATTACTTAAAGAAAGACGCAAGCGAGGTCCGACGAATCAATTTATACTCGGGAGCAAATCTCAAGACTCCCTACGGCCAGGTTCTGGAGAACAACCTTTTGCCACGGATTCATGAACGACTGCTCCTGAGTTCCGGATACGAGAAAAGACTCGGGGAAATCAGGGAATTCAATTCACGCCGGTGCGGCAAGGTTCGAGGAATATCACTTACCGCCACGAAGTTCGGGATCTCCTTTACCGCCCGGTTTTTGAATCAGGCAAATGCTTTGGTGAATCTTCAGCTTGATGGAACGCTTCAGGTAAGCACTGGGGCCACTGAGATGGGGCAGGGAGTGAACACGAAAATCCAGCAGATCGTGGCCCATGCCTTCGGCGTATGTCCGGATGCGGTCCGGGTAATGCCGACGTCAACCGAAAAAAATCACAATACCTCGCCCACTGCGGCCTCCAGTGGATCTGACTTGAATGGTGCAGCAGCTCTTCTTGCATGCGATCGGATCAAGGCGCGACTCATTCCTCTTGCTCGGGCCAGATTTCAGGGACAGGAGTTTGATCCGACCCGCGAGTTCGAGAGCCCGGAAAGCCTGACTCCGAGTCCGGATCCTGACATGGTTTTTTCAGAAGGAGTTGTGCGCGATCAGCGAAGCGGGAAGTCGGTTCCTTTGCGGGAGTTGATCCATTTGGCCTATCAGAATCGGATTTCCCTTGGTTCGTATGCGCACTACAAAACGCCGGATCTTGGTTTCGACAAAACTCGGGTCGTGGGGCGTGCATTCAATTATTTCACCCAAGGAATGGCCGTCTCGGAGGTCGAAGTGGACGAATATACGGGTGAAATGAAGGTGCGGCGTGCAGACATCCTCATGGATCTTGGTCGCTCACTGAATCCCGGGATTGACCGCGGCCAGACGACCGGAGCGTTCATTCAAGGAATGGGATGGGTGACCTCGGAACACCTGGTCTATGACCGCGACCGGAATCTCCTCACCCATTCTCCGACCACGTATAAGATTCCAAATGTCCAGGACACCCCACGGGAATTCAATGTGGAGTTCATCGAAAATCCGGACAATGATCGGAACGTGCACGGGTCAAAAGCTGTGGGTGAGCCCCCGTTCTTGCTTGGCACGAGTGTATGGACCGCAATCAAGCATGCCTTGTCGTTCCGTGCAAATGGACAGGAGATCCGTCTTGTTTCGCCTGCGACGTCAGAGGTGATCCTGATGGAGTTGACTCGCTTAAAGGGAGAGTGACCATGCCAAGTTTTGAGACTTTCTGTGAGAGGTTTCTTGAGCTGAAAAGAGCCGGGACACCGATGGTGGTGGTGACGCTTACGGGAGAGAGGGGACACGTTCCGCAGGATCTTGGAGCCCGCATGGTGGTGGGTGATGATGGCATCCTGTTTGGAACCATTGGCGGAGGAAAGATCGAAAAACGATGCATTGAGCAGGCGCAGGAGTATCTTTCCGCAAAAGACGGTCCCACGAAATACAGCTTTACCTGGAACCTTCAGCGTGACATCGGAATGAGCTGTGGAGGGGAGCTCAGTGTGCTTTTTGAGGTGTTCTCTGGAAATCGTGAGTGGCGGATCGCACTCTTTGGTGCAGGCCACATTGTGCAGGAACTTGCGCCCTTGCTCTTGAAGCTGGAGTGTCGTCTCCAGGTCTTTGATCCGAGGATCGAGTGGTTGTCCAGGATTTCCGATCACCCACGTCTTGAAAAACGATTGACTCCGGACATGGTACCGATGATCGATGAACTCTCGCCCGATTGTTTTGTCGGGATCATCACCATGGGGCATGCGACCGACTATCCACTCGTGAAGCGCGCCCTTGAGACAAGGACCTTTCCCTATCTGGGTGTCATCGGCAGCAAGGTGAAACGGATCAAAATCAACTCCGATCTCCTTGCTGCCGGAATCCCGGGTGCCAGGGTCGATAGTTTTCACTGTCCGATGGGAGAGGATTACGGAAAGAACGATCCGGCTGAAATCGCAATCTCGATTGCATCTCAAATGCTTTCCATCAGGCGTGATCTTGGTCTTCAGGAATCCCGTACAGGTGGAGGCGGTTCATCCCTCCGTCAGGATGAACGGTGAGTTTGACTTCGGTGAGGACGTCCTTGAGGTCCATCTCCCGAACAAACCGGTTTCCCGCATAAGGCTTTACGAGTGTTTTTGGCATGATTTGCTTCCAAACCCCTTGCGAGAGCCCATGCAATTCCACTTCGCGCGGGTTGTTGTTACGGAAAAAAGTGAAGTCCATTTCAACGCGGGTGATTCTTCCGGGTTTGGCCAGACGCAGGTGAACCGATTCAGTGTGCCCCGGAGTCCTGCTTCTGGCCGACTCAAGCCCGTCAAACATGTGGATGGGAGCAAAAGGTGAAATCATGCGCGCGGCCGGCCCATAGTGCTCGTTTGATGCAGAAATGATTTTTGCGCCGAAGGCCTCGCAAGCAAGGTCGATCGGCAGACATTCGGATATCCGACCCCAGTTGCGGGCGAGTTTTGCCTGGTCCAGATGGTAGTCCGGAGCAAGGGGTTTTTGAGGTTGCGGAATCGGCATCGGATCGCGCACACACTCGGCAGTGTTGACCTCGCGATAGAACCTTTTTTCTTCGGCCGGGAGAAGATCATCAAACAGGGCAAGGCGGGTCAAGCCCCCGTCAGGCGACATCTTGACCTTGATGGCCGAAATCAGCAGCGACGAGTTTGCGGAGATGATTCGTTTTTCAGAGTGCCCTTCCATCGAGGTTTTCGGAAGAAGCGTGATCCATGCGTCTCCACCTGCTTTTTTCCCTAGAATTTCAACAAGTGGCGCCTGGTTGCCAAGATGGTATCGGGTGGAGATCCGAAGATAGTGAACATAAGAGGGTTTTTTCAACTCAAGGATCAGTCGGTCCGAGTCTTTCGGGTTGTGACGGGCGCTCTCCCAACTGTCCATCACCTTTCCCTGCCTTCCATAGAGACCGGGATCAAACACCGGCTCATGCAGGGAGATCAGGTTTTCAGCGCGCGCAAATCGCTGGTTTGAAACGCTGATGATTCTCGCGTCGGCCAGAAGATTGTATTTTGAAAGCGGATCGAGCGGTCCTTTGGGATGGATTTCCTCGGGGAGGTCCGGAAGAAAAGCCTTGAAGACAAGGTTTTTATAGCCAAGATTGACGATCTCCTCGATGGGCATTCCGGCGGAATCGAGGTTTGCCTGGAATTCGCTTTCATCAACACCCTTGATTTTCAGTTCCTTGAGAATCTCTTGTGCGGCTTCCGCGCAAAACAAAACGCCATTGTCATCCGCGTTGCAAAGGATCACCATCCCCTTGCCCCGGTCCGGCCCACGAAAACAATGAAGCGAAAGGCACCGAAAACCGTCATTTGCGCCCTGGTGAATCGCAAACCGGTTTTCAAGAGCTTCACCGATGAACACTCCGATTCCGGCATTCACTCCCATGAATTCCTGGCTCGAACTGTCGGTATCCTCGAGCATTCGGACAGCTGTTTCATGGGAAACCGCCACATCTCCTTGATACCGATGAAATCCTGATTCCAAAATATCCAAAAACCGGTGATAGCTTCGCGCGGTGCCCAGGCCCCCGGCTGCGCAGGCAGGGAAGTTCAGCCGCCCTCCCGGGATCTCATCCCCGTTTTTCCGGTACCCCTTTGCATACACGAAACCTTCCTGATCGAGGGATTGAAAGCTCAGTTCCGGAAGTCCGAGGCTTTGGAAAAAAGGGGCTGCGATCGCCGCGATCGGCTTTCCTTCGAGGGATTCAAGAAGGTGTTCAAGGACAAGAAAACCGCCTCCGGAATACTTGAAGCCTGATCCTGGTTGAAAGAGAGCCCCGGTTTCCTCGTACCCGTACCTTGAGGGATCCCGTAAGATGGAAAGCACACCCGGCATGGGTTTTTCTGCAGGAAATCCCCTCACATAGTGCTGGTTTAAGGCATTGTGTTTCATCAGGTTCAGAATTCTGACCTGATCGCCCCAGGCAGGATGCGAGATGTCCAATGATCTGATCTGATAGGGGGAGCGAAATTTTTTCAAAAGTGGATTCACAGGGGTTTCGAGAGAAATCGCCTTTGAACGGAAGATTTCGAGCGATAGGGCGGAGGCAAGGGTTTTGCTGAGTGATGCAAGCTCAAAGCGGGTTTCGGGCTCCACACGCGGGCCTCCCTTGAACGCGTGACCAAGGCAAATATCCTGAAAAACCCGTTCACCCGCACTGATCGAGATCTGGACTCCGGTGACTTCATGCTTGATCCGGAGGGCCTCGATCCGTTCAAGCAGGCTTGCCGAACCAAGAGGCACAAGGCGTTTGGCACTGATCCGCCATAGTTCAAGCCGCGCATTCTGGAGCTCTACCTCTTCTGTGTTGTGCAGGCGTTCATTTAGTTTGGTGAGAATCTCTGATCCCGACTTTCCCTGGGCTGATACAAGAAACTTCATTCCAAAACGCTTGAGATACTCTTGTCCCCCTGCAAGGAGCTCTCGCCTAAGCTCTTCCTGCCCCAGAAGCACCCCTGCTTGCTCGGATGCAGCAAGTTCATCAAGGGTCCTCTTGTTTTCTCCGATGTCACCGTGAAACGACGCCGCATCCAGAATGTCATTCTTGGTGAATTCCATGACAATCCTCTCGGCTAGCTCCAGGTCAGGTGAGAGGAGATTTGAGAGAGGGAGTGCGAACTTCATGCTGCCACAGACCGAAAAGTAATGGTTCAGTCGCTCGATCCTCGGGGAGAGATTGTATTTTCCGGGTTCAAGACCCATTAGTGTTTCAAGGGGTTCGGGCGAGTTTCGAACAGATTCAATCGTGAAAGGAAGAAGCAGCTCTGATGCGAACTCTACCGGTTCAGGATCGGTCATCAACTTCAGCATCAATTTGAGTGCGATCGGATACCACTTTGCTGTTCTTTCATCCCATTTCACCTGGACGATCTTTTTTCCGTCGGACAGATCCTTCCTGATGAAACGCATCTCTTCGTGTGCAATTCGTACAAAGTCTTCGATCTTGACGCGCCCATGGTGGATTTCATGCCACACCTCCCATCGGGAACGCTCTGCAGTGGCAAGATCATCCATTACGCGGACAGGAACCCCTTTGAGCTGTGCGGGCAATGCCACACACCCATTTCCCGAAAGCCAGTCGGTAAGGTACTGAAGCGACTGGAACACGTTGTAGCGGACTTCCTCTTGGTCGTGGTTTGCGATGAAGGTCGATTCCTTGAGATCAGCCACAATCAGGGAGCGGGGGTAAAGAGGGTCATCGATCCTGAGTCCCTCGATGTCAGACCCCTGGATGAATGAAAGAATTTCCTCGTGATGTTCCGGAAGCAATAGCGAGCACACAAGTTCGTCCAACAACTGGGGCGAGGAATCTCTCAGTTTCCATGCCTGAACGAGCGCCATTCCCAGCCGCACAAAGTCCGGATGCGCCACCCAGAAGCCGCTCAAGTTGCGCTTGAGCTGGGTCACCACATCCTTGATGTAGCCCTTGATGGTGAGTTGAAAGGAGGGACTTGTGAGTTCGTTTTCGATTGGCAAAACCCCGTACATTCCGCCGATCTTGATTCCACCCCGTGATCCGACCACCTCGGAGAGCAGATCATGGGATGCTTTGATGTATTTGATGACAATGTCCGGATCGGCTTTTACCGGAATCCTGTAATTCGCGTCATTCTTGAATAAACGGGCAGTGGATGCCAGGTAGTCGTGCCAGCCGAGCGAGGCCCCTGCAAAATACGGGTGGAGGGCATCCATGATCTCATTGACCCTGAAAATGGCTCGTGGGTTTTCAAGAACGACAAACAATCGAATCGAACCCGGTTCATAGGTGGGGTGTTCTTTTCGGAGAAGATCCTCCGCGGTTTCGATCATCAGTCTGATGTACGCCGCCTCTTCCTCGTTTTCGAGTTTCGGCACGTAGTAGCAGAGTGCAGGTTCACGGTTCCAATGCGTGTAGAGGTGCAAAGCGAAGTCGTACAGGTGCAGAGGAAGGGGATTTCCCTCAAACAAAAGGAAGGGAGCGGGAAGGGCAAGGCCTGGAAACCGTTTGATCGGAAGCGAGAGACGGGTGGATTCAAGTTGGTATGATTTTCCTGTTTTCTCGTCCTGAAAACGGAGGGTCCCCTCAAAGCAGCCTTTCAGGTTTTGTCCGGCAGAAATCAGATCCTGTCTGAGCGGGGTTTTCGAGTCCTCATCATCCGCGCCCCAGAAAGGGGCATCCTCGCAGGTTTCAAGGATGCCAGAAACAATTGTAGGCTCGTCCCTGATCCTTCGGTGAAATGCGTTCATTGCATTAATAGAGAGTTTCGGATCATCAGGTGGTCCGAAGAGAGTGACATGAGTGCCCTTTAGGAAGGTGGGGAGATTGGCAATCGGATCACCGTAGCCCTTTTTGCAGTAGAAAGGATTTTTCGGTCCGATGACGATTCGACCCTCGCCGTCCTCATGGCCGAGTACACTTTCATAGTCTTGATCCCGAAGATCGATCTTCAAGGATTGATTGAGTTCGTAACAGGATTTCGTGCGCTCATCCAGGAACTTGCGGTCGATTTTCCTTTGCTCCAGCACCCGGTTCAGGGGCTCTTTTAGGATCTGATAGAGTTCACACAGAAAACGGAACGACTCTCTGTTTTCGAGGCCACCCGAGGGACCCAATTGTCTGAGCCCGGGAACGCCCTCAACCGGTAGACTTTCCTTTTTTAGGTGCTCAAGGAGGGCCGGTGAGAGGTAGTCGTGGTAGTAAGGAATGTCCGTTTTTTCCATCATTTCATGATCCGCGATAGGTGGAATACCCAAATGGGTTTAAGAGGAGGGGAACGTGGTACTTTCGGCCCGTGTTTGAAATTTTGAAGATCACGGGCGCAGTGAGAAAGAAGAAATCGCTTTGAGTCTCTTCAAGATACTCCGAAATTTGAAAGGTCAATCGATAGGTACCCGCAAGCTTTTCGCAATCAAAGGAGTGTCGTCCATCCGCGTTGGTGCGGCCGCGCGCGATTTCGGAAAATTCCGACGATGATCCATTCTTTGCGATCTCGAGCACAACCTCGATGCCCTCTGCGGGCATTCCTTTGCTGGTGTCCAGTACGTGCGTGCTGATCATGCGTTCCTACTTTCCATAACTGAAATCGAGTTCAAGGGTTTGATCTGCTTTTACTGTCACTTCCTGTTTCAGGGATCCGAAAACCTCATGCCAGGCCTCCAGTGTGTAAGTCCCGACCGGCACGTTCGAAATGGTGAACTCACCTGAGGTTCCGGTTACCTGAAAATACGGATGATCGAGGACCGCAATCGAGGCACTCATCCACGGGTGGACGCTGCACTTGGATTCGATGAAAATCTCAGGTTTTTGAAACACCTTCGTCATCTTGTCGTTTTTCAAAGGCATCGCCACGTTGAAGTTTTCGTTTTCCTTACTCAGTGATTTCACGTTGTGGAAGATCGGATCGCTGTTTAGAAAATCCACAGGCTGCCCGACGCGAACGGCAAGAAGTCTTGGCTCGTACTGACATTCCTTTTGATCGAGCACCGCGTGCGTTTTCGGGGGAGCGCCGAAGTCCCTTGGTTTAAGGCCACGAGTGATGGACACAAGCACGTTCGCGACCTTGCCTTCGGATACCAGGATGTCGTTTGACAAAACTTCGGGCTTTCCGCTCGGATTGCAGCCTCCGGGCACCGACAGGGTCTCACGAGCGGGAGGGGTGCCGCGGTAAAGCGCTCGCCCGCGAAGGGTGCCATGAGGACCCACATCCACTGGCGCGGATTCTTCCGCCTTCGAATTCACTGCGGGTTCTGGAGTCGCGGGGATTTCCTGGGAAAGGTTCTCGCGGGTAAGGATCATCACGGCAAGAATGATCGTCGCACCCAAGACTCCGAACCGACGCGAGCGCATGGGGTTCGAGAGCCGGACCACGAAGAATTCTCGGATCGCCGCTCCCGCTGCGCTGATCGCAATTAGGATCTGCCAGTTGTAGGCATTGCCATAGGTGTTCGGGAAGTGGTTGGAGAGCATGATGAAAATGACCGGAAGAGTAAAGTAGGTGTTGTGGGTGGAGCGATTCTTTGCGTTCTTTGCCCATTCCTGATTCACAGGTTCGCCGCGTTTTGAGGCTTCCACCATTTTCACCTGGCGGGGGATGATCCGAAGGAAGACGTTTGCGGTCATCCATGTGCCGAGCATTCCTCCGATGTGGATATAGGCCGCCCGCCCGCTCAGGGTGTGACACAAAAGATAAACCATTCCTCCAAACCAAAGAAGAGTGATCGTGTGTCCGGCAAGCGGGTTCTTTTTTGTAAAATTTGATTCCCAAAGAGTGTCATAAAAAACCCAGGATCCGATCAGGGAGCCTAGGCTCAGCAGGATCGCCTCTACAAAGCTGATCTTCGATACGCTTGAATCCAAAAGGAAGGTACCGGAGCCCGAGTAGAAAATGAGTGCGAGCAAAAAGATTCCGCTCATCCAAGTCCAATAGGATTCCCATTTGAACCAATGAAGTTCCTTTGGGACGGGAGTCGGACCCATGAGAAGTTTCTCGACATGATAAAATCCGCCTCCGTGGACCATCCAGAGGTCCCCGATGTGGCCCGGGTTTTTGGATTCCGGGTTTTTGACAAAACTCCGGTCAAGCCACATGAAAAAAATGGAGGTCCCAATCCAGGTGATTCCCACCATGATGTGCAGCCAGCGTCCTAGGAGTTGCAGCCATTCGAAGATTTCTTGATTCACCGGTTTCGGACCCCTTTTTCCGAGGTCCGAGCTTAACGCATTTTCTGGGTAAATCGATCTTTTTTGTGGAGCCTTTCCTCTTCTGAAATGATTTTCATTCACCGGTCGGAAAAGATCCCTCCGTAAAGGCACCGGTTAGCGTTTTGTTGGCCGGTTTCTCGAGGCTCCAATGTGTTTACGGGACTCCTCTTTTGCATATCGTTTTGAGACGATCTTAAAAATGGAGTCCTTTTTGTGGATTCGCTTCAAATAATCGGCCGCGTCCTTGGGTGATCCCTCTCCCTCTTGATCCGCAAGGGATTCTGCTTCGCCCTCCGACTCATCAGAGGCAGGATTCTGTTCCGCGCCATTTAGAGAACCTGATCTTGAGTCAGAATCGGCAGAGTTCGAAGACAAATTCCCTCCCGAACCAGAGGCGCCCTCGCTTCTGCCGCTGCCATATTCAATGACCTCCACATTTTGTCCTGAAACAACCTCAGACGGACCCACTGAGGTGGGAGCCTCGGTCCTGCCAGAGCCAAGCGAGGCATACTTCCCAGTGGAAAACGCAAAATCCTCTGTGGACGAGCCAGTTCCTCTTTTCTTGATTTTTTTTCCAGATGATCCTCCATCGAGGCCACCGATTCCCATCCCACTTGGGCCGGAGGAAGAAAATAAACCTCCCAATCCCGTCGAGGACTGCCCCGATGAAAGATTTTGGGTGGGCGAAGCTCCGGTGAGTGCGTTTCTACCACCCGGGATCGGAATCTGGCCTCCCGATAGGAGGGCAGAGCTTTCAGCGCTGATCGTGCCGCTTGATGAGGATGGTGATTCTCCTGGATCTGGTGAGCCCTCGGGTGCGGCGTTGAGGTCGCTTGTGGCGCCTGTCAGAGTGATCGCATCATCAATGAGTTGATACGCGCCATCCAGCACATTTTCGGTCTCCACGAGGGTATCTGGAAGAATCGAGAAAAATCCCGAGTTGCAGACGGGCTCATTTGCGCCGTTTCCGTAACAACACTTGGTTGCAAGAACCGAGTGTCTCGGAATGGGAATTCCATCTCCAACGATGCAAGCGTAATCCATGTGGACTTTGAAATCTCCGGCACGTGCAGGTTCTATCGAGAATCCAAATACGAAAAGAAAGATCATGATAAATGAATCGGCATTTCGTTTTACCATGTATAGTTCACCCCATTGTTTGGTATGTTTGGAATGAGTGTTTCATCACATCGTGGACTTGGATCTCCCGGGCGAGTTTGTTTGCAGATATCATAGCGAATCACCTTTTCAATGATTGCCGGAATTCCACTGGAGAGGGTAAGGATTTGGGGTTGCCCGCCGATAAAGGGGGGAGAAATTCGTGAGTAAGAGGGGTAATTGAATGGAAGTCGAGCGCTCACGGGGTTCACCGAAGGATTCAGCCTGAATCCAAAAAATTGTCGTCCTACTCGAGGCTTAGATGGTGATTGATTCGTTGGCTCCCCCCACCACGAGCCTTTTGGGACTTTCCAGGAGCCATCGCCCATTACAGCCGAGATTACTTCCGCTGCGCATTTTCGACGACCTTTCAGATCTAGAATGCAATCCCAAAACGAAGTGTCATCGGTGGCTTGTTTGACTAAGGCGGACCATAAAACACTTCTGTCTGATAAAAGAAAAGTATCCCCAAAGTGTTGTTGAAATGAAGCCTTTGCTTTACTCATAATCTGAAACTCAATCATCCCAGAGATAGAAGCTTCGTTCAAAAGCATGGATGCTTTTGCAAGGGTGCATAGACGGAGCGCCGGATCCGTAAGAGCAAATGGAGAAAACCCGGGTCTTTCCAGACAGCGATCTACAAGATTGGAGTAGGTATTATCACTGCAAATTGCCTTTGATTCAGGAGGAAGTGAGTTTAAGAATTGTTCAGACTTCAGTTGGATTTCCGAAAATCGAGCTTTTGAATCCTGCAGATTTGAGTCCGTGATCGCAGCATCGAGGTCTGCGGGTTTCGAAACCGTTTGAAAAAAATCATAAGCCTGTGAGCGGATCTCGTAGGGCATCGCACCCAGCATCCATGAGGCGATCGAGCTCCCACTGTTGCCTTCGAGCTTTAGATAGATTTCTCGACTGCCAATGTTGATTTCTACCTTAGGAAGGCTTCCACAGACCTGTGCGTTCGTGTAATTCGTTTTTCCATCATTGGCTACGGTTGTGCCCATGTCCCGATACCGAAAAGCGAGATCACGGGTACCCTGGTATCGAATGGTTCTCCCCACTACGCTGCAAACCGGATAGGGCATGGGACTCCCCACAGGAGAGGATGCTGTGGTTTTATTTAAATCCAGATCCCAGCCTTTGTGATAGCCGTAAATCTTTAGGCTCAAGGATTCCAGTGCTTTTGATTTGTATTTTTCATGAACTTCCGAACATTTTGGCAGAAGGTTCCTGCACGAGTTTTCAAGTGTGCCACCAGAAATCGATCCGTCATCATTGACACACTTTA
The DNA here is from genome assembly GCA_018969905.1 of Bdellovibrionales bacterium. Taxonomy (GTDB): domain Bacteria; phylum Bdellovibrionota; class UBA1018; order UBA1018; family CAIMNF01; genus CAIMNF01. The sequence goes on from JAGWXK010000003.1 coordinate 30,075, forward strand.
TGGTAAGTGAAGCGCTTAGGCAGGGTGTTGTGGAAAAGAGGAGCAGAGCCCATGTGAAAAAGATTTTTTTTCCTTCTTGAATCAAGTGCGTATCCCCCTTCCTTCATTTTAGTGGAACGTGGTAAGATCTACAATATGAATCAGGTATTCATTGGTTTTCGTTTTTTATTAAACCTATTATGTTTAATTTTGCCGCTCGTTTCGTGGGCCGAGCCCGCTCGGGGGAAGCAGGCTCGAAAACGCCTTACGGTGCAAGAACGGGCCCAGAAAATGAGGACGGAACAGTTTGAACAAATGAGGGCAAAATCAAAGGAACTTCTGGATGCCCGGGGACTGAGCGAAGAGAAGCGAAAAGAGTTAGAGCGTCCCGCCCCGCCCCCCCCGACACCTGAGGAAGAAGCGATCAGTGATGCTGAGGATGAAAAGGAGCAGCTAGAGGCGAAAAAAAAGGCTTCTAGTTTTCCTGTTCAGAGAAAAAACACCAAAGAATCTTATTTCGATTCCAAGAAAGGCTCTGCGGGACGAACCTTCAGAAAAGATGTAGGCAAGTCGCCAACCGAATACGGAGATAGCACTGCAACTCCGGGCGAGGCCGAAAAGGATACGATTGAATACCCTCCGGGAGAAAAACCGAAACAATGATCTGAATTCTGTTACCTACGGATGAATGAGGGTGCGGAACAAAAGATAAAATCCTGCGGAGAGGCCAAGAGTCACTGGTAGCGTTAGGACCCAGGCCATGAGAATGGTTTTGATCGTGGATCCTCGAACGCTCGATCCTGCACCAATCATCGTTCCTGCAACGCCCGAGGAGAGACAATGGGTAGTGCTTACTGGGACCCCTACCAATGCAGACACTCCAATCATGCTCATCGCTACGCTTTGTGCCACCGCTCCTTGAGCGTAGGTGAGTTCTGATGTTCCGATTTTTTCGCCAATCGTTTCTACCACTCGTCTCCACCCAATCATGGTTCCAAGTCCTAGAGAAATAGCAATAAGAACGATCACCCAGAACGGTGCATATTCGATGATCGAAAAAAGTGCTTTTCGTGCCTTCTTAGTATCGGGTAAGGCATAACCTGCGCGTTCGAGGGTACTGAGCCCCGATTCAAGTTGTACGATGTTGGAATGAAGCCGAAGTCGTTTTTCTTCGGTCACATCCGCAGTGGACGAGGCTCCCTTTAGGTCGTCTTGGATTTGGGCAGATAATACGAGAGACTTCTCCATTGCCTTTTGTGTCTTCTCGGATAGGGGTTTTTCTGGATTTGCATGTGCATTTCGAATCAGAATTCCCTTTTCGTTTCTGGAGGACTCCGAAAGAGAGGCTACCGTAATCTCAATCTGGCGGGCAGACAAAATGGCCTGCGCGATTTTTTCGCTGGATACCGAAGGATTCAGCGAAAACTGCGCTGGAAGTAGAGCGATCAGGATCATCATCATGAGCCCCACGCCTTTTTGGCCGTCATTGGATCCATGGGCAAGGCTCACTCCGGTGCTTGTGCCAATCAGCGCGATTCGGATCGGGATGGGAGGGGTTTTCCCAGGGATCTGGGGCGAGTGCAGTCGGTTCGAATTCCTGGTCATCGCCTTAAGGAGAACCAATCCAAGGGCTGCCAACAAAAATCCCAGAAGAGGTGAAATCAGAAGCGAGAGACCCACCTCGCTGGTTTTCGTCCAATTCACTCCGGACGAAATGGTGTTCCCGTTTGAGATCGCATGCCCCACGCCGACGCCAAGGATCCCTCCGATCAGGGCATGAGAACTTGAGGCGGGAATTCCAAAGTACCAGGTTCCAAGGTTCCAAATGCAAGAGGACAAAAGCATCGAGAAAACGGCAATGAGGCTAAGTGAGGTGTTGTTTGAGGCCAGCACATCGGCAGGCAGGAGCTTCACGATTCCCATCGCAACCGAAATGCCGCCGATGAATACTCCGATGAAGTTGCAGATCCCGGACCAAAGAACGGCGGTCCATGGTTTCAGCGAGCGGGTATAGATGACGGTCGCAACGGCATTGGCGGTGTCGTGAAATCCATTGATGAACTCAAAAGCACACGCAATCAAAAGCGCGAGAAGAAGCAGGGCAAGAGTTCCGTTTCCACTGGCCAATGCGAATCCCGAATAGAGCAAATCAAATTCGGTTTGTAGGGATGATAGATTCACTGAACATCTCCGGACCCATTGTTTTTGAATTCTAGAGGTTTAATTAAGTCAGAAGGGGCTAAAAATCAAATCAGAATATGGTGAGGAGGATTGGATGACCCAGGACAGGAGTGTTTTCGTGAAGTCCCCGGCAGAGTCTTTCCCCTTTTTGAACCAATGGTTTCCTCCACGAACCTCCTGTTCTTTTCGCTTTCGCCATCCTGGCTCGCTCAGAAAGTCGGAAACCAGTGGTTCAAAAGGGGGGAAGGACTCCGGCATGAAACTGCACGAAAACACTTCGGTCATGGCTCACCCGAAGCCCTGACTCGGAAGAGTCGGCCAAAACCCCAAGATGACCGCGGGATGAGTCTAAAAGCTGAGGAAGCCATGTCCGGTCACCGGGTAAAGTCGGAAACCCTTGGTTCAAAAGGGGGGAAGGACTCCGGCATGAAACTGCACGAAAACACTCCGGTCATGGCTCACCCGAAGCCCTGACTCGCAAGAGTCGGCCAAAACCCCAAGATGCCCACGGGGTGAGTCCACAAGCTGAGGAAACCAGGTCCATACGAGCGCGTTCGGCGCAATTTAGGGAATGTTCGTCCAAGGGCCGGCATTCAGCACTTCAAAGCCTTTGGCTCGAAGAACGCCCGCTGCGATTCCGCTTCGGGCGCCGCTTGCGCAGCAAAGGATCACGGGTACATCCTTCTTTAGCTCCGCACATCGGGAATCAAATTGATTCAGTGGAATGTTGATGCTCCCCGGTCGATGAGCCCCGTTGTATTCGGCCTCGGTTCGGACATCGACAATTACAGCTCCTCGGTGAAGGAGCCCTGGGATTGCGGACCGGGCCCGCCGAAATCCAAAATAACGGTACAGAATGAATCCCGTGATTAGAACGAGGGGGAGGGCTTGGGTTGGCTCGAAGGTCATTTCGCACCACCGGTAGTGATTGCTTTTGAGACTCGTTCCAAAACGGCATCAATCTGCTCGGCCATCTTGACGAGATCAGGCGAGTTCAGGGTTTTCACCATGCTTGAGGGCTTGATCAGGCGGATCTTGGAGCGGCTCGAGCCCGCGTCTTCCACCACGACATTGCAAGGAACGAGCAGTAGCATGTCAGGAGTTTTGGAATACGCCTCATAGGCAAACCCCGGATTGCAGGCTCCTAAGATCGCGGTTTTCGGAAGCGTGTGACCAAGCTTTTCCTTGATCTTCTGATCAAAGTCGATTCGGGTAAGAACTCCAAATCCCTCTGCCTTTAAGCATTCGGTGGTTTTTTCGATTGCAGAATCAAAGGGCAGGTTCAGGGTGGCTTCGAAACTCAGGGTGGACATAAATGAGGACTCCTTTTGCTGGATGCTTTTTAGCATGCAATTCTTTGCTTGCATATATTATAAAATTATAATATTTTAATAAAAGAGGCAAGCATGAAAGAATCTGAAATCAAAATGATGGCAAGCAGGTGTGATGAAGTGAGTCAGGTGTTGAAATCCCTCTCGCACCCCATTCGGCTAAAGGTGCTCTGCTCCTTGATTGACCGCGAAAAAACGGTAGGAGAACTCGTGGACTTCGGAGGCATCTCGCAATCCGCCATGTCCCAGTTTTTGATCCGGCTCAAGAACGAAGGCGTGCTGAGCTCCAGAAAAGAGGGGACTTCCGTCTACTACACGCTCGCTGATGAGCGCCTAAAAAAGCTGATCCATTCAATCAAGGAGATTTTTTGTCCATGAACCCGAAATTTGCAGTTTTCCTGATGTCAGTATGGGTTGCCATTTCAGGCGCGAATCAGGCTTGGGCCGAACCGCTCGCGTTCTCCGAGCTTTGGAGCAAGATTCGCTCGAACTCGAGTGGCTTGCGGGGGGAGGAGCTCGAGGCTGGCATGGCACGCGAGGCCCGCGAGAGGGCGGCACTTCACTGGCTTCCAAACGTTAGTCTTGGGGGTCGATACTTCACCACGAATGATCCGGGGCTTTCCCTTTTCTCAAAGCTAGGACAGCGCCAGGTACTTTCGCAGGATTTTGCGGCTGCGGCTCTCAATGAACCCGGATTTCAGAAATATGGACAGCTCTCCTTGCAGGCGGAGCTTCCCTTGTATGAGGGAGGCATGAAGGAGGCCGCGCGCAGGGCTGCTCAATTTTGGCAGGAATCCCGCGAAAAGTTCCGGGATGCAAAGGAGCTTGAGTTGCACTCAAAGGCGGCTCACGATTTTGGAAGGATTTTGTCGCTCCATCATGCGAAGGCTCGGGCAATCGAGATGCGGGATGCTCTGTCAGGCATTCTGAAACGATATGCACTTGGAAGTCGCGCAAATCCTGTCGGCTACTCCGGGATGTTGGGCCTCCGTGCGCTTCAAAACCGCATTTTGTCCGTGATCAATTCCATCATGGCGGAAGAGCAGGGGCTTAAGTCGGGGATTTCGGTGCTTGCCGGATTGAATCAGGAACCCTGGGAGCCAAAGTCCGCGAATGTTGCGGAGTTTGTCGAAGCAACGCTTCCAATGCCCGGAGCTCCGGAAACCACACTGCTCGAGGAGGCTCAGAATCTCTCGGCTCATGCAAGCGATGAACAATCTTTCATGGAACGTTCACGATACCTTCCTGGAGTAGGGTTGTTTGGATCGGAGAATTGGAATGCAGGCGACCGTGGGAACGCATTCACCACGACTGCTGGAATTTATCTCAAATGGTCTTTATTCAGTCCGGACTCGTGGAATCGCCTGAGTGAATCAAGCTTGAGATCAAAGCGGGAATCGATGCGTTCGAAAGAGGCCTCCGAGCGGGCAAAGACTGCATTTTACGAATTGGAATCCCGCGCGCAGGCACTGGATTCAAATCTCAAAATCATCCGCGAGTCCGAGGAGCTGCTCGGCGAACAAACCCGAATTGCGCTTCGCTTGTTTCAAGACGGTGCAATCGGTGCCCTTGCCCTGGCCGAGGCCTTGAATCGAAGGGTGGATCTGCTGCTCGACCGGGTACGCCTTGAGTCCGAGTGGATTGGCGGCAGGAGTTCTTTGCAAAGCTACATCAGGAAAGAAGGAATCTGATCATGAACACGAATCCTGAAAAGGTCGGTCTGGCAGGTAAGATTGCGCTTGGATTCATTCACTCAAAGCTCACTCCCGTTCTTGCAATTTTTTCGATTCTGTTCGGACTTGCGGCGGTGGTCCTTACCCCGAAGGAAGAGGAACCCCAGATCTCGGTACCGATGATTGACATTTCAATCGGCGCGCCCGGGCTTGAAGCCCAGGAAGTCGAACGAAAGGTAACCGAGCCCATCGAGCGCGCAGTCTGGGGACTGGAGGGGGTTGAATATGTTTATTCCTCCTCCAGAGCAAATGGAGCTTTGATTACAGTTCGCTTCAAGGTGGGTGAGCCCATGGAGCCAAGTCTGGTCAAGGTTCACCATCAATTGCTGGTTTCCAAGCAGGAATTGCCCCATGGAGTCACTGATCCGGTGGTTCGGTCTTTTTCTGTCGATGATGTTCCTTTTTTGAATCTCGCCTTCAGCTCAAGCACCCTTGATCCTGCAGCTCTTCGATCCTTGGTCGCACCTCTTGCCCGCGAGTTTTCCAGCACTCCGGATCTTTCCCTGGTGGAACTGCGTGGTGGCCTGAGACGTACTCTTCGGGTGATTGCCGATCCGAAGCGCTTGAGTGGAAGCGGAGTAAGTCTTCTTGCGCTTTATGATGCTCTTCAAAAGAACCATGTACTCACACCGTCTGGAAAAAATTGGAGTGAGGAGCGGGTGTATGACGTGGAAGCGGGTGGAAGGCTTTCTTCAAAAGCCGACATCGAAAATCTGCCGGTGGGCCAAAGAGCGGGTCGGGTGATTCGCGTCCGGGATGTGGCCGAAGTGATCGATGGTCCGGAGGCAAGGACTCGCGCATCTGTGCTGCTGGATCGCGAAAAGGCGGGTTCAGTCGAGAATACGGTCTCGATCGTATTTTCAAAGAGAAAAGGAACCAATGTGGTCGAGCTCTCGAAGGCCTTGCTCACGCGCGCAGAAATTTTTGCCAAGGGCCTGCCAAAAGATGTGCGAATGACGGAGCTTCGGAATTATGGAAAAACGGCCAATCAGAAGTCGCTTGAGTTGATTGAGCACCTCCTGATCGCCACCCTCTCGGTTGCAGCCCTCATTGCGCTTGCGATGGGATTCAGGGCATCACTTGTCGTTGCGATCGCGATTCCCGTGACCCTTGCTCTTACTCTCGGAATTTATTACTTCCTGGGCTACACGCTGAACCGGATTACCCTGTTCGCCTTGATCTTTTCGATCGGGATTTTGGTCGATGATGCGATCGTCGTGGTCGAAAATATTGAGCGCCATCTGAAGCTTGACCCGAGACAAGGCATCGCAAAAGCGGCAATCCGAGCGGTGAGCGAAGTCGGAAACCCGACCATTCTTGCGACCTTCACCGTGATCGCGGCAATTCTCCCCATGGCCTTTGTGCGGGGAATGATGGGCCCCTATATGAAACCGATTCCGGTGGGGGCAAGCCTTGCGATGATCCTGTCGCTGATCGTCGCATTCGTTGTCACTCCTTGGGCATCGGTGAAGCTCTTGAAGGCGCACGAGCCTGTTCATGATTCCCCGGAAAAAGAGGGGAGGCTTGATCGGGTTTACCGTGGAATCATGGAGAGTCTGCTCGGAAAAAAACGATCCGTTTTGCTTTTTGCGGGTCTCGTCGGTGTTTTGTTTCTGATTGCATTCTCGCTCCTTTACTTCAAGGCGGCGAAAGTGAAGATGCTTCCGTTTGACAATAAAAACGAGTTCCAAGTTCTTCTTGACTATGAAGACGGGACTCCGCTCGCAAAGAGCCTTCAACTGTCAACGGAACTCTCGCGCGAGCTTCTCACTCATCCGGAAGTGAAGCGGGTGCAGGTGTTCGTGGGCGAGGCTGCTCCGTTTTCATTCTCCGGAATGGTGAAGCATGCGTTTCTTCGGGGGCAGGACGATCAAGCGGATTTGCAGGTAGTCTTGAGTGAAAAAGACGACCGCAAAGAATCAAGTCACGCGATCATCGAAGGACTGCGCCCGATCATATCAAGATTCGGACAGAAACACCATGCAGTGACGAAGGTACTGGAGGTACCGCCCGGGCCCCCGGTTTTATCCACCATGGTGGCTGAAATTTACGGACCCGAGCCTGCGGTCCGTGAATCCACCGCGCGCGAGATCGAGGCGATATTCAAGAATGAACCCAGTGTTGTGGATCTTGATACCACGCTCAGGAATCAGAGGAGCCGACTTCGATTCGGGTTCAATTTTGACCGGGGAGGACTTCTTGGGTCCAATAGCCGCGATTTTTCATCCTTAAGTGGATTGATGTTTTCTGAAAGCCGGGTCGGGATTCTGGATGAGAACCTCGCTCCCGAAGAAGTGGGAATCGATCTTTCTTTGAATTCCGGGAGTCGCGCAGGTTCGGCGCCCTTTCAGGGACAAAGGCTCTCGTCTTTTGAGTCGGGAAGTGTGGACGCTTCCGGATTGATGAAAAAGCCCGAGGTGCTGACCACCCCGGTATTGTATCGGAAGAATCTGAAGCCCGTGGTGATGGTGATGAGCGAACTCTCGGGCGCCGAGGAGGCTCCGGTGTATGGAATCCTGAAGCTTGATCCCAAGATCAAGGTTCGCACCCAGACTTCCGATGTGCCCTGGGATACGCGCGAGCCGGTCTTGAAGTGGGACGGAGAGTGGTTCATCACCTACGAAGTGTTCCGCGATCTTGGTGGAGCCTTTGCGGTCGTGATCATCCTGATCTACGTGCTCGTGCTGGGATGGTTCAGAAGCTATGCGGTACCGCTCGTCATCATGGCGCCGATTCCGATCAGCCTGATTGGAATTCTTCCCGGGCATGCGATGCTTGGCGCTTATTTTACGGCGACCTCGATGATTGGCTTCATTGCCGGGGCCGGAATCATTGTCAGGAACTCGATCATCCTCGTGGATTTCATCGAGCAGCAGATTTCCGAGGGTGCGGCGTTGAAAGATGCGGTCATCAATGCCGGGGTTCTCAGGTTCAGACCCATGCTGCTGACTGCTGCAGCGGTGGTAGTTGGGGGAGCTGTGATGCTTGCGGATCCGATCTTCCAGGGGCTTGCGGTCAGTCTCATTTTCGGTGAGATCGCAGCCACGGTACTCAGTCGGTTTGCTGTGCCTGCGATGTATTACTGGTTGGTAGGTAAATCCCGGCTTCGGGAATTAAGGAGTGAAAGATGAAAGTGGAAAATTGGATCCGTCGGTTTGCAGGTAGCTTTGTTTTGGTGAGTCTTGTGTTGTCGAGAGTACATTCCGAGAATTGGTTGTACTTCACGGCGTTTGTGGGTTTGAACCTGATTCAGTCCAGCTTCACGGGCTTCTGTCCGCTTGAAATGGTGTTGAAGCGAGTGATTCGGGAACAACCCGGTGAGAGCGGTGTCAAACCATGAGTGATGCCAAAAAACTTCAGACCCCGGGCGCTCTTGCCTGGGATGAACGGTATGACAAAGAGGCCTTTCATTACGGAAAAGAGCCAAATGATTTTCTTCGCGATAACCTCACGCTCATTCCAAAAGGGGGCCGGGTTCTGTGTCTTGCCGAGGGCGAGGGCAGGAATGCGATCTTTCTTGCACGCTCAGGATTCAAGGTCACAGCGGTCGATCAATCCGCGGTGGGATTGAAAAAGCTCGAGGCTTGGGCCACAAGAGAAAATCTCTCGATTGAAACCTGTCTTTCGGATCTTAAAGACTATGACCCCGGGGTGAATCTGTGGGATGCGGTGATATCAATCTGGTGTCATCTTCCACCGGAATTGCGGTCGCTCGTTCATGGTAGGGTTTGCGCGGCGCTCAAATCCGGTGGCGGGATGATCTTGGAGGCCTATCATCCGCGTCAGCTTGAGTACAAAACCGGAGGCCCGCCCGTGCCTGAACTGATGATGACGGCCGAAATTCTAAAGAAGGATTTCGCAGCTCTTCAGATCAAGACACTTCAGGAACTCGATCGCGAGATTCAAGAGGGAGAGGGGCATTCCGGAAAAAGCGCCGTGGTTCAGTTGATCGCGGTTCGAAATTCATAGGCTAGCTTTCCAAGCGTTCAAAGGAATTCAGGCAACTCAAGCCAAAGCTGCTCAGGTCCCGCGCGTCCGACCAAGTGGGATGCGGAAATTCCGGCAAGCCGTACCGGCCGGATTCCGGCTTCGGTCTTTTCATGAAGAAGTTTGATGGCCTCCTGAAAGATCCTCTCTGCTGAATCGAGAGGCCTCTGAAGAGTGATGCTTCGAGTGATGGTTTCAAAGTTTCCATACCGGATTTTCAGTGTGATGGTACGAGCCCGAAGATTTTCTTCCAACAGCGCATCCGATATCTCGACACAAAGTTCCCGGATCTCAGATTCGAGAGTGGTGATCGATGTCATGTCTTTTTCAAAGGTTCGCTCGGCACCATAACTTTTTCGCTCCCAAATCGGGTCAACCCTGCGCATGTCAATTCCGTGGGCAAGTTCGTAGAGAAACATTCCGTTGCTTCCGAGTGCGGCCTGAACCGAAGCGGGGGAGAGCTCGCGCAGTTCTCCTGCGGTTCTCACTCCGATCCGAAGGAGTGCGGCCTCGGTCGCAGGTCCGACTCCCCAGATCTTTGAAACCGGGAGGGGCGCGATGAAATCAAGCGCCTCCTCCGGCGGAATGATCGTAAGTCCATCCGGCTTTCGGTAATCACTTGCAATTTTTGCAAGGAACAGGGTGGAAGCAACACCTGCCGATGCAGTTAGTTCAAGACGGTGTTTGATCTCTCGCTTGATCCGGATTGCGATTTTTCCGGCTAAAGGCTCATTCCACTTGTTCTCGGTCACATCGAGGTAAGCTTCATCGAGCGAGAGCGGTTCCACGAGGTCTGTCACCTCATGAAAAATCTCCCTGATTTTTTGGCTCGCCTCTTCATAGGCAGAAAACCTCGGGTGCACGAAGACACCGTTCGGACAGAGTCGCTTGGCCTTTGCGGTGCTCATGGCGGACCTTACCCCGAAGGCGCGGGCCTCATAAGAGCAGGCCGCAACCACCCCCCGACTGTCAGGATCCCCCCCGACAATGACCGGACGACCTCGTAACGCGGGATGATCCCTTTGTTCTACCGAAGCATAAAAGGCATCCATGTCGACGTGGATGATTTTTCTTGGATCTGTGTTCAATTCCGGCATTTCAATGGTACTTTACCACAAGGGGGAATCTCTAAACCCTTTTCGATTTCAAAAGATCCCCGTATCATGAAGAAATGAGTTCCGTTCAAATCAAATGGATGTTTTTTCTGCTACTGCTCCTTGGGCTTGGACAGGGAGGACGCATTTGGTGGCATGAGCGTCATTCACTCATTCATGGAGTATTTGCAGAGGAAACCTATGAGCCTTCCATTCCCGAGAATCTTGACCGGGAAGAGGGAGCCTTCATGACTGTGAGTTTTGGCTATCATCTGGTGCCTTGGCCAAAGTTTTTCGAGGGGGACCCGGTGGTTTCAACCATGGATTACCAAAAGGGGCCGCCTTCCAAATTCATTACCCGCATGACCCAGATCTGGAGTCCGGGCAACGCCGAGGTGATCATCGAAGGGCCACGCACTCCTGAGACGGGAGTTACTGTGGATCAATGGAAGTCATGTTTACAGAGTGTTTTTTGTGTGGCGAGGAAAAACCGTTTCATCGAGATTGCGCTGAAGGACCTGATCAAACAGCGCTCCAGGCTAAAAAAGGTGGTTTGGTTCGAATCACCTGCAGTCGATGCCGGACGGGGATTGCGACTTGAGTTTGATCTTGATGAGCAGATGCTTGAGCGTTTTGTCATCATCACGGATTCTGGAAACACACAGAATTTTTCACTTCGTTACGCAAAAAATGAAATCGGAAAAGCTGCGCACGAGCAGTTCCGGAAACTCATGACCGGGTTTACACTACGGGATGATCTGAAAACACCAAGGGAGTGGATTTCGACGCGATTGAAGGGGGTTGCGCTTGCCAGGATCGCATCGATTCCGGATCCAAAAATCCGCTATCAAAAGTGGATAGAAACCCAGAACCTGTTGTTTTCCCAGATCGCAATTGACCCTCGGAATGTTGCTCCTTTTTTTCATTTAGCCGGGGTCACGCATCTGCTCGGCATGAGTCTTTTGAAGGAAAAGAAGTCCTATTTCAAGAATCAGGAATCATGGATTCTGCTGGTCCAGCCCCTGCTGTCCACCTTGATCCAGTATGTTGGGGATTTTCCGGAAGCAGGAAAAGAAAAAGGCGAGCGCAGTGCTGCGCTCGCCAATATGGACTCATTGCTTCAGGATTTTTTGCTCCTGAAGAAAAAGCTCTCAAAATAGTTCAGTTTCCAGTGACGATCGTGCACATTTTTCCATACACGAACGCGTAATTGGTGAACTGCTTGTCGATCGAAGTGATGTTGGTGATTCCACCCGCCTTGGCCGCAGCATGAACGGATGCATCGCCAGAAGCGTAGATGCCTAGAATGTTCGAAGAACAAGCGGTTCCGGTTTTTGTTCCCAGTTTGTGCGCGGTGGCCGTTACGGCTTCAGTGGTTTCCATATTGATGAATGCCGTACCTGTTCCCGAGTTCATTCCGGTAGTGGCGCAAGCGGTAAGAAACAAAAATGCTGTGAGCGATAACATAGTCTTCATGGTGGCTCCTTTGGGGTCCGATTGTGTTGATTTGTGTCATGCTCACCGGTTTTCTTCCGGAAAACAAGGCCTAAACTTGTATGGATTTTGATTTTTTGGATCAGAAACAACCCCGATAAAACAATGTAATTATCCGAATTCATTTGGTTTTTTTAAATGCATCCCCAATGGTTACGGAGGGGGGCGTTTTTTTCGCTCAAGTTTTTTTGACGCTTTCCGATACGTCCATTGGTGAATCGTATGAAAAGAAAAATTTCGAATGGTTTTGGCACTTCGGTCTTAATTCTCGCTCTGATGATTCTGAGCGCTTGTACCTCATCCATGGAACTCGAGGACGGGGATTACTCCGGAGATGAAACAGTAGCGACTACCGAGGGTGAAGAAGCTGCTCCTGCGGATGCAGTACCCGGAGAGGAACTGGCCGCCGGTGACGCCAAATCCTCCGAACCGCTTTCACCGGATTCGAACATCGGATCTGATGGAAATCCCGAACTGGAACTTGCGGCCGGTGCGGCCGCCAAGAATGACGCAAAATCCGATGCTGTTGCCAGTACGGATTCACCGATAGGGGCCTCCGAGGAGACGGCCGTAAAGGATGCGGCTCCGGTGGAGGAGCTTCCACCTCTTGATTTGGCTACGGATTCCGCTTTGCCGCCTCCCTCTGATGTGGATGTGACTCCCAAAGTGGTAACTCCGGGGACGAAGACAGAAGTTGCCTCGGCATCTCCAGAAGTTCCTGTTGAAACTCCATTGGCGCAGACCCCCGATTCTTCAAGCACTGCACCGAAACAAACGGTTGCCTCCACCGATACTCCGGGTGGAGATGGGGTTTCCTATACGGTTCAGAAGGGTGATACCCTCATGAAGATTTCCTGGGAGCAATACGGCGATCTTTTTCGATGGCGCGAGATCTATGCTCTGAATAAGTCAAAAATCGCAGATCCGAACAATGTGCCACCGGGTACAGTGATCCAAATTGCGGGTCAGGGCCGGAGTCCGGCATCAGCAATGGAGCGCAATGGTGAGCAATATCTCATTGTGTTCGGTGACACCCTTGGGAAAATTTCCGGGAAGGTGTACGGCAGCATGGGTAAGTGGAAGAAGATCTGGGAAAACAACAAGCGTCTGATTCGCGATCCGAACAAGATCTATGCTGGATTCTACCTGTACTACGTTCCAGAGGCGAAAATGACTTCGCGCGAGGAGGATGCCGACTCCTCTGAGCCCTTGGATTCCTAAGGATAGGGCTCATTTGTCTCTTTGAGGAGCATTGTTGACTTCTTGATCTTTTCGTTCGTTCTGTTTTACGCAATTTAACCGATTCACAGACTGGCATGACTCCTGCTTTATAGGAATCCGTCACCGACGAAAGAAGGTGATGGAGAAACAGCAGCGATGCTCGTTCTTTTTCTTGTGGGTTGAAGTCCCATCGATGGAGTCCTTCGGTTGCCATCGTAGTGCCTGTTCTTTTCGAGGTCCGGCAACGGAATTCGGAAATGCAGAACAGGAAACGCTTGATGAATCGTTTCATCAGGCAACGAAGGGCCCGGTTGTAGCGAAAGCGAAACTCGTGGAATGTACATTTCCGCTCTCTGAAGCGATGAGAACGGAAGCAAAGGGCCGAGCCAGGATGAACCTTGGTGAACGCCAGTGTCAGGAGTCAAGAACCGAATGAGCCGGACTCCAGGACTTTGCGTACAAGAGAGGACAACAGGGTCTGGAAGAAAGAGAATCAAGGCACGGAAGCACTCTGGTCATCCTAGGTGAGCCTAGTTAATCAGCCTAGGAAACACGGTGATCGTGGTGATCGAGTGTGGCGGATGAGGTCGAGAAGCGGTAAAGCGCGAGGACCTCTGCGGTAAGATGTCGTGGACGTGGCTGGAGGAGTCGTTTTTTGTGGTAAACGAAAGGATTCTTCCTACCATGCCCGCAGCACCTTCAGTTGCGGCACCGGATGGATATCGACCGGTGTGAAGAAGGAAGGCAAACCCGCTCTGAGCGGATGAACCATCAAGGCTGGATAAGCCGGTTCAGGACGAGGGAAGGCCTCCTTTGAAAGCAAGCCGTTCAGCCGTATCGGGGAAAGCCCGACGTACGGAATGGGAAAAAAAGAGGATGGAAACGTCGGGTTGAGAGGCCCGGTCCGCGCCATCCTCTTTCTCCATTTTTAAGACTGCTGAAAAAATCCAATCTGCTGCGTCCAATGACCTGAATCTCATTCCGACGTACCGCGTGTACGTCTCATTCGCTTCAGGTCATTGGCCTTCGCATCTTGGACTTTTTGAGCAGTCTTTAGATTGGATGAAAAAATCCAATTTGCTGCGTCCAATGACGAACACCCGCGTCCGGGACTTCCATTATTTCGGGAGCGCATTTACTCCTTCTGCTTTTTTGGGTGGTGCGCGCATTTTCCGTGTTTGCAGTGGCCCTTTGCGCAATCGCACTCCTGGCAGGTACAGGAATCACCCTTTCCATCTGCGCACTTTTGCTGACAGGCCTCATCGCAGGTGCATTCCGAGGCGTAAGCGCCACCGGGTTGAAATGCGAGTAAATTCGCGAACATCAGCCCATAAAACCAGTTTCGATTGAATTTCTTCATGATGAAATTCTCCTCTCGAGGTCATTTACGGGGCTCATATCTTCTTTGTGACAGAGTCACAAAATTTTGCTTCCATCCGTAAAACAAGTAGAAAGGATCGGGATGAAATCGAAACTCAGTGAACTCGATGAAAAAGCGCTTCTCTTGCGGTATGCAAAGGGCGATGAGGCTGCGTTTCGGGTGTTCTATGAGCGGGTTTCCCCGAAAATCTGGTCTTTCGTGAAAAAGCGTATTTCAAGCCTGCCTGAGGCAGAAGAAATTTATCAGGAAGCCTGGACCAAGATCCACCGTTTTCGGGATCGCTACGATCCCAATCTTGAGCCTCTCCCTTGGATCTACACCATTACCCGATCCGTTTTGACGGATCGGATGCGAGCGGTAAGTGCGGTGCTTGAAACGGCATTTGATCCAAGCGCCTTGGAACAGAGAAGCAACTCGTTGGTGGTGGTTGAACCGAGCAACGATGGGGCTCGGACCGGGGAACTGGAGCAAGTCCTCTCGGCTCTTCCAGAAGATCAACGCGAGCTTCTTCAAAAGAGGTACGATCAGGATTTGAGTTTTGAGCAAATTGCAACGAGCTTCGGAGTACGCCAGGAAACCATTCGAAAACGAATCAGCCGAATTTTACAAAAAATGAGGAGGTCAGTATGACAAGGCGGAAGCTAAATCGTGAGGGCTCTGGATACTCTGAGTTTCTCTCCGGATCCGAGGTCGTGCCCGAAGGTCTCCATGAGCGAGTGCGGGCGGAGCTAGAAGCCAGGATGAAACCTTCATTTTTTCGAATCCTTTTTTCCATTCTGAAAGCACAAATCATCTTGGGTGCATTGACTCTTCTTGTGTGTCCCCAGTTTGGAATCGGACCCTTGGGGGGAGGAGATGGTCTCATGGGATGGGTAGAGTCCTATGGGCATCTGATCTGTGGTACCTACTGCGGGTCGATTTTTGTTGGCCTCAATGTTCTGTATGCAAGGTTCTTTTTGCCTCTTGATGATCGGAATGCGATTCGCTCAGAGCCCATGCTCCCGTTTGGAGTCCTCGGAGTGATTTCATTTTCTCTCATCGTGATGGTCTCTTTGATGTGGAATGGAATTGTGCCGCATCTACATGCTGAATTTGTGGGCGGGTGGCTTTTCGCATTTCTCTGGATTCCGCTAGTTGGGCTGCGCCTTGGGTTCCGCGGGAGAGTCTCGGAATAAAAATGCAAGGAGCATCGATCCTCCTGCGAAAATTGCCCAGACCCCTAGCGGAAGGTGCCCGATCATAAGTCCAGCTAAAAAGGGCGCAATGATGGAGGCAATCGATGCAAGACTTTGGCTTACGCCAAACACGATGCCCTGTTCTTTTGGTTCAGCGACATGAGACATCAGTGCAGCAAGAGAGGGGCGAATCAATCCTGATCCGATGCTTGAAATGGTAGAGGCCATCAGTGCTCCGGGTATTGTATCTACAAAGAAGTACCCGCCAAACCCGATCGCTTGCGCAAAAAAACCAATTCTTGATGTGCCGCGCTCTCCAAATTTCTTGATGAGTGCAGAGATCATCCAGCTTCTTACTGCAATTCCGATGAAGCCAAGGTATGCGTACAAATAGCCAACCTCTTTTGCCCCAAAAGGCTCGCCGTTCCAAAAAAGACGTCTCTCAGCAAAGAGTGCAAAGCAGGAAATGTGTGCCGAAAAGGAAAGATTAAAACAGAAAAATTGGGCTAAGAGCGGGCGGAGCTTTGGGTGGGCAAGATAATGGCCTATGGGCTTAAAATTGAACGCAAGTGCAAGATCGCTTTTTTTGATTCGGAAAGGTTCTTTCGAATCATGGAGATGGGGCGAATCATTGAATAGGAATGTAGTTGATAGAATGCTGCAAAATGAGAGAAACGCAGCTCCCCATGCAGGCGCTTGAGGCCCAAAATGGGAAAGAAACGCGGAGATCGCAGGGCCCACGAAAAATCCGAGTCCGAAAGAGACGCCAATCAAAGAAAATGCCTTCGCACGCTCGGATGGCTTCGTAATATCTGAGATTGCAGCTTGTGCGACTGTGATATTACCTGCAGTGATTCCATCCAAAACCCGAGCAAGGTAGACCATCCACAAATTCTGAGCGAGGCCAAGGATCACAAAGCCAAGACAGGTTCCTACCTGGCTGAGAATCAATACGGGTTTGCGTCCCATGGTATCAGACATCCGGCCCAGCACAGGACCTGCGAGAAATTGGCATAAGGAAAAACTGGTCAGAATCAATCCTACTTGAGTGGGGGAAGCTCCAAAGTGCTCGGCAAAAAAGGGCAGGTAGGGGAGTACAAGTGTGAAAGCGAGAATGTCGACAAAGACAATGAAGAAAATCGCAATGAGAGCTTTAGACTTTGCCATTCAAATTCAGAATTGAATCCTTATGCCTCGCAGTATGCTGGGGATGGGGTCAAATGTCGACCCCGAAAAGCCAACTAGGAGCCAGAATAATTCCGAACGAGGCCCACCAAAACCCCTTGAATCTCAAAGCGATCTCCTTCTTGAACTGGAATGATAGGGTACTTGGGATTTGCGGGAAGGAGTGCATACCCCGTTTTGGTTTTTTGAAGACGCTTTAAGGTAGCCTCTCCGTTCAAAAGCGCGGCTACGGTTTCTCCTGGCCTTGCCTGATTCGTTTTTCGAAGGATGACCCAGTCTTCCGGCAAAATTCCATCTTCAATCATGGAATCCCCCCGAACCGTAAGCATGTAGAGCTCGCCTGGTCGCGCGCGTTTTGAACCAGAGAAAAGCGAATGAGGAATGCGCATGGGTTTGGGATCGGCAAATACCTCAATTGGATACCCTGCGGCGATGGTCCCGATAAGCGGAATGATTTCACTCTCGATTGAATGAGATTCCCGCTCAAAGGGGGAGGAATCGCGCGCAGGGCTGGCATCGGTTTTGGCTAAAAAATGTTTTTTCGAACGCGCAGTCCATTGAAGCGCCCGACTTTCGCGGGTTTCGCCGCGCCTTAGATATCCTTTTTTTTCGAGCGCCTCAATGTGCTGTTGTATGGTTGCAGGCGAGGAGAGGCCAACCCCGGTTGCGATTTCCCTGCGAGATGGCATGGTTTGGTGGGTTTTGAGGTAAGCCTCAATCCACTCGAGAATCTGCTTTTGTTTTGGGGTAAGTGAACTTTCCATGTCCTGAAAAAGAAGATACCGAACAAAATACGAACTGGCAAGGGCTTTTTCCCAAAACGATTTTCAGTTCTAGGCCATTGCCCGAATGAGGGATTCGTTTTACCGTTTTAGTATGAAAAAAAATAAACTTGTTTTGGGACTTTTCTCTATTCTTTGTTTTTTCACCTCATTGAACGCACAGGCCAGTTCCCGCTCGGTTGACAAGATCGGGTTGAGTCTTGGCCTGATCTCCGAGCCAGCGGTATCTTTGCTGGGCTACAACCTCTCTTACAATCTGAATAACCGGCTTAGGGTAACCGCCGGGTACGGAAGCGTGAGTTCTTCTGGAAGCGGGTTTAACATTGATGTAAAGACGATTGGCTTAAATGCAAAGTACTTCCTCTTGGATTGGAATTTTGCACCGTTCGTTGGTGCAGGTGCTTCTTCCATTAGTGGTACGGTCACCGGAACTGGTGATGTGGGTGGGATCAATGTGTCCGGAACCGGAGTTCTGTTTTCGGGTCTGATCGGAGTCGATTGGCAAACCAGCATCGGGTTCCTTTTGGGAGTGGAGTATGCCCTGCTTTTTGGAAAGGGCATCTCAAGTGGAACGGGAGTTCCCGGGTTTTATTTCGGGTGGGTGTTTTAGTCTCCTGAATAGTTTTCAATAAAATCAAGAGCCCCGGGTTGAGCAGAGTTCGCTGGACCCGGGGCTTTTTTGCGAACTTGATCTTCTTTGACCAAAGCCCATGGCCGGGTTGAGCCTAAGGTTGATAATGATATAACTGAAACCCTAAGCGAATCACCGCATAGAGTTCGCGGTTTGTAAACATTCCCATGTCGAGTTGTTTTGTACAGAAGCTAAAGAATCCCCACGAATCAGGATCCTTTGGGATCATTCTGAAAGAAAGAGCCATAAATGCAACAGGCCCATCCTCCACGAGCATGGAGGCTCCCACTTTGCCACCAAAATAGACCGTAGGTTTTACCTCGGCCATCAAATTCAAGGATCCGTTCCAATCCGGAGGACTTGAAAAAAGCGAGTTTTTCCCAAGTCGCTTTTGCATGAATGGAAACGAGAGATCTCCCTGGATTGCGGTGATCGTCCCTGCCTCAAGGTTAATTTTCTCAAGTGATAACCCGAAGCCAGCTCCCCGGATGTGGGTGGCACTTGCCACTACCGGCAATAGATCTAGATTTAGTCGGTCAGGAACCCTCGAGTCGAGAGCATGTGCATGGAGCGGATTTAGAAATTGAAAAATCAGAGCGATGAGCATGAGTGAATCATAATTCAAGACGATGACTTCGGGCTACAGGAATGAGGGCCTGTCACGTAGAATTTCCCGACGTCTTACCCTTATTCCGATGATCCGAATTCGAAGTCGAATCAAAAAAATGAATCTGGAAAACCAGAAGTGATCCAGGTCTTTGGCAAAATAAAGCATTTCATAATCACTCCTGATCCGCTCGAGATCCGGGAAGTCCGTCTGGAGCGATTCCGAGATCGGTCCACGGGTGTTTAAAGTTCTCGCCAGTTCAAGGCGGGGATCCCGGTAAAGAAAATAAAATGCCGCCAATGCCACAAGGAGCATCAGCAGAAGACTCCATTGAAAAATGATGGGAGGAGTGGCGGTCCCTACAGTTTCGGGGGTTACCCGGATTACCCATGATGTTGGGTCAATTCTACGGTGATTTTTGAATTCCTCATCCCAAACCTCAAGCCAAGAGTGTGCGTCGGAGTCGAGATAAGTGAGAGTGCGGAGCCATGGATTCCAGCTTCCTCCCGCGTATCCGTATACCATTTGGGATTTTTCTCCGGCCCAACTGAGCAGCTCATGAGTTGAATAGGCAAAATGCTGGCAGTATCCCTGTTTGGTTTCAAACAGAAATGAATCAAGAGTGCTCCAAGTAGAATCAAGCGAATACGAAAAGGATCCAGAAAACCACTCTTCCAGCTTTCGGAGTTTGATCTTCAGTGGTAACCCTTGAAGATGTACGCGAGTCCATTCGGATGCGTGTTGGGCTTCTGTCTCTAATGAAATAGGGCGCTGGATCCCAAGCTTTAGATATCTTTCTTCTTCGGTGGGGGTATGGTCTAGGGTCAGGCGCAAGGCTACTCGGTTTGATTTCTTGAGGCTTCGAATTTTTTGCGGATCAAACTCATAGTCCGAAGGTTGATTGTCATATCCGGTTATTCCCGTAAACCCAATGTTGCCCCCTAGGGACCAAAAAAGCGCCACGAAAGAAATGAGCATTCCAAGAAGCCTAAGGTTTGACCCTCCAAATTTAAACCCATGGGCCCACCAAAAGTAGAGAACAGCAAGAATGCTCATTGCGATTCGAAGCAGAATCGGCAGTGCTGTGTTTCCAACTGCGACCATGAGAGCAAGAAGAAAAATCGATGCAGATTTATGAAACATGATGATCTCCGGCAAACTTTGCAAGACAGGTCTTAAACTGTCTGAGTTCCTGGAGCGAACGGATTTCGGTTCCCATAAAAAATGGAACCTCAACAAAAGCAAGAAAGGTCGCTTTGGTTGGGGATCGCTCTATTTCTCGGATCCAAAAGGAAATCTGCTCGCAGGCCTCTTTCTCTGAAAGATGACGAAGGGCGTCCCAATCTAGTTTCCAGAGAGGCCGTTCATCAGACTGGCTTCTTGCGCGGAGTAAAGATTTCCCCGTTTTTTGAAAGATCTTCTCATCCCGAAGTGCGATCAGGCGGGGATCGCGGATTGGATGAAGCTCATCGGGATCCCCGGTGCTGCCCGAGAGGTCGAATCCGGGAGCCACTCCGTGATCACGTGGATTCGGAAGCACGACCGCTTGTTCATTGAATTCAAAATAGCGCCAGTATCGAAATAGCCCAGATGGAGCGAATAAATCTACTCGTTTTGCTGGATAGGAAAAAATCCCAGGGCGGGAAAATTCGGCATCCACAGTGAGCGGAGAAATAGAGTTTTGAGGGGTTGCGATGAGCTTCACTTTGGAGGGCACACCCGCAAAAATTGTGGCATCAGGATCCGGGGAGATCCTGAGCGAACGCATGGTTTTGCTTGACTCGAGCAAGTGAATTACTGTGAAAAACGACATCGTGATTACAAGCCACTGGTGGGGCCCGGATCCGCGAAAAAAGGAAAAATATCCGGCCGCCATGGTGATGAAAAGCGGGAAAAGTCCGCGAAGAGTGGGGACTGAGTAAATTCGCTCAGGCCAAAAACGAAAAGGATTCGAGAATTTCATGAGAATTTGGAACCCTGTGGGAAATCACAGGAATGAGGGCATCTTTAAAATCGGTGGGGAGGGCGTGATCCCGTCCACGAAGAAGTGCAAGCGCCCGTGAAAGCCGGAGCAGATCCTTTCCTGCACGCGGGGATAGCATCGCGCCCGTTTTTCTTGCATGATTGAGAAACCTCACGACAAGATCGAGAAAAGTTTCAGAGACATGAATTTGATCGGCTTTCGCTTGAAGTTCCACACAACGTTCAGATCCAAGAGTCGCAGCAGGTGTGGCGGCCGGGATTGACTCCTGCCTGAGAATTCTCTTTTCGATCTCGGGCTCGGGCACTCCGATCGAAAGACTCGCGGTAAAGCGATCAAGCTCTGACTCGGGCAGAAGGGTGGTTCCGATGTGGTCCGAAGGATTCTGGGTTGCGATGAACATTCCGGGCGAGGGGAGGGCGGTCGTGATTCCATCGACGGTGATTTCTCCTTCTTCCATGGCTTGAAGAAATGCGCTCTGGGTTCTTGCGGGCGCTCGGTTCAGTTCATCCAGCAGCACGACCTCGGCAAAAATCGGACCCCTAAAAAACTGCAAATTTCCATCCCGGTCCGGCGCCGTTCTTCCCAGGATATCCATGGGCAGAAGATCATTCGTGCATTGGATCCGACTAAAATTGAGCGCAAGAACCGAAGCCAAGCCTTTTGCAAGGGTGGTCTTTCCAAAGCCCGGTCGGTCTTCGATGAGAAGAGAGCCGCGGGCAATGAATGTCGCAAGCGCGAGCTCCACCTCACGGGGTTTGCCAAGCAGGATCGAATTCAGAGTTTCGAGGGCAGTGATTTCAGGACGAGTCATTCCCACCTCATTTGAATCGAAACCCGTCCTCCTCGCAAGAAAAACCTTTTCTAACTTCCGTGTAAGTGAAGCACTGCAATCCATCCATTGATCAAGCAGAAAAACGCGGCCGAAAGGCACTGAATGGGGCTGTCCTTGATTTTGATTCGGGTCACAACGCCCAGAAACATCAAGATGCAAAGTCCAAGGGACGCAAGCATTCCGATCCAAGGGAAGATCAATCCCAAAAGCACACCAAGGCCGCCCAGGATTTCGAGAACCCCGGTGAGTGTCCGGTAGTGGGGCACCTGAAAGCGTTCAAATTCGGCATACATAAAGGGAGAGCGGAGACACTGGTAGCCGTAGACCAGAAACCCAAGGCCTGAGATCCAGGATGCAATCTGAAGAACCACTACATGTGGTCCATGTGAGAATAAGCTACAAACACGCTAAGGATCAGGAGAAGAAGCGAGGGCACGAACTTGATGAGGGGATTCTTCACCCGAATGTGAGTCACCTGAGCACCCATCATGAGCATGGCCATGCTAGTCGCAGAGTAAAACACGAGATTTGGGTACCAAATGCCCGCTACAAGGAGGGCGGCAAGAGTGATTTTAGTGGCCCCAATCAGATTTCGAAACCAAGCCGGGTATCGATACTGCTCAAATTCACGCACGATATTGTCAAAACGAAACACCCAGACAATCCAGATGGAAGCTGCAATTAGGATTTGAACAATTGAAATAGGATTTTCCATAAGTTTAAACCCGAAGCGCCGGAGCATCTCCGCTTTTTGAGCTGTGATTTGAAGAAGTCATGCCAGAAACAGGGGCTTGCCTCAATTTCGAGTGCTTGATTCCGTAGACAAAATAAATGACGAAACCGATCGCAAGCCACACGAACAGCCTGATCCAGGTGTCGGTGGGGAGACCATACATCACCCAAATACAAGAAATGGCACCGGCCGGACCCACAAACCAGAAAAGAGGCGCTCGGAAGGGGCGGGGAGTGTTGGGTGATTTCACCCGCAGGATCACGACTCCAAGGCACACCAATACAAACGCAAGCAGGGTTCCGATCGACACAAGCTCACCCACAAGACTCATTGGCATGCAGCCTGCGCAAATTGCAACAAATACAGCGGTGATGGAGGTTGCCTTGTGCGGAGTTTGGAATTTTTTGTGGAGCTGATCAAACCAAGGGAGCAACCCGTCTTTTGCCATGGAATAGAAAATCCGGGTTTGTCCCAGCATCAGCACCAGGATCACAGAGGTAAGTCCCATCAGTGCCCCGAACTTCACCGCAAACGAAAGCGTCTTCTGGGCGCCTTCGCTCCAGCCCCGAAGGCTTACGATGCGGTCGACTCCCACGGCCACAGGATCCGGCACACCGAGCTCCTGGTATGGAACCACTCCAGTCATCACAAGCGCCATCAAGATATAGATCGCGGTGCAGATGAAGAGCGAAGCCAGAATCCCGATCGGAAGATCGCGCTGCGGGTTTTTCGCTTCTTGTGCAGTGGTCGATACCGCATCAAAGCCGATGTATGCGAAAAACACCACGCCCGCACCAGTCAGAACGCCGGGCCATCCAAAGCTCATGATTTCCTCGCCGTTTCGCATGGACTTCGCAACAGCCGGAACAAATCCCGCAAGGCCATCGGCCGCAGGGTTTGCATGCCAGTTTACAGAATTGATCACGCCCCAGCCCACTGCAATGAAGGACAAAATGATGGCAAGTTTGATTGCAACGATCAGGTTGTTCAGGGTCGCGCTTTCCTTGATTCCCCGGTACAGCACGACACCCACAAACAGTGCGACCATGGAAGCGGGAAGATTCCAGATTCCATGAACCTGCGATCCATCCGCAAGGGTTACGAGTTCCCAAGGACCTTTGGTGAATTGCAAAAGCGAATCCGTGAACGGAATCCCGAGCGTTTTTTGGAAGAGCGAAACAAAATACCCGGACCAAGCCGCGGCCACGGTGACCGAACCAAAGGCGTATTCCAGGATCAAATCCCAACCAATGATCCAGGCAATGAATTCACCCAAAGTGGCATAAGAATAGGCATAGGCCGAGCCCGAAACCGGAACCATGGCCGCCATTTCGGCATAACAAAGACCTGCAAACGCACAGAGGATTCCGCCGATGATGAAGCTGAATACAATTCCAGGCCCCGCATAGTTCGCGGCAGCCACTCCGGTGAGAGAGAAAATTCCGGCGCCGATGATCCCGCCGACACCAAGGAGAGTCAGGTTCATTGCATTCAGGTGGCGCTTCAGCCCGCCCGAGTGTTCACTCGCGTTCGGGTCGCCTGCGTCTGAAATGAGCTTGTTCAGATCCTTTTTCAGGAAAAGATTTGCCATTGTTTATTTCTCCCAGTTGGTGTTTTATCCTCGGACGCGATCATACCCGTTTAGAGGAGTGCGTCAAGTATATGAATTGGAAATCTTTATTCCGCGTGAAGCCCATGGAACAGATCCTTTTGGAGTCAGCAGGTGAGGGAGCCGTGCACGGAGTTCAGCTTACCTCAGGTCTTAAGCGGACTCTTTCAGTCTGGGACCTGACTTCGCTTGGAATCGCAGCCGTCATCGGTGCGGGGATCTTCTCGACTGTCGGAGCTGCGGCCTCAAACGGTGGTCCTGCGACGGTGTTTTTGTTCATCTTCACTGCAATCGCCTGTGCGTTCTCGGCGTTTTGCTATGCCGAATTCGCATCCGGTATTCCGGTGGCAGGATCGGCCTACACCTATGCCTATGCATCGCTTGGCGAACTTTTGGCCTGGATCATCGGATGGGATCTTTTGATGGAGTATGCGATCGGGAACATCGCGGTTGCGATTTCGTGGGGGGATTATTTGAATTCACTGCTTTCAGGCTATGGAATTCATCTTCCGACCTATCTTACGACAGATCTATTGAGTGCATCGCGCGGCTATGAAAAGGTAAAACTCTTGCTCGACCAGGGCATTCCGTTTTCAGAGCTTCTCACGAACGGCGCTACTCAAGGGATGCTGGATGCCTATACGGCTTGGACGACATCGCCACAGCTTTTTGGGCTTCATTTGATTTTTCACTTCCCAGCTGTGATTGCGACCATTTTGGTTACGGTCGTGGTGTACATCGGAATCCAGGAATCAAAGCGCGTGGCCAACGCCATGGTGGGGCTTAAGATCCTAGTGCTTTTGCTTGTGGTGGGGCTTGGCGCTTTTTATGTGAAGCCTGAGAACTGGTCGCCTTTTGCTCCGAACGGAATTTCAGGAGTGATGAAGGGCGTCTCTGCCATCTTTTTTGCCTACATTGGCTTTGATGCGATTTCGACGACGGCCGAGGAGTGCAAGAATCCGCAGCGGGATCTTCCGCGCGCGATGATCTATTCGCTTGCGATTTGTACTGTGCTCTATGTGATGGTGGCCTTGGTGCTGACCGGTGTGGTGAAGTACGACAAACTTGCAGTCGGTGATCCTCTGGCCTACGTATTTGGTCCGGAAGGTGCGAATGTGAACTGGATTGCGGGGATCATTTCGATCAGTGCCGTAATCGCGCTCTTCACCGTGCTTTTGGTGTTTCAACTGGGTCAACCCAGGATTTGGATGGCGATGAGCCGGGATGGCCTTTTGCCCGGAATTTTTTCGGCCATTCATCCGAAGTTCAAGACCCCGTGGTTTTCAACCCTGGTGGCAGGATTCATCGTTGGAATTCCCTGCATGTTCATGAATCTGACCGAGGTGACGGATCTCACTTCGATTGGAACGCTGTTTGCGTTTGCGATCGTGTGTGCCGGGGTGCTTGCGCAAGATCCGAAACGTCTCAAGGTTCCGGGGCGGTTTTATACACCCTACATTGACTCACGCTTCATCTATCCGGGCCTTGTGCTTTTGGGAGCCTTCCTTTGGTACCGCTACGGGAATGAGAGCCTCATCAATTATCTTGGCAACTTCGATCCTGCAAATCCCGGTGCCGTGGGATTTGAAGTATTCAAGCATCGTTTGCCGCTCACCGGATTCTTGATTCTGATCGTGTATCTCGCGGCGGCAGCGTGGTGGAAGCGTCTCTCCTTGATCCCGCTCTTGGGACTTACGAGCTGCGCCTACCTCATGACCGAGCTTGGAATCGTCAATTGGTACCGGTTTGGGATCTGGCTTGTGCTCGGGCTTACCATTTATTTTCTCTATAGCAGGCAGAATTCGAAACTTGGGAAGAGCCGAGGATGAAACTCGTCGGACGAAAATCCGAACAGGATCAAATCGAAAATATGCTGAAATCGGGCCGCCATGTCCTGCTCGAGGGTGCGGTCGGGGTGGGGAAGACCACTCTTGCGCTCGCTGTGGCAGAGAAGATGGGAAGGCCCGTGGTCCGTGTGGATGGTGACGGCCGCTACACCGAGCAAAAGCTCGTCGGGTCCTTTGATCCGAAGCTGGTTTTGGAACGTGGATTTGTTCGCGAGAGTTTTATCCCAGGGCCGCTGTATCAGGCGATGGAAGAAGGCGAGATTCTTCTGATCAATGAGCTGAACCGGATGCCCGAGATGGTTCAAAACGTGCTTCTTCCTGCACTCGATGAAGGAAAGATCCAGATTCCGGTGTTAGGAGAGCTTAAGGCCCAGCCTGGATTTTCGGTGATCGCAACCCAGAACCCCCGCGAGTTTGTGGCGACCTCGACGCTTTCGGAGGCGCTTCTCGATCGCCTCGAGTGGATCGGAATTGCTCCATTGACCGAAGGAGAAGAGGTGGAAGTGGTGAAGGCGCATCTTTCAGGGGGAGTGGGCACGGTGCCGGTTGAGGCTTGTGTTGAGCTGGTGCGACTTACCCGCACCCATCCCAAGGTAAAGCGTGGGGCTTCGGTCAGAGCCGCGATTGCGCTTGCGCAAATTCTAAAGGCCGAAAAGCCCGGGATGCTTTCGGAAGAGCATTTCTTTGCAGTTGCACTTAGTGTGCTTGCAAATCGGATTGAGCTTCAAACCGGAAAATTTTCCAATCGCCCGTATGCGGAGCTTTTAAATGAGCTCATGCTGGAGCTTAAGGCCCTTTTAAAAAAAAAGCCCGTAGTCTGAATCTTTTGCTGAAGGGCGCCCTGCCGGAAGCGAGCGGGGCTCTTGTCTTTCATGCGGATTCGATTGCCGATGACGATGATGAGGAACAATCGGGCGAAAACTCAAGCGACAACTCGCGCGCAGGCGAGCAAACAGATCCCGTAGGGCACGACAAAAAAGATGACTGGGATCTTGCGGTCAGATTCCGCGACATCCAGCGCTACGGCTACCTTGAGCCAAAAAAGAAAAAAGAAATGAGCGAGCAGGCCATTCAGGCGATTCTTTTGCGAGCCCGTGAAAGTCTTGGCCCCATCCAAAAGCCATATCGGTATCAGACTCTGGATGCGCGATCCGCTGAAGAGTGGTCCGCTCGGGGTGCCGCCTCCGAGCTTGATGTCGAAGAGACGCTTTTACAAGCAGAACCCATGTTCCAGGTGAGGCTTGAGCGAGATCACGGGCTTGTCTTGATTCTTGATACCTCGCTTTCGATGAAGGGCGAAAAGCTTGCGCTTCTTGGGGTGACTGTGGCGGCGGTCTGCGAGAGCGTGCCGGCGGACGCACTTTGCATTTTGGGGTTTGACTCTGAAATTCATGCCATCAAGGAGTTTTCAGAAAAAATCGACACTGCGAGTGCGATCGAGCGCACCCTTTCGATTCCGGCCGGTGGATTCACGAACATTGAGAGGGGATTGCGTGCGGCACGCGAGCGGATCGAAGGATCAGGGAAGCATCAGGCCCGGGTGATTCTGGTGTCAGATGGACGGTACACAGAAGGGAAGAATCCGGTCTTGGAAGCGAGAAATTTCCGGATGATTTACCCCGTCAAAATCGGAAAAGACCCGGGCGGTCGGAGTGTCATGAGGGAAATCGCGGACACGGGGCAGGGCCGGTTCGCCGAGGTGCGTGAGATGCATGAGCTTCCACGCTTTTTGTTGCACGCGATTCGCTCG
>JAGWXK010000081.1 GCA_018969905.1 Bdellovibrionales bacterium
TGAGGGAAAGTGGCATTTCACACAAGGTTTCTGTTTTCATCCCGTTGAAATGCGCTCGTTCATCTTAGGGGAAATCAAAAAGATCCGGTTCCAGGAAAAGGCGAGGCACCTTAAATTGATCCTTCAGCTTGCTCAAATGAAACTGAAGCACCAGCGGTTCGCGCACATTGATGTAAAACACATCTATGTGTTCAACTCGAAATTTTAATGAGTATCCAGATCACTGCGTTGACCAGAAGAAGAGTAGTCAACGGAAAGTAAAAACTGAAGTTCCCGCCTTGATAGGATATGTCACCGGGCAAATGTCCGATCCACTTGAGCTTGTCGCCGAAAAAGTACACCACCCCTCCGGCCATAAGCAGGATTGCCCCGATTGCAAGCAGCAATGTTCCAATCGACTGATGATTCATTTGTGTTTCTCCAAAAAACATTCGTGAGGGCTTTTTCAGCTCCCCCCGCTACCTTCGTTCCATCATCCCGATAAAACGATCAAACAGGTAGCCCGAATCATGCGGCCCCGGAGAACTCTCGGGATGATATTGAACAGAAAAAGCCCGAAGTGTCGGAACAGCGATTCCCTCACAGCATCCGTCATTCAAATTCACATGGGTGAGTTGTACCGTGTCCGGCAAGGACTCTGGATCCACCGCATAGCCATGATTGTGAGAGCTGATCTCGACGGCTCCCGAATCGAGATTCTTTACAGGTTGATTGCCACCCCGATGCCCGAACTTCAATTTGTAGGTCTTTCCACCCATTGCGAGCGAAAGGATTTGATGCCCCATGCACACGCCGAAAATCGGCATCTTTCCGAGGAGTGCCTTCACATTCTTTATTGCATATGTGGCAAGGGCCGGATCACCCGGACCATTGGAAAGAAAAACCCCGTCAGGCTTCATCTTCTCGACCTCCTCGGCCGGAAAATCCGCCGGCACAACCGTCAGGTCACAACCACGAGAGGCAAGATCACGCAGCAACTGCCCTTTGATCCCGAAATCAAAAGCAACCACTTTGAAGCGAGATTTTCCGGCATCCTGAATTGCCGGATGCAAATAGGGCTTCAGAGTTGAGACCGTCTTAATCCAGTCAAAACTCCCATACTTTTTCGCCTGAAGTTCATTCTTCAACTCCGGAATCCGGTCCCTCATCGCCTCGGGAATCATCAATCCCGGGGTTACCCCACGATCTCGCAAGGCCAACGTGAGTCTTCGCGTATCGACTCCGTGAATTCCGATGCGGCCTTTGCGCTTTAAAAAGTCCTCAAGCGTTTCTTCAGCCCGGTAACTGGATGGCTTCGGCACATAATTGGACAGGATCAGGCCTTCCGCGTGAATCGCGCCACTCTCCAGGTCTTCCGAATTCACCCCGGTGTTTCCGATATGAGAAGCCGTAAAACAGACCATCTGTCCCGCATACGATGGATCGGTCAGGATTTCCTGATATCCCGTCATCGATGTATTGAATACGAGCTCGCCGAAGATCACATTTTGCTCGATCCCGGGCCGAAGCGCTCCAAAGAGTTCCCCCTCGAGGATCAGGTCATCTGAGTTTTCAGAGCCGGGCAAAACCACGATCCCTTTCATTTCCACTCTCCTCCGACCATGGTTCGCACCACACGGCCTTGAAATTTTCTGCCTGCAAAGGGAGAGTTCGCACTCTTGGATGCAAGTTGATCCGGAGTCAAGATCCAAGTCTCATTCAAATCCACCACCACAAGATCCGCATGAGCCCCGACCTTCAATGAACCCAGGCCCTGAAGTCCCAGAAGTTTCGCGGGTGAAACCGTAAGCGACTCGACCATCCTTGAAAGTTTCATCTTCTTGGCTTGCACAAGCCCGAGCAAAATAGGAAGCGTGGTTTGCAGACCAAGAATCCCGTTCGCGGCGAGCTCGATTTCGGTCTCCTTGTCCACGCATCCATGGGGAGCATGATCAGAGGCCACCAAGTCAATCACACCTGAATTCAATGCTTGAAGAAGCGCTTCCTGATCGCGCTCCGACCTGAGCGGAGGAGCCATTTTGTAATCCGCACGAAACTGATGATGCGCACACGAATGTCGGCCCGAAAGCCATGAGTTTTCGTTCAAAAGCAAATGATGTGGAGTCACCTCGGCCGTGATCGGAAGTCCCGATTCCTTTGCGCGTTTCACAATCTCAAGGCCCTCTCGGGTCGAAAGGTGGGCGATATGAACGCGCGCACCCGTCAATCGGCAAAGCGATACTTCCCGCGCCACCATGATTTCCTCGGATGCATTCGGGTTGCCCGAGACCCCAAGAAGCGAAGAGACCGCGCCTTCGGTCATCGGCCCCCCTGAAGAAAGGTTCAGGTCCTCCGCATGACTGATCACGGGAAGATCAAACATCCGCGCATACTCCATCGCACGCCTCATGAGTGCCGAATTCATCACAGGCATTCCGTCATCACTGATCGCTCGGATCCCTGCCTTCGCCATCAGACCGATTTCGGCAAGCTCTTGGCCCTTCTGCCCCTTCGTCACTGCACCGATCGGAAAGACTCTTGCCTGTCCGGCCGCACTTGCCTTTTCAAGAATGGCTTTTGTGATCAGGGGGTGGTCATTCACAGGACTGGTGTTGGCCATTGGTGCAACACTCGTAAAGCCACCAAGAATCGCGGCGCGAGTCCCGCTCGCAACCGTTTCCTTGTGTTCAAACCCGGGCTCACGCAAGTGCACGTGCACATCAATCAAGCCCGGAAAAATCACCCTTCCTTTGGCATCAAAAGTTTCTGAAACCGAAACTTGCTTAAGACTTCCCGGGCGATCCAAGGCCTTGATTCGTCCGGATTCAATCAAGAGATCAAACTCACCCTCGATCCCCTGCGATGGATCCACCAAAGCACCGTTTTCAATGCGGATCATGAATCCACCCTTCCCACCACCGAGGCAAGAACGGACATTCTTGCGAAAACCCCGTTTTCAACCTGGTTTAGGATGAGGGATGCTTCGGAATCCGCGATCTCCGAGTCAATCTCCACCCCGCGATTCATGGGGCCTGGATGAAGAATCACGGCTCCCGCTTTCATTTGCTTCGCACGCTCCACGGTCAAGCCCCAAAACTCCCGGTATTCAGCGAGGGATGGAATCACTCCCTGATTCTGTCGCTCCATTTGGATCCTGAGTGTCATCACCGCATCCATCTCCGGCAGAATTTCATCCGGAAAGGAATGAACGGTGACTTCGGGAAAAAGACTTAAGTCCTGAATCATGAGAGTTGCGGGCGCGCACAAGTGGAGTTCAGCTCCAAGCGCCTTTAAAAAATGAATGTTCGATCGCGCGACCCTTGAATGACGAAGATCACCCAGGATCATGATCTTCTTGCCGCGAAAACAATCAGGGTCCTTGAAATTCAAATTCCATCGGATCCCGAGTGTGAATGCATCAAGAAGAGCCTGAGTTGGATGCTCGTGGGCACCATCGCCTGCATTGATCACCGGCAATCCGGTCGCATCGGCAAGAAGATCCGGAGCGCCCATCGAACGATGCCGGACCACGATTCCATCCACTCCGTATTGGCGGATGACATTCACGGTGTCCGTGAGCGTTTCTCCCTTGGAAATACTCGAGGTCGAGGCAGAAAAGGAAAGATTCAACCCGCCAAGCCTCCGGGTTGCGGCCTCAAACGAAAGCCGTGTGCGAGTCGAATTCTCCACGAAAAATTGCAGAATGGCTTTTCCCTTAAGTACACCAGCATAAGATTCGGGATTGGATTTGATTTTGAAGGAAAGGGTGAGTAGGGAGCAAAGAGCCCGGGAATCGATACCGCGTATGCAATTGAAGCGTTCCGGGAACATCAAGACACCTCCCGGAGCTTGAAACTACCGTTGAAAGTCGGGAAACTCAACGGGAATGTAATGCTTCCGCAAGCTGAACCATCATCAGGATGGAAACCACAAGAACCAGAACCGGCTGAACCACCTTTTCGGCCCTTTTGGATGCAAGTCTTGCTCCGAGATAGC
The DNA here is from genome assembly GCA_018969905.1 of Bdellovibrionales bacterium. Classification (GTDB taxonomy): domain Bacteria; phylum Bdellovibrionota; class UBA1018; order UBA1018; family CAIMNF01; genus CAIMNF01. The sequence continues at coordinate 3,976 of JAGWXK010000081.1, forward strand.
CGCCCGACACCATCCCAATCGCCATGATGATTCCAAACCTTGGATGAACAAAGCCTTGAAACCCGTAGGAAACCAGTGAAACACCTGCCGAAAGGGTATTTGCAAGCTTGGAAAGCAAAAGAGCCTCAAAAAGCGGAAGCCTCACCCCCCAAATCAGACCGATCAACATGAAAGTCCCTCCCCCGGGACCAAAAAAACCATCATAGAACCCCACCGCCGCTCCCGCAAGAATCAGCGCCGCAAGGCTTCTTCTTCCATGCCCCTTCCACTCGTTGAAAAATACCTGTTTGTTCCAGATCACCCAAAGCACCATGGGACATGCCGCCACCAGTAAGTAGCGGAAATAGATTTTCGGAAGGAGCGGCGAACAAAGCGAACCCAGCAATGCCCCGACTCCAACCGCCAGCACGAACGACAATCCCTTTCGCAAATTCAAGGGCTGTTTTTTCAAGTAAACCAGAAATGCGATCAAAGCTCCCGTGGTTCCCACGATCTTATTGGTTCCGATCGCATGAGGTCCGGCCTCAAGAACGGTGGAAAGGACAGGCAGGGTAATCAACCCCCCTCCCCCTGCAATGCTGTCGATCGTTCCGGCAACAAGCCCCGCAAAAATCAATAGCAGCTCAGTCGGCACGAAACACCTCCTTCAGTGCGCAGGCTCCCGAAAACTCCCTTGGGTAGAACTCTTCGAGCTCTGGCAAAACACGCTCGCTCCAGAATTTTCTCGCATCAAAATCCTTGCCGGTGACCACGAAGTACCCGGCCCCCCTGAATGTCGAACGGGTCTCCTCCAAACTCGTGAAGTAGGGTCTGAATTTTGCTGCATCCACACGTCCGGGGTTGATGATGGATAGTGTCTTTCCCTGAAGTGTCTTCCAGTCTGCATAAAAATCAAACGCCCGTCCAAATCGTGAACCACTCGTGGCAACCAGGACCCCCCTCCCCTCATTCCCCTCTCCGAAACGCTGAAACTCATAAAACACGAGTGAAGCCAGACCATAGCTTTGAAACAGCAATGCTTGTGATCCTTGAACCTCGGACTTCAGTTGATTGACGAAATCCTTGGCACCCACGATCACTCCGAATTCGAATGGATATCGATTTCTCACTGCCGGAGGAATCACACGTTCAGGCGCCAAAAAGGCCGCACAAAAAAAGGATCCAAGACATGTCGAAAGGAACACCGAGAAAAGAAGCGACCCTTTCAATCCTCTGACCGAGAGGTGATGTGAGGCCCAGGCAACAAAGAAAGGCGTGAGGTACAAAAGCCAATGCAGCCCCTGCCCTCGCCCCATCAGAGCGGTAGAGAGAAACACAAGCGTTGGAATCAGCCACAACAGCAATAGAAATCGATCTGGATCGCCCTCCTGCCTGCCCACTGCCGACCGGCAAGGCCTGCGAAGAAAAGGGGTCACCGTAAGGGAAACCAGAATCAGATGCAGAAAAAAAACTCCTGTGGTTTCAAGAGGCGACCCCTCTGAAACCCTCTGCCTTGTGATCAGGTTGAAAACCGCATTTGCCCGACAATTGCGCTCATTCCATAGAATGTGCTGAAACAAGAAAGGAGCCGATCCCGCAAAAAAAGAAAGAATCACTCCTGCCCGGCTCCTGGCAATGGGCCATGCCCAAATCGAAAAAGCAGGCAACAGGAACACGGCGAAATATTTCGATAAAAATGCCGCACCGAAAAGCGCTCCCGACATGACGATCGCAGGGCTCAGAAAACTCCGCTGCGTGGTGACTCCCGCGTGAAACAAGAGTGCCGAAAAGAAACAAAAAAACATGAGGGGAACATCGGGAAACGAAAGAACCGTTAAAAATGGAAGCGGAAGCGCGAAAAACAACAATGCAGTTAGACCCGCGTACGCCCTGCCCCGGGACTTCAGCAGCCACTCATAAATTCCAAAAGTGATCAGAGCAGGAACAAGAAGATTCCAGATCCGGATCCAGAGAGGATGTGACGAGATCCGCAAAAGCGGAGCGAGCCACCAACCGATCATCGGGGGGAGATCATAATACCCCCCGGCGGGATGACTTCCCCAGAACACATAATAGGCCTCATCTCCGAAAACAGGGAAGATTGCCGCAAGCACTGCCTTCAGCAGAAACAAAAGCACGAACGGAATCATGAGCGTTCGCGCCATGAATCAATCCACCTTGAGAACCGCCAAAAACGCCTCTTGAGGGATTTCCACCGCTCCTACCTGCTTCATGCGCTTTTTTCCCTCTTTTTGTTTCTCAAGCAGTTTGCGCTTTCGGGAAATATCACCGCCGTAACACTTGGCGGTTACGTTCTTGCGGTAAGCCGAGATGGTTTCTCGTGCGACAATCTTTGAACCGATCGCCGCCTGGATTGCGATCTCGAACATCTGACGCTCGATGAGTTCCTTCATTTTTTTGGCAAGCTCGCGGCCACGGATATGGGCCTTGTCCTTGTGAATGATCAGGGAAAGTGCGTCCACCGGATCATTATTGATCAGAATATCCATCTTCACGAGTTCGGATGCCCGATAATCAAGAAGTGCATAATCCATGGATGCGTACCCACGGGTGCAACTTTTCAACTTGTCATAAAAATCAAACACCATCTCCGCAAGCGGCAGATGGTACACGAGCGTTACCCGGTCACTTGTGATGAAGTCGAGTTTTTCTTGAATGCCCCGGCGATCATTGCAAAGCGCCATCACAACTCCGACATACTCTGAAGGCATATGGATGCTGAGCCGAATGTAGGGTTCCTCTATGGTCTCAATCTTCACCTGATCCGGAAGTTTTGCAGGGTTCTCGACCATGATCACTTCGCCATCGGTCTTGGTCACCCGGTATACCACGGAAGGAGCGGTCGTGATGATGTTGAGACCGTATTCGCGCTCAAGACGTTCTTGAACGACATCCATGTGAAGAAGACCCAAAAAGCCGCATCGAAACCCGAATCCGAGCGCATTCGAAGTCTCGGGCTCAAATGCGATCGCGGAGTCATTGAGCTTAAGCTTTTCCAGTGCTTCCTTCAGGTCCTGATAATTCTCGGACTCGACCGGGTAAACTCCGCAAAACACCATCGGTTTGGCCTCTGAGAAGCCAGACAACGGCTCATCCACCGGGTCGGTGGCCGACATCACGGTATCCCCCACCTTCATGTCCCGGACATCCTTGATCCCGCAAATGATCGCACCGACTTCGCCGCTTGCAAGTTGTTCCGTATCCTTGTACTTCGGAGCAAACACTCCGAGCTTCTGAACTTCGTATTCCTTTCCAACGTGGAAGAGTTTGATCTTCATGCCGGGCTTGATCACGCCATTGAAAACGCGAATCAAGGCGATGACCCCTTGATAAGGATCAAACCAACTATCGAAAATGAGAGCCCTCATCTTTCCGGCATCATCATCCGGTGGAGGCGGGATGTATCTCACGACCGCTTCGAGCACATCCTCAATCCCGATTCCGGATTTCGCACTTGCCAAGACCGAACGCGAGACATCGACCAAACCGATGGTGTCCTCGACTTCCTTCTTGACCTTCTCCGGATCGGCCGAGGGGAGATCGATCTTGTTGATCACAGGAAACACCTCGAGATTGTTCTCGAGCGCAAGGAACACGTTGGCAAGCGTCTGCGCCTCAACGCCTTGAGTTGCATCCACAACCAAAATAGCTCCCTCGCAAGCCGCAAGGGATCGAGAAACCTCGTAAGTGAAATCCACGTGGCCTGGAGTATCAATCAAATTAAGGACATATTCTTTTCCATCTTTGGCCTTGTACTTGAGACGCACGCTTTGCGCCTTAATGGTGATGCCGCGCTCACGCTCCAGTTCCATATTATCGAGGAACTGAGCCTCCATCTCGCGGGCGGTCACCGTTCCGGTCTTTTCCAGAAGGCGGTCGGCCAGGGTTGATTTTCCGTGGTCGATATGGGCAATAATGCAGAAATTTCGTATATTTTTTGACATGAAGTGCTCCCCCGAAACCTATCAGGAAGCAGCTTCAAATGCCAACCCCGAAATCAGCCGCCCCCCGTCACCGCAAGGGCCTGAAAATTGAATTTTTTACACACAAGTCGTAGGAAAAATCGATCCCGGCCCCGAATTCGCTTAACAGGTTCTTTGCGGCACCCGTATAATCAGAGCAGGAAGGTGATCTTATGATGCGAAAACTTGCGGCCCTTTTCTTTACAGGAATCCTGCTATCCGCCTGCTCTACTTTTTTCGGTGCCGAGAACTCCGTCAACCTTTCGCGCCTTGAGAGAGGCATGAGCCAACAAAGAGTGCTATCTCTCCTCGGGCATCCTGATTCCGTGATTCGTGAAAATGGAATGGATCGCTGGATTTATCAATTCCGGAAATCCGAAAATCGCGGAAGAAACTCCTTCGTGGACTTCAGTGAAGGGGCCGTGGTCCGTACAGGCGAACTGAGCGGTCGTGACATTGCCGCCTCAAGCGAAGAGAGTGAATCGGGAACCTGCACCCGATGGGTGAGTCCCGAGTTTCGTTTTGAATCCCTGTGCCTCCATTGATCGGCCTGAAATCTTGGTTACCCACCCCGTGGAAGAACGGATAGTTACCATTCACGACCTCTCCCGCGGAGGTTCCGGTGTCGCCCGACTCGACTCGGGCGAAATCGTTTTTGTTCCCTTCACCGCCCCTGGAGATCAGCTTCGCATCCGAATTGTCGAAAGAAAAAAGAACTACTGCCAGGGGGTCGCGCTGGAATGGCTCAAAACATCCGCAAGCCGGGCAACACCCGAATGCCCGGCATTCATGAAATGCGGAGGCTGTAGCTGGCAGCACCTGCCCTACCCGCTTCAATTTGAAACCAAAAAGAAGGGCCTTCTTCATGCACTCGGCCGCGCGGGAATCGCTGTGGACTCGGTCCCGGTAGACGAAATGCCGGCAGAACATCCATATCACTACCGAAACCGGATTCAACTTCATGGCAACGCAGACCACGCTTCACTCGGGTTTTTCGAGCCTGGCACAAAAAAAATCGTCGATATCACGAACTGCGCAATTGCCGATCCCAGGATCAACGACATGCTTCCCGAGCTTCGAGAACGGGGATTCCGAAGTTTTCGGGGGGAGTTCAAGCTGGAAATTGACCTAAGCGAGGAGGGGGCGGTCCGATCCGCCTGGAACCGTCGCCATGCCGCCTTTGGATTCCGGCAGGTCAACGATGAACAGAACAAGAAACTTCAAGAGTGGGTGTCTGCAAACACCGGGACCGCGGACACCCTTTTGGATGTTTACGGAGGCACCGGAAACCTGAGCCTCCCGATTGCTGAGCGCTTCAAGCGGGTTGAATGCATAGACCTGTTCACACCCAAAGATCCACCTGCCTCCACCCCCTCCCATTTTCATTTCATCCGTCAGCCCATTGAAAAATGGATTCAATCACCCCTTTCCCCCGAATCCGCGAACGGCTCGTTTTCCCTGGTCGTGGATCCCCCCAGGGAGGGCATGGGCCCCAATGCCCGCATTCTTTGCGAAAAACTCAAAAAGGCCCAGGTCTCAAGTCTGATCCTGGTTGGTTGTGAAGTTGACTCCTTCATCCGGGACGCGAACCAACTGATCCGGCGGGGTTACACACTGGTTCGTCTCGGAGTTCTGGATCTTTTTCCACAAACTCCTCATGTCGAATCCCTTGCACTTTTCTCCCGGTAAGCGGTAGACTCGCCATATGAAATCTCGGCCAAAAACAAGGGTTCTTCGCTTCTTCATCGTCGCGCTTCCCGCTCTCATTTCAGCCTGCTCAAGCTCCCCAAACTCGCCGAGAAGCTTGAGCAAACGTGAAAAAATCGATGGCCTCATGAAAATCGCATCTGCTGCAGTGGCAGAAAAGGACTCAATCAGTGCACTTGAAACCCTGAACCGGATCAAGGAACTGGATGATTCAATCCCACAGGAGCACTACCTTTTCGCACTCGCTTATCTCAACAAGAACGAGATGGCTCTTGCGGAGGCTTCCGCCAGAACGGCCCTGGGCCTTGACCCGAAATTCACCGCAGCAAAAAACGCTCTTGGAAAAATCCTTCTCGATCAGGGAAAACTCAATGAGGCCGAACCTCTTTTGAAATCCGCCGCCTCCGACATCCTGTATCGGGAGAGCGTGTTGCCAAAAATCAATTTGGGCATCCTCTACTTCAAGAAACTTGATTATGTGCAGTCCGAAAAGTGGCTGAATCAGGCCATTTCAGAAGGCGGTGCCATTACCTGCATGGCTCAAATCTATCTCGGAAAAATCATGCTGGAACGCAACGAGCTCGCCAAAGCCGACCGACATCTGAGCTCCGCTACCAAAGGGGCCTGCTCCGGAATCAGCGAGGCTCACTTCGCACTCGGACAAACCCTCGTGCGACAAAAACGTTTTGACGAGGCCCGTTCCAAATTCATCGAAATTCAGCGTCTTTTTCCAGATGGGGCGTCTTACGAGAAGGCTGCTGAATATCTGAGGGAAATTCCGTGACCATCGGCCAAAAACTCAAGCAAAAGCGAATCGAAAGCGGAAAAAGTCTTGAACAGATTTCTGCTCTGACCAAGATCCACATCAAGATCCTCAGGGCAATCGAAGAGGATCGCTACAGCGAGCTTCCCGCAAAGGCGTTCACACGAGGCTTCATAGTCAATTACGCGAAAGCATTGAAACTCGATTCCGATGCGCTACTGTTTGAACATCAGGAATTTCTCGAAACCAGATTCGGTGAACGTCAGGCCCGGGACCAGGGCCATCATGGCTATGCCTTCGAGGGAAAAGAACTCGAGCAAAACAAGCGCTGGACCTGGATTGCCCTGGTCATGGCAGGAGGATTTACACTTGCCGTGGTTTTGGTTTTCAAACCCGGAAACCACCGAAGCAAGGAGAAACACAAAGAATACGCACTGGAGGATGCCGCGCCGAGCCCCAGTGAGTTTTCTCCCGCGATCGAAGCCCTCAATCCGGCCCCAATCCAATCCGAAGTTGAAGCTACCGCATCGCCAGCCCCGACCACCCCAACTCCCGGCGCCTCACCTGCGATGCCCGCAGTTACCTCAAAACCGTCCGCCTCGCCCACAACAATCCCCGATGCCCCCCTTCAGCCCAGCCCCTCCCCCGACAAACTGAACAAGGGAGATGATTTGACCGCCCAGGAGGCCAAGATCAAACTCGTCATTATCGCCACCGAGGATGCCTGGACTCGCTATAAAGCGGATGAGAAGCCGGTCGGAATGCTGATCTTGCGGGCGGGGAAAACTCTCGTCATCAAGGCAAAAAACAGAATTCTTTTTGAATCAAATCCATCGGCAAAGCTCCAATTCAAAACTCGAAAGACCCCTCTCTCGGAGCTTTCTTCATTAATGTTCGAAATGCAGAAAGAAGGGGAAGTGAACCCTTATTCGGGGAACGAAATGGGGGGACGCCCCCTCTCCGACACAATTCCCCCTCCGCGAGTCCAGTGAGCCCATCACCTTAGATTCTTTGAAGAATTATCAAATTTTATCAAGGGACTTGATTGAAACTTAGATGTTCTTAGATCAAAAAAGTCATACGAAAAAAGTTATCCCCACACATTTGAAAGTTATCCACCACTTATAAGTTGTTGTTTTTAATGTGTTTTAAAGGCTAACTCTCTTGCTTTTTTCTCTTTTCTCAAAAATCATCAACATTGTAAGTGTTTTGCGCTGTTTTTTTGACTCAAGCAAAATCTCACATAAGAAATGGGGCGATTTTACACACTCCTGACTTGAAACCGGACTCCGTGAAATCGGTAAACAAAGGAATGCGTGGCGCCATCCTCCCAGATTTGACGCAAATTCTGAAACAATTGGGCTCGAAGGACTGTGATCTGTTCTTTCTCAAATTGCCGCTCGTATGCCAGGTATCGACTCTGTGAGAGGATCAATCCGAAAAAATCCTCTGACGAAAGCGCAAAGTCGCGCTCCATCCGCGTCTCTCCACGAAAGGAGAAGTCGCAGTGCTGCCGAACCATCTTCAGTAGTTCCTGCAAAGAACCCCGAGGCTTTTGATCCTGTTCCTTCCAAGTTGAATTGAAAGAGCGTCGAATCCACTCATTGATCCCGAAGCCCCTCCCGCCCTCCCGAACCTTCGGGAATTGATATTCGAAAATAAACAACGCACCGCCGGGCTTGAGCGCCCTCTTCACAGACTCGAGAGTGGCTTGAGTATTCATCCAGTGCCACGCGGAACCAACCAGGATCAGATCCGCAGGCTCACATGCTTCGAATGACTCCCCTGTTCCGAGATGAATTCGTACATCTGTATCGACATCGTGCTGCCACCCCTTTACAACCGCGAGCATCGCCGGATCCGGGTCAACCAGGGTTGCACGTTCAACACCTGGAAAAAACCTTAGAAATGACCGAGTTGAGAGACCTGTCCCCGCCCCCAGGTCCAAAAGATGGAAGGGGCTACGACGCTGACAAACAAAGGGCGCTAAAGGAAGGAAAAGCTCTTCCGGATACTCGATCCGGTATCGCAGATAGGATTCAGGATCGAACCTCGACATTACCAGGACGCCCTGCGAAAAGTGAACATGCCCACAGCCGCGACGAGAAGATTTGGTATCTGGACCGCAAGCCATGCTGGCAGCTGCCCTCTCTCCCCGATCCAGATGGATGAAACCTGAATCTGCCAATACAAACCCATGGTTACAAAAGCAACCAGCATCACTCCAGCGCGAGCCCCCCGGGTCCTTACCGTTCCGAATCCGATTCCAAGTAGCACAAAGAGGATCGGGGTGATCGCAACAGCGATTCTCCTCCAAAACTCTGTCTTCAATTCCCTCAACCGATCCACCGAGGATCCCGAGTCCCTGATCTGTTGCATTAACTCAGTCATTCCGTACATTCTCGGCTTGAACGAGAACTTTCCGGTTTTGTCGGGGATATCGAAAAAAACCTGATAGGTTGAAAAATCCATCTTTTGATAATCAGGACTCGCCTGATTGGCCTGATGAAGACTTCCATCCTGAAGTTGAAGAACCAGGCCTCCAAGATCGTCCTCTCCGGTTTGTACCCGAATCAATTCCCCTGTTTTTGCCACTACGGTCATCGGATGTTGCGGATCACGATCATCGTATAGAAACACCTTCTCCATCTTCCCCGCGCGATTGTTCGATTTTTCCGTATACAAAAGCAAATTGAAGAATCCCGAGGTGAAAGTGCCTTCATTGATGGAAGAGGCGAACTTACGGTTTCCGATCTTCATGAGGGTGTTCCGCATGCTGATCTCCGACCAGGGAGCCCAGTTGAGATTCAGAAGCAAAGAAAGGATGGCCACCCCGATTGACAGCACGAAGGCCGGAACTGAAATCCTGGGCAAGCCCATCCCCACCGCTTTCATCGCTACGATCTCACTGTCTCCGGAAAAGCGTGAAAAGGCCATGAGAACTCCGACAAGAAAGGCCACCGGCAATCCGAGTGGCAGAAAGTTTACAACAAGCGCCCACAGCAGTTTCATGACCAAGCCGAATGGAGCATTGTTTACAATCAGCTCCTCGGCAAGGCGCAACATCTGAAATAAAAGAAACACGAAAGAAAAAAACACCACACCGCCCAAAAAGGGGGTCAGCACTTCCTTGAAAACGTAAAGATCGATTTTCCTAATACGCATTCCGGTTCACAAAGCCCCTGAAAAAAGTCCAAAAAAGGATTTTCACATCAAGCCAGAGCGACCAATTCCGGATGTA
>JAGWXK010000162.1 GCA_018969905.1 Bdellovibrionales bacterium
GCCGTTTCAGAATTTTCAATCCGTAATAATCGTTGAAGGCCTCGGCGAGAGAATTCACCTTTAGGATAAATTGATCTCCACTTTCGGTACATGCCTTTAGCACGGCAGAGTGATCTGTCTCTGTGATCAAAGTTAGTGAAACCCCCTTTTTGTCAAAAGGAGTATATTCCGAGAGGATTCTCTCGGCAGTCTTCAGGTTTGAATTCCGAAAGACCGAGGTGAGGCTCTGAACGCAAGTGAGTTTCGCAGCCTGACTCGTTTGAAGATGCAGGAGGTTGAAGACAAGGCTAGTAATGAGAAAAACTCGGAGGAGTGCTTCCATTCCAAAACTCTTCGGAAGAAAACCCCTCTGGCCTTAGAGTCAAGCTTCTGGCAAAAAGGGGGCTATGGCCGCTCCATTTATCGATTCCCATTGTCATCTGAGTGACGTCCGCATGGAGGCGCGTTCCGAGATTGCAATTCGGGAGGCTTTGGGTGCCGGGGTAGGTTGCCTGATGCTGGGTGGAGTGCAAAGTTCGGAGTGGGCATGCCAGCTTGAGCTAAAAAAGAAATTTCCTGAAGTGATTCGCAGTAGTTTTGGCATTCATCCGTGGAGGATCGAGCAGCTTGCGCCCACTGAACTGGAGCGTGAATTTGAATTGCTCAGACAGGAACTCCCGAAGGCCGATGCCCTGGGTGAAACGGGCCTTGATTTCTACAAGAAACGAAACCCGGAGTGCTTTGCTCTTCAAGAGGAATTTTTCAGACGTTCGCTTTTGCTTGCAGAAAACGAGCGGAAGCCACTCGTTCTTCACATTGTGCACGCACATGCGCGAGCGCGGGAGCTGGTGAAAGCAGCGAAGCTTTCGGTGCCGCTTATGATTCATAGTTTTTCGGGAAGCGCGGAAGATGCAAAAGAGTGGGTGAAGCTCGGCGCGCTTCTTTCGTTTTCAGGTGGAATCGCCCGCAAGAGCCCGGATTCCGGAAGGCGGGCAAAGGCGGCATTGAAGATGACTCCTCTTTCAAATCTTCTCTTTGAAACGGATGCTCCCGACCAGGCTTTTTGCGAGGGAATCCATGAACCTCGTTTAGTGGTGGAGGTCTATCAGGCGGCAAGTAGAATTCTTGGGGTGCCGCTCCCGGAGCTCAAAGAAAAAGTGGCTGAAAATTTTTCTAAAATCAGATAAGTTTGGTCGCCTATGGAAACGACCGAAACCTCACAGATTCTCCCCATGACCGACTCCGAGATGGAGACCTATCGGCTGCACCGCCGGTTTGACCGGATGGGAAGACTGGTGGGGGATTCTTCCATGGAGCGCCTCTTTCGCGCTCACGTGATGATCGTGGGAATCGGAGGAGTGGGATCGTTTGCGGCCGAGGCGATCGCACGTTCCGGGGTTGGCAAGATCACGCTTGTTGATTTTGATGAGATTTGCATCACGAACTTCAATCGCCAGCTTCACTCGCTCAATGGTCTTGTGGGCGACAAGAAAGTGGAAGTCATGGCCGAGCGCCTTCGGAAGATCAACCCCCAGGCAAGCGTCCTTGCGATTCCAAAATTCTACAATGCAAGATTCAGTGAGGAGATTTTCTCTGAGGCCGAAAAATTCCACGGCGAGCGCCCGCAGTTCGTGATTGATGCAATTGATAGCGTCACACCGAAGTGTCATTTGCTTGAAAAATGCCGCAATGAAAACATTCGCGTCGTCACCTCCACCGGATCGGGTGGAAAGATGGACCCGACCCGCATTCGGGTAAAGGATCTTGGGCTCACTACGGTTGATCCCCTGGCGAAAGCGCTGCGCCGGATTCTGCGTGATCAGCACGGGTTTCCTGAAACGGGCGAGTTCAACATTCCTGCGATCTATTCCGAGGAGCCCTCGCGCGCACCCATGGAGCTGAAGTACGACAACGGCAAAGGCTTTCGCTGTGTGTGCCCGCAAGGTCAGAATGAGTTCTTCAATTGCGACAATCGAAACGTGATTCTCGGGAATGCGAGTTTCCTGACCGGAGCCTTCGGGCTTGCCTGCGCCTCAGTGGTGGTCCGCGAAATCTGCGAACAATAGAGTGCTTTGGTGAACTGGGCCTTCCTGGGTCGGCTCTCCCTTGGGGATTTGGTTGCATTTAGCCGTGGGGTATTGAGGTTTGGCTGACTCTCGCGAGGCAGGACTGCCGGCAGCGAGGCCGCAGGA
>JAGWXK010000082.1 GCA_018969905.1 Bdellovibrionales bacterium
CTAAAACTCTATCAAAGTCGTCTACTTATGCTTTTTTCATTCAACACCCACTCCACAGTGTGGAGAACCACAGTAGGGAGAACCTTCATTTCTTTCTCTTGATCCAGGTGTAACTGATGCCGAGCTGGGCAAAAAGGGATACTTGATTCGCAAGGGAGCCATTTAGACTGAAGTCAGTTTGGGCTGCGAGTTGTGCGCTGATTTCACAGGCTTTGGATACGGGGTAATGAATTTCCAATTCGGTAATAAAGGTAGGGTCAGCAAAGTTGATCTCGGTTGGACGTTGACTGGTATCAACCTTTGGCTTCTCTTCTTCAGAAATAACATTGACTATTGGTCCATCTGGGGCACCGTTTGTTTCGGGCGAGTCGGGTAATTCCACATGGATGATCGCTATCCCGTTTGATGATGAGTCAGGCTTACTGGTCGGAAGTGGTTTTCGATCTTTCTCATTCCACAAAGGAAGGTGAATGCCTTCTCGAAGTGCGATTTCGAATCGGCTTTTTGTTCTAAAGCTTACCCCGTAGCCGGCTTGGATTCCTGCCGTCCCGCGGCCGGATACATAGAGGTCGGTGATGGTTTGAGGTTTCTGTCCTAAAAAAGCCGAAGTTTTAAAATCACCTCCTAATCCATTTGCACGATGACTGGAGCGCTCGTAGCTCAGCATTGCGATGGGGCTTGCAATTCGCTCTTTGGATAATCCTGTGCCCAGTTGAAGCGTAAAGCGCTTTACAATCTCTTTTGATTTTTTCGACTCATCTTTACCGCAAGTTTCGGCGATCGTTTCTTGAAGTGAGGACCGAATTGCCACCGCAAAGCTTGCCTCTATTTGCTTTTGGAGGCTCATGCATTCACTCAAGCATCCCACAAGTACGGAATCCAGGCCGCTTGAAACCTTTTTCTGAGCATCGCACTTAGTTGCAGGCCTCGATTTACTGCAAAATTCAACGCAAGATTGGGGCCAATCGCTCAATCCAATATTTGAACTCTGCTCTTTTGCAGAAGCTACTGAGGCCAAAAGAATAAAGAAAAATGGTGCCTTCATCTGTCACTGATCGGATTGAATTGCCTTGGGGCTTTAGCTAATAATGATGCGCCGTGGAAGTTCTGACGGTGACAAGAGCGTTAGTCCGTTAAAGTCATGCAAGTGGCTGAACCAATGATGGCGAACGTATTACGCCAATGCAGCGAAATGATTAAGCACGCCAACTTGATTCCCACTCACATCAACTGAGCGTTGATCTAAAAGCACCAGTGCGCCACGGCGATTTTATACGGGCCACATGTGCGGGGATACCATTCTAATCTCACACTTTTCTGGTTTTTCTTCCTCACCTGGTCATTCAGCAACCCACTCCGAATCTGCACATTCCTAGACTTGGAATCAGCGGATATCCTATACCCATCATCATCGGGAAGGGCATGAAGGGTACATTCATGTTTTGAGGGAGAAATTGCATGGGGTGCTGATGAACATGATGATGAGAATGTCTTCTCAATTCACGCCTCGATCTGAACCTCCGAAAAGACGACCTTCGCAAGCTCTCATATGGTTCACTCACGGCACTTGCGAACTGACTGCTCTCGATGCTTGCACAACCAAACAAACCCCCACTACCGTCGCCGACTTTGCCAAGACCGAATGACGCCGATCGACTCTTGAGCGATCCCGATCATCGAAAGAATATTTAGCGGAAACTCCAATAAAACGTGAGTGAAACTTAAAAAAAATAGGCAAGCAAGGCCGAGTTGATAATCGTACGCATAGATTACGCAAGATAAAACCCAAATCGCGATCACGCCAAGCAATCGACGCCTGGGAACCTGATGCCAACGAATGATTTCGGTTTTACTGAACCAATTCAGATAGTGATACAGATATGCAAATGCAATGAACCTCATCAGAGAAATTCCAATGCCGGAAAAAAATACCGCGTCCCAAAGAGATCCTTTTCGTGTAGGCAAATTTTCCGTTCCAGATGACGAAGCCAATAGATCTTCTTCATTTCCATCTTCGATCGGAGGCGTTTCAATCAGATTGAAATGACTCAGAATTGCCGCGTTGAGATAGAAAAAACCATTTCCATTCGCGTAGTACGTTTCTTTTCCATACCGAGAAACGTGATTTACTCCCGGGGGGCTCGGGGGGAAAAAAAAGAGAATGATCGGGATGATCACCAGAGCAGCCACCGATAGGATTCCTGACTTACTCCGCGTTTTTAAGGCCCCAAAGAACATGAAGAAAAAGGTAAAGAGGTATACATGAATCAAAGTGGGCAATAGCACGGTAAGTCCAAACACCAGTGTGCTTGTCTGATGGATCTCCGCTCGTTCCCTGGAAAAAAACCAAGACAACCCGAGATAAATGGCAATAGTCCCGATGAGCTTTGGGATTGTTTTGGTAAGAGTCACAAAAAGAAGCGCCGTGAACAGCGCCAACACGGGAAGAAGGTCGAAAAGATTGGCTTCAATCATCTGATCATAAAGGGGTCGGTTGAAATGATTGTCTTTTGCCAAGATCCCGAACGAGATCAGGACTCCAATGAGGAGCAGAAATACGAAATCATATCTCCCCTTAGTGAAATAATTTCGGTCATGGAGCCAGCTGATCTCCGTAAGGTAGTGGAGCGGTCCCAGGATCGCGTACGCAAGAAGGAATGTTTCAAATGGAAAGAAGAATGCGAATAGAGCACTCCCCAACATTAAGCCAATATTCAGAAGATCAATTCTCCACTCTGAAAAACCTTTCATCTGGCGAGGCGATGGCTCTTGGCTTTGATACACGTACAAGAATATTTTAAAATTCAATCGAAGGACATCTACGAGTGAATGAAACTCGTTTTATCTTTCCATGATCTGAGACTTCGAAGTGGATCATCAAACTTTCTTCTGGACGCGGCGCATTATTTCTGATAACATCCCGACCGCTGAGATCGGAAATACCCCTCTCCGACCCGCAAGTAAGGATGACTCTATGAAAACTTTGATTTTAGCCCTGACCCTTTCTCTTGCCACTTTCGCATCCGCTAAGGCTGGCGAATTTAGCCTTACTCTTGAGAACGGCTCAGCCGTATCAGTGACTGAGGACGCCTGCCGCGATCCAGTGACTGGCAAGCTTGGGCCATGCTTGCTCGCAGTTGGAGAGTCAATCTCGGACCAAGATGCCTGCTACAATCCAGCGACCGGAAAGCTTGAGCCCTGCTTGAGTGCTGCACGCGCCGGAGATCAGGCTCCCGCTTGTTACGATCCAGTAACCAAGCGCTGGGAACCGTGCTGGTAAGTCCGGCAACCCATGACACGATTCTTTGCCCTTCTGTTTCCTGTAATCCTTGCAAGTTTCCGCGCGCACTCCGGTGCCTTTGAGCCCGCGGCTCGCTGGGATCAAAATGAAATCCGTGTTTGTTGGCTCGATTCCGTCGAGTTCAGAAAAAACCCGGAACTTCTTGATGACACGCTTTATTTCAACGAATCGAACTTGTTCCATTCTCCATCGCTTGCAAGTTCGATTCAAAACCTGATTCAATCCGAGTTCACGCTGGAGAAAACCGGCCTAGCGTTCACAGGATTTCAAAAGTGCCGAATCCCGGTAGAAGGCGGCAAGCCCGATGCGGATGCGATTCTTGCGCTTGAGCAGGTGGATTCCTTTGATGAGATCATCGAGGGCGGCTCATCCATCGGGGTTTCTGTTGTGGATCTTTTCCTGGGACAGATCGTTCGTCGGAATCCCGAGGAAGATGAGGGGATGCCATCCGTAGTTCTCCAGATTCCATCCGAGAGCACCTTTCATTCCAAGACCCAAGGCTACGAGGAATCCATCCGATTGACCGCGCTTCATGAATTCGGACATCTGGCAGGCCTTCATCATGAACATGCCGCCTACCGCGAGGAGGCACTCGAGGACCCGTATTGCCTTTCCAGTCCATACGCGGCCGACCTGAAAAAGGGGCCTGATCCAGCGTTTGCTCTCGCTCCTGGGAAGTACCTTGAAAACCTCTATGAACTCAAAGGTGCTCTCCGATCCGGCTATGATTCGAAATCCATCATGAGCTACTGCCATACCCGACAGCTCGTTGCTCGCGGAGGCGCATTTTCCTTAAGCCCCGGCGACCGCGCCATCCTGAAATCCGTGTATTCCAAATAAACTCCCCTCATTGCCAAACCCAAAGGATTCTGCGAGGCTTTCTCCATTCCAAAGGAGATCCTGATGAAACTTCAAACTCTTGCCCTCGCACTCGCCTTTAGCGCATCTTCTGCGTTTGCCCACCTTGAACTTGGCACCTATCAGGGCGCGACTGATTCGGGAGGATCCTGCTCGTTTGAAGTGAAAGGAATTGCATTCGAGGGTGGTGTGAAGAACCCATTGAATGAACGCGTGATGATTGAATACGGAAATCAAGCCCGCACCCTTCAGCACCCACCGGTAGTGGATGTGAATGCTCTTTCTGCCACCTTCCAACACGAAGTCCTGCAATCCGCGATCGGTACTGCGAGCGGGGCCGAGGCTTTCGTGCTCAAGATGAACTCGGAATCCCACAAGCCAGATTCTTTCGTTTTCATACAGGATGACTGGAAGAACGAAACGCGCACAGCGATGACCTGCAATGCCCTGGTGCACGGACGGTAAGTGTACCCGCCAAAGTACTGATCATGCTGTTCAGCTCTTTTGAGTTCATTTTCATCTTTCTTCCCCTGGTTCTTCTGCTTTATTTCCGGATTCCCTCGCGGAAATCAAGGCTCCTGATGGTGCTCGCCTCAAGCTATGTCTTTTACGGATTTTGGAATTACAAGTTCATCGCTCTTCTTTTGTTCTCCACCTTGGTGGATTTCCTTCTTGGAATCCGGATTCACGAGACCAAGGATCAGTCTGCCAAAAAAAGACTTCTCTGGATTTCAATCATCATCAATCTTGGAGTCCTTGGGTACTTTAAATACTGCAATTTTTTTGTCGAATCCGCCCTGGGTCTCGCCCGCTGGCTGAACTTCCCTCCCGGATCGAGCTTCCATCTGGATGTCGTTCTTCCGATCGGGATCTCGTTTTACACATTCATTTCCCTGAGCTACACCATCGATGTCTATCTTGGTCGCTGCAAACCTCATCGCGATCTTCTTGCTTATGCCGGATTTGTCGCGTTTTTTCCTCATCTTGTTGCGGGCCCACTCATTCGGCACGATGAGCTTGTGCATCAGCTCGAAGATCCGGAAAAGGGACGATTCAACCCGTCCTCCTTTGCCGAGGGGATTCAGCTGTTTGTGATCGGTCTCAGTAAAAAAATTCTGATCGCAGATCGTCTGGCCGACGGAGTGAATCCGGTTCTCAAGGTTCTGCCCTACCTGAGTACTCTTGAGGCCTGGCTTTGCGCCATTGGTTATTCATTCCAACTCTACTTCGACTTCTCAGGGTACTCCGACATGGCGGTTGGTCTGGCGAAGATGATGAATGTCCGGTTTCCGCAAAATTTCAACTCACCCTACAAAGCCCATTCCATCACTGAATTCTGGCAGCGCTGGCACATCTCCCTTAGCAATTGGCTACGGGACTATCTTTACATCCCCTTGGGTGGCAATCGAAACGGGCCAATGAAAACCTACCGGAATCTCCTTCTCACCATGCTTTTGGGCGGGTTATGGCACGGGGCGAACTGGGTGTTTCTGCTCTGGGGAGCCTTTCATGGCGTACTCCTAGCAATCGAGCGAGCCCTTCAGGATACCGTCGTTGAGCGAAGACTCTCCAAACTCCCCGGTCCTCTCAAGGCGCTTGGAACCTTTTTCCTGGTCACCATGGGTTGGGTTTTCTTCCGTTCTCCCGATCTTGCGTTTGCAACCGAGTGGTTTCGCCACCTTTTTTCAAAAAGCCCGACCGTTTCCTTGCACTACTTCGAGCCTGCCTTCCGGGATCGCTTCTTTGTGGCGCTTTTTTTTGCCGCGATGATCGCATGGTTTGGAAAAAACACCTCCGAGATCGCCTGGGGCAGGATGAAAAGCCCCCGTTTCGCGTGGGCGATGGCACTTCTGTTTATTGCGAGCCTTGCGTTCTTTTCAAAAAATTCGCCTTTTCTTTATTTTCAATTCTGAGGAACCATGGAACGACCCGGAAAATTCATTCTTCACTTCAGCCTGTTTTCCTTGATCCTTCTCCTTTTGATCATGGGATTGGTCACCTGGACTGATCCATTTCGGAACCTGAACTTCCCTTGGAAGATGGACTTTCTTTCAGACCGAAATCAGGCCTACAAACGGTTCAAACTGATCGAGGATGCCAAAGAGGTCACCGATCTGGTCATCGGCTCCTCCACCAGCGAAATTTTTGTGCCTCAGGTCCTGAAAGAGCGCTTTGGCGTGAACGCATTTGCATCGAATTCAGGTGGAGCAAGCCTTCCGCTTCGGGTGATCCTGATCCGCCACGCCCTCTCGGTTCAGCCCAACCTAAAACGGATCATTTATGTATCGGATTTGTTCGAGTTCGCGAAAGCCAAGCTCGAAACGCAGGTTTATTATCAACCTGAAATGCGCGGATGGCTCGATCCACGCTTCCTGCCGGATCTTAAGCCTGACCTGAGCGACCGGTTCAATGATTTTTTCTCCTTCACGGTAATCGATCGCGCAATTCGCACTTGGAAGGATTATCTCTTGCATCGTAAGGGACTTTGTCGTTCAAGTTACAACGAAGATGGATCGACCACGCGATCGATGATCGGTGGCAAGGCCGGGGATTCAATCGAGAAGCGTGTGATGTCTTCTGCAATCGCCCTCACCCCCCTCTATTCGGAGATGACTCAGCTTGATCCGATTGCGCTTGAACTGTTTACCGGTCTTTTGAACGATATAAAAACCCGCACCGGGGTCGAAGTGCATCTGATTCTCTCTCCTTTCCATGAATTGTTCTATGAAAGGTTCAAGGATCATTTCTCAAAAACCGGCCTTTATCAAAACTGGATAACAACATTGCAGTCTTTTGAGGGACCCAACATTCATGTGCACGATTTCAGCTATCCAAGATATTTTGAGCATGGAATCACATCCCTTGACAGCTTCTGGCAGGATGGTACGCACACCACATCTGAAGTCATGCTGAAAATGGCCGAAAAGATCTACCAAAACCCTTGAAAGGACCCTTGTTAATGACGCCCCACCAACAATATCTGAAGAAGCCCACCCTGAACCTGATCCAAGCCCCCGTTGCCCTTGGCCAAACTCTGGAAGGAGTGGATGAAGCCCCTTCCATTCTTCTTCAAAACGGCCTACTTGATCAGATCCGCTCTCTCGGATGGACTATTGGGAAGTCAAGCGAAGTGGATCCGCACGATCTCAAGTGGAACTCGCCAAAAGGAAGCCTTCCCGCCCACCAACATGGCCACAAGATCAAATTCCCGAATGAACTGGGAGATGCCTGCCGCGAGATCGCAGAACTCTCGAGCGAATCCCACCGTGAAGGCGCATTTACCCTGACCCTTGGCGGAGATCACAGCATTGCGATCGGCTCGATCGGAGGAGCCTTGCTCGAGCGCCCTGATCTTGGCGTGATTTGGGTCGATGCACACGGGGACTTCAATACCCCTGAAACATCGCCCTCTGGAAACATTCATGGAATGCCGCTGTCCTTCCTTACCGGAATCATGCAGCGCTACCAGATCAAAAGCTTTGATTGGCTCAAAAACTTCCTGACTCGAGATCAGCTAGTGCTGGTTGGAATCCGCTCGATTGATCCGGAAGAGCGGACACTCATGAAGTCCTGGGGAGTGAATGTGTTTTCGATGACCGAAGTCGATCGCTTCGGCATTGGCGGCGTGATGGATCGAGCCTTTGAGATCCTCTTTAAGAACGGAAAGCGCCCCATTCATCTAAGCTACGACATTGATTCTGTGGATCCTCACTTTGCACCGAGCACAGGAACCAGGGTCCGGGGCGGCCTCAATTATCGCGAGGCCCATTACATTGCAGAAAGCGCGTCCGAAACCGGCGCCTTAGTTTCAATGGACCTCGTTGAAATCAATCCAAGGCTTGGCTATGTTGATCCGGCCCTTCGAGGTGACACCAATGTCACCGTTGAAATCGGGCTCGAACTTGTGGGCTCGGCACTTGGAAAGCGCATCTATTAGCGTCATACTGTGAAGAGGAGGCGGGATGCTGATTTCCATGATGTTCGGCTTGAGTGCAGCAATCGCGGCTCCTCTTGATTCTGAAAATACGCGCGCAATTGAAAAAGCTGTGAACGCGGTTCAGTCGGTGAATTCAAAAAGCGCATGCCCCGTTCCCGAGACCGCTTTTGATCAATGGGCGTCGCTTCCCGAATGTTCAGTCAATGGAACTGCACCAAAGGTATTCATCAAGAAATATCCAAAAAACCACGAGTTCAGTGTGATCCCTCTGAACGGCGAAGTCCAGGGCGCGATCGCCACCGCATTTCAAAACCGGAACACCGACCCTGCCCTTTCGGGCGCGGTTTACCTTGGAAACGGGCCCATTTACGGGCCCGGCGGTTCGCCCAAGGGTTATTTGAAATCAGGCGGCAAGGTGATCTCGAAAATCAGCTGCTCCCCTGACCCTAAAGATGGAAATTGGGGCCGTGAAAATGCGGTGTTTGTCTCCTATCGTCCCAGGAACGCACCACTCAAAAAACACTTTCGCGTCATCTCGACCCGCACTCTTTGCATTCAATGTGGCTTGCTCGGACCTGAGTCCGAAAAAAAATGGGAATCCGACGGCGAAGATTTAATTCAGTGCGATCAAATCGATTTTGCGATTCAGAGTGGTCCTGCGATTCTACTGGAAAACGAACTGAAAGTTCCTGATTTCAAAAGCACCGCGGCTGAGACCCGCTCTCTGATTGGTGTTGCAAAGGACGGATCACCGGTTACGGTAGATGTAGATGGGAATCTTTCCTTAAGCTGTCTTGCCGTGGCGATGAAGGACTCAGGAATCACGCAGCTTCTGCATCGCGATTCGACTGTGGTTGATGTTGCAATCCAAGGAAAATCAGGAAAGTGGAACGAGCACTATCCATCACAACGATCCGGATCAAAATTGGCCGCAAGCGTGCTTGTGATCAAGCCCGGGCGGTGATCGGGCCCAAGCGGCTCCCTCTGTGAGTGGAATCACCCATCAGCTCAGGTGGCAGGAAAAATCTAATCTCTATGCAATAAGAAAATTGAACTTCAAAATCGGATTATTCATCTATCCAATATTGTTTCCGGTCTTCCCATCGTGTTTTGAAACAGGTGTTTCGACACCACGAATGATTTTAATGGAGTATCCCGAGTATGCTCCCGATTGAATCGAGCTCACCAACTCCTCACGTGTCATCGACACTCTCTTTAACAGATCAAAATACATCTCAACGCGTCCCGACTTTGACTTCTGCAGCGCTATGATCGGCTTCGCCATCCGTTTTGGAGGAGTAGTCTTTCCTGAAAACTTACGAGGATCTTTCAGATCCGTGATGAGTTCACCGGCCTTGAGTGCTTGGTGAATCAGCTTGAGAAGGCCCTTTCTTCCGCTCGTTTTCCCGCCGTACTTCCTCCCGACGCGATTATTCCATAGATCCATATTTCTCGATCTTGGGTCTGCTGAATTTGACGATTGTCCGATTGGATCGTACTCATTCAAAAGACCAAGAATCTCGGCGGTCTTTTCTCCATATTCTTGGGTAAATACTCCGCTAACATATGCGTGCCTGAAAGCATCAACATCATTGTCATCCAAACCCACACCCACAATCTTGATCAAGCCTTCTTTGTCTCTCGGTAGTCGGCGTATGGAACGATCGAAGTAATCATAGACTTCGACACGGGCCTCCTCGAACAACTCTCGGAACCGATTCATGTTTAGACTACCAGCCACGAAACACCTTATGGATAAGCCAAGCCAGTCCAACCAGACCCGTGACCAATGTGAAACCATTTGAATGCCAAGTGAATAAGTACAGTCCGATCGCCGAAGGAATTAACAAAACGATCACTGGAAAACGCCAAAAACCCTTTAGATCAAGAGTGGTCAACCAAAATCCCGAGTGGCAGAGCAGAGACATTTCTGCAGCTTTGAGCGCACCTTTAGGAAAGACCTTATAGGAGTATACATCGTTCAAGAGCATGAATGTGTAAATCGCAGAAGCAATGATGAAAAATCGAACGATCGCTTTGAAAGGCACACGAGCATACCGAATTGAACCATGTGACAACGTCCTCATGCGACCTCCACATCAAACTCCAGATCCAACCTCTCAGCCAGATCCATCAATTTGTCGATCGTATAGAGATCGATCCGATATCTCACGATCTCATTGATGCGAGACGGATCAACCCTCAATTTCCTCGCAAGCTGGACTTGCGATAATTTTTGCCTCGTGAGGTAAACAACAAACTTTTCACAGAGTTTGTATTTTAATCGATCTGCCTTGGAAGCATTCTCTGGCGCCAAAATGGATGGCCCTGTTTTTTCCAGTTTCCCTCGAATTCGATAAAACTCTTTTCCTCTCGGAGCCCCCAATGGACTGGTTTTACAGGCGCGTTTCTCTTCCTTCACCATGGTGAGAATAGTCCGGATTGCGAAATTTCGCAACATTCAAAGAAAGCACTTTGGCGCCGGTTTTCCTTTGAAGGATTCAAGTCTACAACAAGTTCACTTAATCAAAATGATTACATTTCGCACGAATTGAATCGCGGCAATGCCATGGTCGTGAGCTCCATGTGTCCTTGTGATCATCGTCCGGGCGATGGAGGAGGAGAAACGAGAAAATAGTGTTATTAAATGAATTTACAAGTACGTTTATATACACTATTATGGATTATGTATGCCGCACGAGAGAAGTCGCCATATCCAGCCCCGAATGGAAGCCGCCGCAAAACTCTGGCCGGTGATCGGCCTGATCGGGCCACGGCAGTCCGGAAAAACCACCCTCTTGACTCGGTTGCTCGGAATTCAAAATGTAGTAAGTCTGGATGATCTCGAAACCAGAACAGAGGCGGCCACATCACCCAGACCCTTTTTGGCAAAAATCACCCCTCCTTTGGTCATTGACGAGGCCCAAAAAGCTCCGGCGCTCTTTGATGCGATCAAATACTCGGTCGACCGCAGAAAAATACCCGGCAGTTACTTTTTAACAGGTTCCTCCTCATTTTCGCAGAAGATCGGAATCAGAGAGAGCCTTACGGGGCGAATTGGCCTGTTTGAGCTTCACCCGCTCACTCTTTCCGAGCTGGAGCGGAAAGCACCAAGCACACGAAACTTCAAAATGAAGTCCACAGAACCGGCCCGCTTCGAAATCGAATCCTGGGCTCAACGGATGATCAGTGGCGGAATGCCGGTCCCCGCTTTCATGAGGAGTGCACAAGAACGGCAACTCTATTGGTCCTCGTGGCTTGAAACCACGATTTATCGTGACTTGGCTCCATTCATTCCCGGAAAATTCGATCCTGACATTGCGTTTGGCCTCTTGAATCGGATGGTTCGAGTCATCGAAGACGGAGAAATCCCAACCTTGAAGCACTTTTCTCAGCCGGCAAGGACGGTTCGAAAGTATCTGGATGCAATGTGCGAGATTTTTTTACTGAAACGCTTCCTTTGCCATGAGTCCGGGACAGGAAAAGATATCTGGTATTTTTTTGATTCCGGCCTGCTCTCCCACCTTCTAAAAAACACTTCGGGAGAGGCCGCAACCCTTGGGTTGTGCAGGCACTTCCTGATGAATGAGATCTCCGCAAGGCATGGCTTCATGGGCGCGCGTTTTGATCGCACCTATTACAAAACCGCTCGAAGTGATCTTGTTGATTTCGTGATCAATGGGATCCCATTCAAAGTTGTGCCCTCGGTGAGTGGAATCACAAATCAACGCGGTTGGCAGGAAAAACCCCTTCTCTCGGCCATGAGAAAATTGAATTCCAAAACAGGGTTTCTCATCGGCCCCACCAACAAGATTGAACTGCCCAAAAAAGGCGTGGGGTTGATTCCTTGGAGCTATTGGAGCTGACCCCCCCCTAATCCGAAACCCCTTCCAGCCACGAAGCACCCACCATCAAGTTTGACCGGAAACCGCCGTTAAGGGGGCATGGCTTCTTGGAGTATCGCTCTTTTTTTTGAGGCTTTTGCTCACCCCCCAATCAGTGCTTTGCTCCGGACTGATCCGCGGGTCAGGACATGAATCTATCATCATCGGATATCGAAAGAACAAAAAGGGAAAGATTGAGTTCCTCTTTCTGGACTCTGATGCCACAACATTGCCTATTATTGAGGCATTCTGATCAAAATTATCTTTTTGAAGTTTTCGACTTCGTTTTTTTCGCGGTCTTCTTCTTCGCAGAAGTCTTCTTGGAACCCGCGCTCTTTTTAGGAGCGGCACCCATCAGCTTTTTGATCTTCTTTTGCATTCCTTCAAGTTCGCTTTTTGCGCCGTTGATGAATTGCATGGTGCCCTTCAAGGTCTTCTTCATTTCAGAGTCGATCTTGCTCCCCACCATTTCCTGGGTTTCCTCGATCGAGGAAGCAATGGTGGACTGGATCTCCTGAAGCTTGTCCTTTGAGAAAAGGGTTTCAATCTTGTTTTTCAGTTCGTTCAGTTTTTGAATCGGGGTGTTTTCCATGCAGAAAAGTCTGCCCGAAGCTGATCCAATCTTCAAACAAGTTTCATCTAGGGGATCAGCTTTTTTTCATGGAGGTTTCGATAGTCAAACATTCCGTACCGGCAAAGGGAGAAATCAAAACGCGTCGGATCATTTGGATCGATTCGCTTCAGATTCAAAGTCACCTCCCGGGCGGCCTTCCAGTTCGCGGTTTTCATCCGTGTGAGCCTGAGTTTCCTTGAGATCTTAAAGAGATGCGTATCGAGCGGAATCAAAAGCTGATCCGGCCGGAGTGCAGCGCTCCCACTCCAGAGCCCAAGGTCAATTCCATCATCCCGTCTGATCAGCCACTTCAGAAGCATGAGCCAACGCTTGCAGGTCGAGCCATCTTCCGGGGAGTTCAACATGTGTTTGAAGTGTGGCCCCTTGATTTCAAGGGCCTCCGCCCACTTTTTGTACTCCGAAATGAGGCCGGTGAGCCCACGCTCAATGGTCTCAGCCCCGGGATCATGGTGAACCAAAAAATGCTCTTTCAGCGATCCGTGCACCTGAACGGATCGCTGGTACAAGCGCGTAAGGGCGATCAAATCCTGCCCCGTGTAAATCCTGTGCCTAAACCCTTCCAAACGGTATCCGAGTTCAACTGCAGGGTAATTTTGGATTTTTCCGGACGCAGGGTCAAGCTCCAGAAGTCCGATCGCGCGCCTGACCGACGCAATGATTTGTTTCACCCCACCAAAGGCAAATAGAGCTGAAATCAGAGCGATGTACTCTTGGTCCCGTGAGCTCGCAAAGGACCGAACCACACTCAGAGGATCCCACTCGAGGAACTTCGGATCATGGAATTTTACATAGAGGGTTTCAATGAGTTCCCGCTGCGCCCCGAGAGTGATGCGACTCATGCTCGCTTCCAGACTCGAAACAACAGCAGGGCACTCGCGATGAAAAGGAGAATCAGTGGCGAGTAACCTTGCAAGGCTGGAATATAGGTAAAGCCAACCCCCGCAAGAACCGGCCA
>JAGWXK010000163.1 GCA_018969905.1 Bdellovibrionales bacterium
GGCGGCGGTGGAAATGGTGGAGGCGGCTATCCGTATCCTGGCCAGCTTGGGCCTTGCATGATCAACAGCTACTATGATCAACGTGGATTTCAGGTGTTCATGGTGAAGGATGGAACCGGTCGAATCCTTGGCAACACCGTTCAATATGCGGAAGCTCTTCGAATCGCAGAACAATCTCAGCAAATGGGATTTTGTCAGGGAATCGTGAACAACGTGAATCAATCCGGAAATAACGGCGGTTACCCTGGCAATAACGGCGGTTACCCTGGCAATGGTGGTGGATATCCGGGGAACAATGGTGGATACATCGGCCGCTGTCAGATCATGAGAGGAGGGAATGCAATGGGACAGCGATTCTTCCGGGTGATTGATCGATCAGGAAGAATTCTCTTCAATACTCCCGACTACAATCAAGCGGTGAGATTCGCCCAGCAAAGTCCGATTTGTTACTGATTGCCAAAATCCAAGAAATAAAGAGGGCGGGGTCCGGGATTCGGGCCCCGTTTTCTTTTTGTGTCCCTAGGTAGGGGTCTCGTACAGAACCACCCGGGGTTGGACCTTGGATTCGGATGGATTTTTCAAAAGCTCAAAAAGTTGAGCAGGATCGTGATTTAGGCGGTGGACCTCGATTCCATTGGGGATCTGGGACTCGAGCAGTTCATGATCAACGATTTGTCCGCCCGTAGCCGCAGCGATCCCGTTTTGAAAGATTAAAACATCAAACGATAGTCCCCTGTGTTTTGCTTCGGCAAGGGAGAGCGCACCGGTGGAAAGAAACGAAAAATCACCCGTCACGGCGAGGACCCGTTGCCTGCCCGAAAGTACCGCACCCATCGCAAGAGGAATTGCAGCACCCATATGAGTGCAGACATTCAC
This sequence comes from Bdellovibrionales bacterium, assembly GCA_018969905.1. Classification (GTDB taxonomy): domain Bacteria; phylum Bdellovibrionota; class UBA1018; order UBA1018; family CAIMNF01; genus CAIMNF01. The sequence goes on from JAGWXK010000163.1 coordinate 877, forward strand.
AAAATCATGCGGTGGGAGTCCAAAAAGAGAAGAGGTTCCTGCATCCCCGGTCACCCATGAGTATTCAACCCGCTTGAGAGCGACGATGGCTGGCTCGTAGATTTTTGCAGTGGAGATCAAATGGGGGGGCAAGTCTTGCGGGCAGTTTGGAATTCGCGGAAGCGGAGCTGAAAACCTGGGGCTCAAGAGGGGATTCAAGAGTGCCTGGTATCGTGGCACGGGCCCGGCCTCGGGCGGCGAGGCGAGTAGCGCAAGTGCTTCGCTCGCAAAGGTTTGGATCTCGGTTGGATCCGGAAGTGTGCCGGTTTTGATCGACAAAAACACGGGGCACTTGATCTGAAAGAAGCAATTCAACGCGGCTTTGAAATCCGAAAAAAGCGAGCCCGCCCTCAAAGGCAGAACAGTTGCGCCAGCGCCGGAGAGCATGGCAGCGGATTGAAAGGGATGATCCGAGCTTGAGCCATCCTTATCTTCGAATGTAAACACCACCATCGGAGCAGCAGTCCCCGAATGAAGACTCGCAATCACACTGTTCATTGCCTTTGCGATTCCGTGGGACTTCACAAAGCAAAGGGACGGACTTCCTGTCAGGCTCGCACCGTGTGCCACAGTGTAGGCAATTTCCTCATGGTAAAAGTGGGGAGGACCGTTCTCGCCGGATCCGGGAATGCAGGAGGCGAAAGCATTAAAAAATTCAGTTGCGCCCTTTCCTGGAACAAAATTGAGAACCGGTGATTTCATTTTGAGAAGATCCATTTCCTGTATGCGGGAAGATAGGGGCCATATCCCCGCTTGGCTTCCTTGTGATCACGGTCATCGAGGGTGGAATGAATGCCGATGAGCTGGAAAGATGCGGTATATACAGGCCCACCCGAGTCGCCGGGTGCACTGAAGGAATCTTCGGTTTCAAGCGAGGTGTTTCCCACTACTGACAAAAATTTCGGATCCGTGAAGTTTCTCGAGTTGATGCCGTTTCGAAGGCCGACACCGATTCGTTGCACGCGGACGCCCGGGGCAAGGACAATTGAATTCGGAATGTGGCGAATGGACTTTGAAGAAAGGGGAGCTGCCTCTTTCAATCGGATTCGGGCAAGGTCGAATTCATAGAGGGATTTTTTCGGATCATACTTTGGATGTTGTATCCAGGAGTCCGGCCCCAAGAGTTGCGTTTGTCTGGCGGAAGCCCCGTTCTCCACATCAAAGGTGATTTTGATTCTTGTAGCATCACTCACGCAATGGGCTGTGGTGAGAATC
>JAGWXK010000083.1 GCA_018969905.1 Bdellovibrionales bacterium
CCTTGAGTTTATCGGGCATTACATGGGTGTAAACTTGGGTCGTTTGCAGATCCGCATGGCCCAGAAGTCCCTGAAGAATCCTGAGATTCATTCCGCTCTTCAAAAGGTCCGTCGCGAAGGTGTGGCGAAGCATGTGGGGATGAAGGTTTGTGGGGATTCCGGCAATAATCGCGATTTTCTTTAGAGTCTTCCAAAATGCCTGTCTTGTCAGAGGGTGACCGTTTTTTCCCAAAAAAAGATTTTCGCTCTTCGGAACGAAACTTTCACGCACCTGATTTTTATAGTCAACAAGCAGGCGGGAGACCATGGAAGGAAAGGGCACAGCCCTTTCCTTACCTCGTTTTCCCATCACAATCAGAAGACCTGCCTCGGTATCGACCCGGCGCACCTCAAGCGCGATCAGTTCACTGACTCTAAGTCCTGTTGCATAAAGGAGGTAAATCATACATCGATCACGGTCTTTCAGCGCTTGCGCATGAGAGCCGCGGTAGGGAAGGCCTTGATCCGCGCCCTTCAGAAGACGAATCATTGAATCACTGGTGAGGGCTTTTGGCAGGACTCCTTTCTTCGCGGGTGTCTCGATAAAGAGAGTCGGGTCTTCACTCAAATGCTCCTCGCGGATCAAAAACTTGTAGAACTGCCGCAAGGCCGAAATCTTTCGAGCCCTGGAGGATGCTTCCTGACCTTTCTTTCTGAGAGAGGAAAGAAAAGATTCAATGTCTTTCTCCGAGCGTTCCAGAAGCGGAGTCTGGTTCAGCGCTTCGAACTGGATCAGATCCCTTCGGTACGAAGTCAGAGTGTGGACTGAAGCACCCTTGTCGATCTTGAGGTATTGGATGAACTGATCAATCAGGGTTTTCAAGGATTTCAAACTCCAAGCAGGTATTCAAAATCCTTTTGGGAGAGGCTGAATGCCCCCCCCTCTCCGATTTCCTGAGCAGTTTCCACATCTGAAAAAAGTGCATTGAATTGTGACGATTTCCGCCCCTTCAGGATCTCGATCTTCTCTTCCACCGACTCGCTCATGATGTAGCGATAAACTTGAACGGGTTTTGTCTGGCCAATTCGGTGGGTACGGTCCGTTGCCTGGTTTTCGACCGCGGGGTTCCACCAAGGCTCCAGGTGGAAAACATAACTTGCCTTGGTGAGATTCAATCCGACCCCCCCTGTTTTCAATGTCATCAGCATGACGGAGCCTTTCGGGAACTCCTGGAACTTCTGAATCTGGATCTCCCGGTCTTTGCGGGAAACCTTTCCGTGGAGACTGAAAAACGGGATTCCGGCTTTCTTCAGTTCTTGCGTCAAAAGGTCGAATGTTCCCAGGAATTGAGTAAATACCAGGGCGCTTTCTCCGGTCTCAATGATGGACTTCAGGTTGTCGGTGAGAAGAGTAAGTTTGGGAGGGGTTTCCGTATAGGTGACGTTGGGCACCGAGCTTGGAGCGGAACATACCTGTCTGAGTCGGAGCAGGGCGGTCAGCATGATCAACTGGCTTTTTGATTCCCCCTCATCGGAGATGGCTTTTCTCACTTTTGAGTTCCAAGAAAGCGCGATATCCCGATAGATTGCAAGTTGCTTTTCTGAGAACGGAATTTTCACTGTACTTTCGCTCTTTTGCGGCAGTTCCTTCAGGATTGCGCTTTTGGTTCTCCGTAAAACAAGCGGTCTGGTTTTGGTCTTCAGGTATTGCACTCGTTCCGGATCCGGGCTGTAAGACTGCATGTAGGTCTTGCGGAACTGGTCAAACACCCCAAGCGAACCAGGAACCACAAGGTCCATGAGAGAAAAGAATTCCCCCATGTGATTCTCAAGCGGGGTTCCCGTAAGGCAAAGCTTGAAACGTGCTGGAAGCTTTCTGGAAACCGTGGTGCGCTTTGCGGTGATGGTCTTCAGGTTCTGTGCTTCATCGTAAACGTGCACGGACCATCGATAATTCGAAAAAAAGGACTCATGTTCTGCAAGCAGGCCATAGGTGCAAATGATCACTCCATGCTGGTTTCGATCAAGAAATTCACGGGCCTTTGCGATTTCACGGGACTGGAAAATATGGATCGGGAGATCCGGGGTAAATCTGGCGGCCTCGCTGAACCAATTGTAAGTGAGTGAGGTCGGGACCGCGATCAAGGAGTGTCCGAGTTCGGAACTTTGCCGGAGCATTTCGAGAAAAACCAGAGTTTGAACGGTTTTTCCCAGTCCCATGTCGTCCGCAAGGATTCCACCCAGGCCCAGTTTGTAGAGGTCGTGGATCCACTGGACTCCCCTGTGTTGATACGCTTTGAGCTCCCCTTTGAAGCTTTTTGGAAGTTCAAGCGGGGGGCGATCCGAGTTGAGGGTTTCGTAGAATCGCACGATTCCATCCCAGATGGGACCGCCCTTCACCCGAACACCTGTAGAGCGCAGGGCCAGAAGTTCAAGGGTGTAATGTTTCGGGAGACGATAGATCCGGTCCGATTTCTTGGAACCCCTTTTTTGACCGGTTGCGCTCGCGAGCTGATCCCAGAAGTGAGTGAGTTTCTCAAGAGAAGGAAGCGATGACTGGTTCAGACGGTAAATTTTTCCTTGAAAGGTGATCATTCCGGTTTCAGAGAGGCGTTTTGCCTGCGACTCCTCGATTTCGACTCCTTTGAAGAAGAACTTTGGATGGAGTTCGAACCAATCGATTTTTCCCTCGGAGTCCGGTTTTTCATCGAGGATGAATTCCGAAATGAAATCTTCATCCCGCAGTTCCTCGATCGTTTGGTCATCAAGGGAAAGCAACGCACCTTCATTTTGAAGAGGCAGGAATGCGCGGATCAGATTCTCAGGACCGGAATTCTTTTTTGTCAAAAGGTATCGGATCCAAGAGGGGGGGGCTGAATCCGGATTTGGGAAGAATTGAAGGTCCCTGAGAGTGTCCGGCTCCTCGAATGAGGGATTTTGAACAACGCCATCCTTGGTCTTCAGGAGGATCGCCCCCTGGGATTGGGTCTGGGAAAGCGTGATCCAGGAGTAGAGGATCTTCAAATATAAGGCATAAGCTCCTCCGAGAAGCACGTTTTTCCCGGGGATCGAAAGTGGGAGGAGTTTTTCCTCGTACAATCGCTGAAGTTCTCTGACGTAGGATTCCAGATACTCGACCGCTGCTTTTGAACAGAACGTTTCGAGTGTCAGATGCGGGGAGTGGGGGGCTCCTTCCAGTTTGTTCATCAGGACGGCAAGGCGGACCTTCAATGCCTCAAAAAAAGACTCAAAGGTTCGGTCTTTTTTAATGAAATATCGGATGGATTCCTGAAGCACCAGTGCCGCGATCCCGATGTGACGGAATAGTCTTAGGTCATTTGCCCGTTTTGCCTGCTTTCTGATCTGAAACAGGGAATCACTCAAGCCTGCATCCCAGGCGCGAATTCCCTGGGTGAGGATCTGGAATTGTTTCAGAATCGGGGCCGGAAATCCATCGAGGACGCCAAAATCGGTTTCCACCGCCACTGAGAATGTGCCATTTGAAAAAACCCGGATATGGGGCGTAAATGAGTCTTTTTTCAGGAATTCAAACGGGGGTACTGCATGAATTTCGCTGAAGCTTGCGTGAAACTCATCCTGAAGTCTGTTGAAAACACGGTCAAACTGGGCATGTCTGGTGCAGTCAAGACGGGGGGGGTAGTTTTCCAGCCAGTGGTGGTATGGATGGAAGAAAAGTTCACGAGTCTCCGTGCGAAAGGCGAAGGTTTCAAACCAAATCCAGTCCGTGCCCAACTCAAGATGGATGCCTGCGTGGATCTGATGATCCGGGCCAAGCGAACCACCGAGTGTGAATCCGGATTTCAGATCCTTGGGCTGTTGAAAATCAATCTGTCCCAGTTCAAATGCGGAATGGTCCCGACTCCAAATTCCTTGAAAAGTCAGGTAAGTTTTGAGCTTTCCCCGTTTGACCAGTTTTGCGGCGGATTCTGCAATGGATAGCAAAATCGCGTCGAGCTTTTCATCTGTCTTTTGGTCCCAAATGGAGAGGTCTTTTGATTTTGGGAAGAACCTCATCCTTAAGGACCGATTTTCATGGAGATTGGAAGCGATGGGAAGAAGTTCTGTCGGCACGAGCGTGCTGTTTTTGTGGAAAAGGATTTCAGAGACTGGAATTCGAGTTCCGTCGGTGAACAGATAAAAGATGCTTCTTCTGCGTGAGACTTCGAGTGGATTCTGAATCAAGGGGTGAGTGCTGCCTCGAAACGAGATGGGGGAGCGCCAGAGGGGGTGAGGGAGTTCGGATTCCCGATAAAAGGGAATGGCGAGATCCGGGAGGAGGGCGCTTTCATGAGCACGGGAAGGAGGGAGTTTAAGGCCCCATCCCGCAAGATCAACCGAGCCTGAAATTGGGGAGTCTGGAAACGCAAACACCAGCCCTTCAAATTCCGCGTTCAACGGGGGGTGGGTGACGTAACCGGTTTCACGGTGAAGGATATTCGGGATTGAGCCGTTGGATCCTGAAGTTTTGAGTTTTTTAAACTCCTCTTCGAAGGAGCGAAGCTGTTCCAGTATTGGGGCTTCCACTCTGGTGAGCTCATATTTCTGGGACGCGATCACGGCAATCACCCAAGCGGAGCACGCCTGATGTTTACAGAAAATCCCATGCATCGCCATGGAACAGTCGCACTCGGAGTAGAGAGGTTGGGAGACGGAGGCCGCATCGATTCTGGTTTTGCAACTCTCAGATAGTCTAAAGTCAATCTGATGCCCCTTGGAGCCCAAAGTCGAAACCTCAAAACTTTGAAATCCGTGGTCTCTGAGGTACTGGAGTCCTCGCTCAAGGGCAGATGGGTCCAAACCTTTTGATAACGCGGCGCTTCCGGCGCGTTTCAACTCCTGGAGTGAGGGAAGTTTCATTGGCAGTGATTCTGACTGATCGGGGATTGCAGTTCAAGGTTTAATTTGGGATGTTGCAACTCGGGCAAGGGTGGAAAACAATGAAACCATAAGGAGATTCGATTATGGCAGAAAACGAAAGACGTTTATTCATGAAAACCCTAGTTTTGGGAGTTGCGGCATTTGCAACCGCCCCGATACTTCGAGTTCAACGCGCACTTGCGGGCAATCCCCTGGCAAAGCTGGATGATCCGCTTGTCAAGGCTTTGGGCTATGTTGCGGATGCAAAAGATTCAAAAGACCGGAAGGATAAGAAGGCGAACTGCAAGAGCTGCCAGTTTTACGTTGCCGCAGATGACAAGGCGACTCAGGGCAAGTGCCAACTGATCGCAAGTGGCGAGGTGCTTGCGGCGGGGTGGTGCCGCTCCTATGCGGTGAAAGCAAAAAAATAAGAGATGTCGGAAGAACTCTTGGGGCGGATCAGGGAGATCGCGGATAAGCCGTCTCCCGAGTCCGCCCGTCTTCTGATTCGAATTTATTCCGAAAGTGAATGGCGAAGCACCCGTCTTGAGGTCATTCGTGCCTTGGGGCGCTTCTCTGACGCGCGCTCACTTCCGTTTTTGGTTGATCTCATCACGAAAAACGAAGATCTGGCGGAGCAGGGTCTGGCCATTCGCTCGCTTGCCCGTCAAAAAAGCCGTGGAGCAAGATTGTTCTTGCATTCATTTTACCCCGAGGCGCCCGAATCCCTGAAGCCATCGGTTTGCTATGCGTTGGGGCTTGCCCAGAATCATGCTTCTGCGGACCGCCTCCTCGCTGACCTGAAAGATCCAAAAAAAGCGTCCAATCCGCTTTTTTTGAAAAACCTGATCCTCGCCCTTGGGGAGCTGAAGGAAACCCGTGCCTTGCCGGAGATCCACAGGATTCTGTGCGATCGAAAACCAGGAGAGGATCGGGATCTTGAACTTGCGCTTTTGTTTTCGCTTGGGCGACTGGAGCGTGATCCGGGGAGTGTTTCCCGATACGAATCCCGATTTTTGGAGGAATCCATTCTTTGGCAGGTGTTTCAAAGCACACTTGCACAGGTCCAAATTCGGAGTCAGTTCAAGCTTGAGGATTACCTGCAGAAGATTTTTGTATCCGACCGGCCGCATGCCTTATTGCCCTTTGAGCTCAGGTCTTTTGACATGAACGATGTAAAAGAAGGGCTCTTGATCTTTTCAAAGGATCAATATCGGAAGCGTCACCTTTTGAGTCTCCGTGCTTTTTCGCCCGAGGTCGCCTCCGGGATGCTTGAGGAACTGGTTCAGGATGGGACCGAGTGGAAATCCTTCTTTGAGGACGTGATCGAGGCGGGTGGTGGGGTTCCGGATCCCGGTCTTGCAGAGCGCCTCTTGAAGAGGGCTGGAGGCGAAAGCGTTTCACTTGAATTGCGCCTCGAATGGATGGATGCGTTTCTTCCGGTCGTGGATTTTGCAAAAGAAGGTCCCCGCTTCCTGAAACTAAGTGAGGAGCGTCTTGCAACCCGTTTCATCAATCTTTGGAGCGAGCGTGCGCTTTCGGAGCCCAGGGCAGAGGTGAGAAAACAGGTTCGGGAATTTTTACGTCTCGGTCTCAAAGAGGGGGTTTTCTCACGATTGGTTCGAGCCTGCGTGGAGTTGTCGCTCGATGTGGACTCGATTGAAAAAGAATGGGGCGAGCGTTTCAAGAATCCAAAAAACCGTGCAGCTCTTTTGATGTATGCGGAGCAGCTCGCGTACACTGGAGGAAAAGATGCGGTGTTGAATCTGAGTGCGGAAGAAGCGGATGGACTCCTTCCGAGGATTTTCGGTTACTTCGAGGCACTCGCTCGAGCGGGAAAACTTCAGACTTCGGATTCAAAACTGGAAGCTTTTCTTAAGCATTGTATGAAAAAGCCAGAAACGGGGCTTTTGGGTGTTCTCCGTGTATTGCGAGCGGCTCCATTCGCCTCGTTCAAGGAAGTTGTGGTGTCAGCATTGGGCCAAAAGGAGGATTCGGTACGCTTGAACGCCCTGATTGCGGCGAAGGCGTATCCCGCGTCGCGCGAGATCAGCGAGCCTTTGGTGGAGTTTTTGAATTCCAAATCCGAAATTCTCCGGGGAAGAGCCCTTGATTCATCATTGGCACACACAACGCTCGTTGCGAAAAGGGCCGTGATTCGGCACCTGAAGGATTGGATTCTGGATGAGGGGGTTGTGGACAAGATTTACAGGGATTTTGATCCCGAAAGAAAAGGTGGGGAGGAGTTTTTTCATGAAGTGAACAATCTCCTGAAAAATTCTCCCGATCACCCCCAATGGGAAAAACTGGTTTCTCTGCGGGATCGATTGCGTCCGAAGGTGGAGAGGGCTGCCGGGGCTGTGAGTGGCGAGGTGAGTCCCGAAGTTCAGGATTTGGATGCAAGGCTATTGGGGCTCATTCCCGCATTCGCTGGTCTTGAAGCTACCGCGAAGCTTGCTCTCCGTGCTGCAGAACAACCCTTCATGCGGTCAGGCGATCTTCAAAATCTTCCGATCGACAAGGCGCCCTCGGTTTTGGAATATTGCAAATCACTGGATCTGATCCTGGAGAAGCATCTTGGGCAAAAAGTTCTGTTTCCGAAGCTTGATCGGGAGCTTCACGACTTCCAGACCCACTGGCATCGGGTCGGGTTTGGGGAGGATTACCCGCAATCAGATCGGGTGATGCAGTTGCTCGGACTCAAAGGCAAGATTGCGCCCGAGTTGTTTCCGCTCCACAAGGCAAAACAGATGTGCGGTACTTTTTTCAATGGCAAGATTCTTCAGGATCGTTTCAAGATTTTCGATGGGCTTCGGGCCTGGGCGGTGATTCTGCTCGTTTTTTCAAGAAAGTTGGTCATTCAGGGAGTGGAGGTCAGTCCGCAGCTGAAGCTTCCGGGCCTGAGCGATGAAAAAATCATTTTGATGGCAAGGCGGCTCATGCAGTTGCAGGATCTTCGCAACCCGGCGGCGCACCGTCAGACGTATCCCGAGCTTGAATCAATCAAAGTGGTTCGGAGCGAGGCGATCGAACTCATCAATCTCATTTTGTACCAAAGCTGAGCTGCCGGATTACGCTGGTCCTTGCCTGTGTAAGAGCTAATGATCCATCGGAGAGCAGGATCAGGTTTCCTGGGTGATTGAAGCTTGCGCTTAAAAGTGGTCCATCCGCTGACCCAAGAGTACCGTCTCCCGCAAGAGTGGTCACATTCAAGGAGGAATCGATTTTCCGGATCACTTTGTTGCCAATTTCAGAAACATAGACGTTCCCTGAGGAATCCACGGCGATCCCTGAGGGCATATTGAAGGTCGCTGAGTCCGTTTTTGCGTCGTCAAATCCGGCTCTGCCAGCGATGCCGGCATAGATGGATACCATGCCCTGGTCATCCAACACTTTGATGGTGTGATCTCCCAGATCGGCGATGAAGATCTCATTGTTTGGACCGATTGCAATCGCGGAGGGCTTTGAAAGTGAGCTTGAATCAAGGATTGTGCTTACGTTTCCCTTGATCAGATATCGAAGCGCGACATTTCCCGTATCAAGAATCAGGAGGCCGCCCTTGTACCAGGCAAGGGGGCCGGGAGAAGAGAACGTTGCAGTTGAGGTGTCACCGTCATCAAAACCGGGGGTGAATGCAATTCCTGCCACGGTTGTCACATTCACCTGTTCGGAGGAAATCGTAAGGCTGCGAATGGTATGGCCGCCTCGGTCTGAAACATAGAACGTTCCGGTATCCGGGTCCATGGCCATTCCATAGGGGCTACCAAAGCGCGCGGTGCCACCGTCACCGTCGGTTTCATCCGAAACCCCTGAATATCCTGCAATGGTGGTGATGGCGTTCTTGACGCGGTCAAAGTATCGAATGCTGTGGTTTTCGGTGTCTGCGATCAATAGGTCGCCATTCGAAGTTTCAACCAGGCCTTGAGGGCCGAAGAGTCTTGCCTGAAAAGGAGAGCTTGCGCTGCCATCCTCGGTACCTGATGTGCCATTGCCTGCGAGCGTGGTGACTGTGCCCGAGCCTTGGCCACCGGATGAGCCTTCCAGTGTTTGTTTGATCCAGGACTGGATCGGCTGACTTGAAAGATTGATTAGCGTGTGGGTTTGATTGGTCTGATAGAAGCTGAATCCTGAAACCAAATAACCACTGGCCGAGGTTTTGGAGGGTTCGGCAAGAAATCCGCCATGCGCAACTGTGGTTTGTGCTTTGATTGTAAACATGTAGAGTGGGTCAAAGGATTTCAGGCTGAAGGATTTTGGCTCCAGTTTTGCCGGCCACGATTTGAAACTGGATTCCTCATCAATTCCATAAATGGTCAATTCCGCGCCGTCGCGAGGACTGATGAAGTCCGAATGGATGTCGAGCGGAGTTCCATTCCATTTTTCCGGTTTGATCAAGGCGATGTCATAAACCAAGGATTCAGGGTCATGGCTTTGATGAACTACGATGGAAGATGCACTGGATATGATTTTTTCAGAGAATTGAATTCGCAAGTCCGAGGGTGCGGTGTCCCTCACACAATCCGCGGGCGCAAGCACTGCGGAATTGACACCATCGCTGATCATTGCGCCAGAGCATGAAGGTTTTCGTCCTTGGAATGAAACAAACCAGGAGGGTTTTGATTCGGCGGGCGCAGAGCCCGGAGCCACGGTGATTGTGGTTGAGGTTACCAGGAGATTTCCGCCTGATGCCGTGATGGTTTGAGCTCCTGTTGAATTCAGAGTTACGGAAAAGCCTCCAGATCCAGAGGAAAGGGTTGCGGCAGCGGGAAGGCCGGCATTCGGATCACTGGAAGAGATGGAAACTTCCCCGCCAAATCCTGTTGCGAGATTCCCGGCGGAGTCTCGGGCGGTGACGGTGAAGGTAAAGGAATCTCCCGCGGTGACGCTGGAGGGAACTCCGCTTAAGGTAAACTGGGTTGCGCCTGAGGCATCAACGGTTATGGAAGCGGAGGCACTTAAGCTCCCATCCGTGATGGAAATGGTCTGGGAGCCGGCAGTTCGGAAGGTCGCAGAGAAGCTCTTTGTTCCGTTGGTGAGATTCGAAGATGAGGGGAGCGTGGCACTTGTGTCGGTTGATGAAAATTGAATCGATCCTGCATAGGAGGGCACCGTATTGGAGTTTGAATCTTTTGCGGTAACTGTAAAGGAGGCGGAAGCTCCAGAAGTGATCGTACCGGGAAGCGAACTGATGAACAATTGGGAGGCGGCACCCGGAGTGATGGTAACGGATGCGGTGTTTGGGACCAAGGCCCCCCCGATGCTTGCGCTCAATTGTACGGCTCCGCTTCGCTCTCCTGTGAATACTGCCTGATAAACGCCAGATCCAAGGTCCGTGGTTTCCTCAAATGAGCCGGTACCGCCAACGATACTGGAGCTGTAGCTGATGCTGGAGGCTGCAGGAAGTCCGGATGGATTGGAGTTTCCAAAAGCGTCCCTCATGGTCAGGATCACTGGAATTCCGCTGCCGGAAACCATACTCGCTTGAGCGGCCGAAATGCCCGAATTCGCAATGGAATAGGCAGCAGGACTGACCAAAATTGCTCCTGAACTGATGTTGAGCGATCCTGCAGTAGCTGTGATGTTTCTCAAGCCCGCTGTCTTTAAGCGAAGACTGAACGAGCCTGTTCCACCGGTCAGGGACGCGGCAGCCGGAAGTCCGGCACTTGAGTCATTTGAACTGAGGGTTACTGTATCGGCAAATCCGGTCGCGACATTTGAATTTGAATCATAGGCAGTGATGTTGACGGAAAATTCGGTGCCCGCAACAGTAGAGTCTGGAACTGCGCTCAGAACAAGAGAACTCGCGTTGCCCGGGTTGATCAGGAGAGAAGCCGTGGTCGACACAGGATCTCCTGAAATGGTAGCCCCGATAGTCACAGTTCCGTTTTTCAGGGCGGTGAATTCAGCGGTGTAGGAGCCATCGCTCTGCACCACCAGTGGTCCGAAGGTTCCGGTTCCCGTGTCATGAGAGGATGTGAATGTGATCTTGGATAAGGCGGGCAGATTTGAGGGATTCGGGTTTCCAAAAAGATCCTTTGGAGTGAGTCGTACCGTAATTGTGTTTCCCGAGGAAGCACTCGTGGATGACAAGGCGATTGCGCTTCGGGTAAGGGAATAGGTATCCGGATTGACCGTGACTGATGATGATTCTGAGGCGAGGTTCCCGTCAGATACGGAGAGGGTCCGGGTCCCCGCTGATTTTAGTGTGATGGATCGGTTTCCAGTTCCTGAGGGTAAGCCTTGAGCTGCGGGAAGGATCGCGTTTGAATCGTTAGAGGTAACAACCGGGATGCCGGAATAGTCATTCACGATGTTCCCGTTCGAATCAAGTGCCGAGACTTCGAAATTGAAACTCTGGCCTGCAGTGCTGCTGACGGGAACGCGACTTAAGGAAAGTCTCGTTGCGGCACCCGGATCAATGGAAAGAGAGAGAGTTTTATCCACCGCAATTCCAGCGATTTTTGCGCTCAGGGTGATTGATCCGGATTTAACCGCTGTGAATTCAGTCTGATAGGTCCCTGATCCGGTTTTTGTGATTTCCCCAAAAGTACCGGTCCCCCCAATCAGGCTTGAAAAAAACGCGACTTCGGAGAGCAAGGGTTCGGTTTGCGGATTTTCGTTCCCATAGGCATCCCTGAGGCTCAGGATCATGGTGGTTGTCTCGCCTGAGGTCAGAGATGCCTTTCCTGCGACCCATTCAGAGTGAGCTGACGAGTAGGCTGCAGAAGCTACCATGATTCCTGATTGATTTCCTGAGACACCCGGAATGAGAGTATCCGTCGCAGTGATGGTCCGGGCACCAGTTGTTTTTAATGCGATTCCGGAAATCGTTTTCTGGCCAAAGTCCGATGGACTGAACCCAAAATCTCCGGGCAATACTGCTTTCAAATCAGAGGAGCTGAGCCGCACAATTCCCTGGTAATCCAGAACCGGGTTGGAGTGTGCATCGAACACCCTGATCGTCAAGGAACCGGAAGTGCCCGCAGTGATGGAAGCGGGGAATCCGCTGACCACATAGCTTGAGGCAGGTCCATTCTTGAAGATCACTGTATTACCCGTTTTTTCAATCGGTGTGCTGAGTCTCAGGGTCTTCGATTCGGCTTTGGTTGACGCAAGTGTGCAGGTTGAATTTCCGGTTTGGTCGGTTTGGCTGCACAAGCCATAAAGATTTGCTCCGTCGCTGTCGGTTGCATCGAAAGTCGGTGTCATGCCCGGGATCGGGTTTCCAGATGAATCCTTGAGCAGGATTTTCACTTCAAGGTGAGAGGATCCATCTGCGATCACAGGGCCGAAACCCTGAATACTCGAATCCGCGGGCGATGCCGGGCCTGCGATGATGGTGAGTGGAGCTGAACAGGCACTAGAAATTCCGGAAGTAGAGGTGCTTGCCTTGATTCTTTTTACCTCGGTTTTCAGGATTCGAATGTCCTGAAAAGCAGAAACTCCATCTGTTGAAATCAATGGGTTTTGGTTTGCGGTGAGGGCTCCTGCAATCGGGCTTGAACAATTTTCATCCGAGGTAGCACTGAGCGAAATGGCAATGGGTCTGTTTTCCACCCGGTTGTCGAATGGGTCGAATACCCCAATCTGAGGCGATTGGAAAAGGGTTTCGTTGGCTGTGCCCATGCCGGAGGGTTGCAACTGAAAGGCAAGGTGATGAGCGTTTGCCGGAACTACCGTGATGTTTTTCGGTCCGAGTTCCAGATGACCATCCGAGGACCGGGCTGTTTGAATTCCCGCACTCTTAAATACAACGTTTTGAAACGCGGCAAGCCCTTCAACAAAGGGTGCACTTGAGGATGGAATGGATGCCCGGGCATCACTCAAAAAAAGGTCCACGCTTCCAGAGTGATTGGTGCAAAGGTTGTTGTATTGATCCCGAGCTGCAATGATGATTTCAGTTGCGACTCCAGCCACCACGCTAGGCTCGACTTTCGAAAACGAAAAATGGTGCAAAGGGCCCGGCAAAAACTCAACTGTGGCAACAGGGATGACCAGAACTTGATCGTCTTCATCGAAAGCAAACAGAGTTGCGGAACCGGCAATTTGCGATTTTACCTTAAAAATGGCTTTGCCCGAAGAATCCGTCGTTGCGTAGGAAGGTTCGATTTGGTCAAAAGCCGGACCCCGATTGGATTGTAGGGAGACTCGCTCGCTTTTTATGGGGTGACCATTTTTCGAGATCAACGTAACAGTCACTATTGCATCATCTTCGTCGTTTGCGATCAAACGGTCAGGACTTGCGGTGACTTCTGAATGAATGTTGCTTGTGGTTAGAACTTCAAGATTCAGCGTGGTGCTTACTACTCCTTTTCGGT
>JAGWXK010000164.1 GCA_018969905.1 Bdellovibrionales bacterium
GATCAGGAGCGTGCTGTTCTCGATGGCAAGCGAGGCCTGGGCAGATACGATTCCGCAAAGACGTTCGTCTTTCTCGGTGAACCCAGACTCGGATTCCAGATCGGTCGGCAGTTTGTTCACAAGTTGAATCACCCCGACAAGATCTCCTCTTGGGGTCAACAGGGGTGCCGAAAGGATGTTCTTGGTTTCGTAATTGATGGTCTGATCCGTCGGATTTCTAGGTTCCGAAGCAGTTGGACCAGCTCGCCCCGGAAGAATCGGGGCATAGCTTTCCTTAAAGACCCGTCTGTGGAGCCCCGTTCGCCCCACAAGGCTTACTTCATCCAATCGAAAGACGGCTGACTTGAGTGAGTCAGGAACTCGCTGGATTCCAAGGCTTCTGGTAATCATCGCTTTGAATACCAAAACGGATTCCCCTTGAAGGTTTTTCTCCAGGGTATAGATCGACCCTCCGTCGCACTCGATGAGGTCGAGGAATGAATTCAAGATCGATTGCAAGTCTGAAGAAAGGCTCTCCAAGGACATAGTCTGATTCTCTCTCGGCAGAACACAGTTGAACATTGAGGAGTTTTGGAGTGTCAAAAGATTCGACACCTTGTCTACGACTGAACGAACCACCCGAAACCCTGTTCCACTCCACACGGTCCATTTGACAAATAACCCGTTGAAACACATGGGTTTATCAGAGGAAAAGGGATTGCACTTGGCTGGCCCATCTTTTGCACATTCGTGTCTGAGAGTAGAATTTTATGAATAAACGAAACACATGGTTTACCCGTTGGTCTTTCGCCCTGGTCACCCTCATGGTGGGCGCCTCCGCTTGCGGACCTCAGGCTTTCGTTCCAAGCGTCATCCGATCCCGTCAATCAGCCGCGGGTTCCACCACCATACCGGCAAAGGTGGATGTCGTGTTCGGTGTAAGCCAAAATCAAACCATGCTCAATGCCTATCCTGCCATTCAGCAAACGGTTCCCGCTTTCCTTCAAAATCTTGAAAACTCAGGCTGGGATTATCGTTTCGTCGGAATTCCGCTTGGAGAAGCCCCGATCGACACCATTGGAAATTTTTCGCTACAAAACAAAATCTCCGTCTCCCGATATGACGGGAACACCCCTCAGGCCAATTGGCTCCCCTCCTACCCCGGAATGGACTACAGTTCGGCGCCCGCCCTGGCCTTCGCGAGCTTTTTTCTTGCCCCGAGTTTTGTCATTCCCGCGCCTCCGGGAAACGTGACAGGTGGCTTGGAAAGAGGGCTTAGAAATCAAATGCAGTTCCTGACCCTGAACCCCCACAGTGCCTTCTTCCTCAGGCCGGATGCCATGCTTGCCATCATCACATTATCGAATGGAGAAGACCGCTCCTTTGGAACCGCCCCGGCTCCGAACTCAGGCCAGCCCTGGACCTACAATGAAACCGATACCCTGAACGCGATCGACGACATCCGAAATGTAAAATCGGATCCGGACATGGTGAAATACTTTTCCCTGGTTGCCGACGCTCAAACCAATTGCATCAGTCAATTTGCGAACTCACACTGGTGGGGGCAGCGTTATCAGAGCTTTGCTTCCGCACTCAATGGCGAGAGCGTAAATATCTGCAATGTCCCACTTCCTCAGGCATTTTCTCAGGTTGCCCAGAACATTCAGGGAACGGCACTTCCTTTCCGCAGGAATTTTCTCGTGATCCAAAGCGAGCCAAATCAGGCGACCATCCAGGTTTTCAAGTATCCCAATGGCGATACGAACAATCCGGTCACGATTCCACAAGACGCCACCAACGGCTGGACCTATGCAGGATACCTCAACGGACAATACACCATCGATTCTCCCATCAGCATGGACATGCGTGATGGCTATATGATCGAACTCCATGGGACTGCAAAACTGTTCGGTTCGGATCTTGCCGATGTGGTGTATCGAAACGTTGGCGATCCAAGTTCAAACTAAAGAGTCGCGAAGTGCAAGGCCTCTTCCCCTGAAGCTGAAAATCGGACACCCCCAACGTATTGCCTCATGACTAAATGCCTTTAAATGCTAGGCTGCCTTTGTCTCGCCCT
>JAGWXK010000084.1 GCA_018969905.1 Bdellovibrionales bacterium
GATCGAAGAGCCGTTTCACGGGAGTTTTCCCATGGCGATTGAGAGAATCCTCCACCTCTTTTTTGGTCTCGGATACATGCATGTGAATTGGAATCTCCAGCATCTCTGACAAGTCTTTCACGGCAAGCAAGACACCGTCCTCACAGGTATAAGGCGCGTGCGGACCGAGGACCGCCCGAATTCTCGAATGGTTTTTCCAGTGATCATGAAACGTGCGAAAGCGCTTCATTTTGGATTCTAAATTGTTTTGACCGGCAGTTCCATCATCAAGCAGCTTGTGGTCCATGAACGGCCATGCGATCCGAGCCCGAAGTCCCGCCGAATCAAGAACCTCGGCAGTAACTTCTGCAAAAAAATACATGTCGTTCACGGTGGTGGTTCCGAATCGTATGCACTCGAGTGCCGAGAGCATTGCTCCGGTTCTCACGAAATCCGCATCGACCATTTTTGCTTCCAACGGAATGATGCGGTTGAACAGCCACTCCTGCAATGGTAGATCGTCCTCAAATCCGCGAAACAAACTCATCGCAAGATGGGTGTGAGTATTCACGAGCCCCGGCATCAGGATTTGATTTCCGAGATCAATAAACTTCAATGAGCTTTTTTGGTGCAGGGGCTGAAACGGGCCAACTTCGGCGATTCTTGAACCGATGATGCCCACAAACCCATCGCTAATGATATCGCCACGCCCTCCACGCATGGTGAGAAGGTGCCTTGCGCGAAATCCAAGATCAAATCCCATCGATCAAGAACCCCACCGAGCTTCGGCGGTTTGAAGAATTCCCCGAAGAATGCCCACCGAGGACGTCTTGCATGCATCCAGAATTGCAAAGTGATCAAGCTCCTCAGGTCTTCCGTCCTTACCAAGTGCAAGCCCGGCTGCAAGATTGCTGATCAAGGATAAGGCGCAAATCCTCGCACCCGAATGTTTCAAGGCAATCGTTTCCCAAACGGTTGACATTCCCACCGCATGACACCCCACCCGCTGGAAGAATCGGATCTCTGCCGGTGTTTCAAAGGCAGGACCGAGGACGCCCATATAAACACCCTCGTGGATTTTGAGCGCTCCCTTTTGCAGTTGGGCCTTAAGCTGAGTCCGTAATTCGCCGTCAAATAGAAGCGTGAGATCCTGAAAACGCGGCCCCCACTCCGTGCCATCGGCTTTTTGAGGATTCGAACCAAAGAGCGGATTCCTGCCAGTAAGATTGATCTGATCAGTAATGATCATGACATCTCCGGTCCGGTGGGCGGGATCCATTCCTCCAGCAGCATTGGTGATGTAGTAATCCTGAACTCCGAGCTCCCGGCTTACCATCACCGTTTGCACCACCTGACGGGGCTCCAGACCCTCATATCCATGCAATCGACCCACTTGAAGAATTCCTGATTTTCCGTGCCTCGAATTCTCCACAAACACGTACTTGCCCGCGTGCCCTGGCGCAGTCGAGGGATGCAAACCATCGACCTCCCTGAAATTCATTTCCCCCCGAATCTTGAAGGATTCTGGCAGACCTCCGCCCTCTAGAGAGTCTTTAAACCCGGACCCAAGAACCACATGAAACGAAGGAGTCGCAAGACCCAAGGATTGAATTTTTCGAGCAAGTGTTTCCGCACCCGGACTAAGTTTGATCATCTGACCCTCCCCATAAAAAAGTGCCCCGGCGGAATCCACCGGGGCACTCGTCACCTTACCTTATTTTTTTCAAAAATCAGGCGTTATTTGTGTTCTCGGAGCCTCTTCTCATGAAGGCAGGAACATCAAAATCCTGTCCATCCTGATTGATCATGCCGAGGCGTTTTGCGATTTCACGAGCCCGCGCAAGTTCCGGGGATTCCGCACCCGCAGGATTCGAGGAATTTGAATTCCCGCTGGAATTTTGGTTCCCGTTCGAATTCATGTTGGAGTTCGAATTGGCAACAGGAGCTTGATTCAATGAATTCAACTGACTGGCATTTTGCTGAGTATCTTGATTGAGCTGACTCTTGTTTGATGATGCTTCGTTCATGGTTTGAATCGCCTGGTTTACCTGACTTGGCACAGGAGGAGGCGTGTTCGCACGAACTGGATTTGCATTCTTCATTTCAGTGAGAAGTGCAGAAGCGTCACAGCCAAGCCCGGTTGCAATCACAGTCACCTTCACTTTGTCATTGAGCGCCTCATCGATCACGGTTCCGAAAATGATTTGTGCATCTTCGTCAGCCGCTTCCTGAATGATGGAAGTTGCCTCATTGACTTCGTGAAGAGTGAGATTGGAACCGCCGGTGATGTTGATGATGATCCCAGTTGCTCCGTTGATCGAAATATCTTCAAGGAGCGGTGAACTGATTGCCGAGGTTGCGGCCTCTACAGCGCGATGATCTCCCTGACCAAAGCCGATCCCCATGAGGGCAAGGCCCTTGTTTTCCATGATCGTCCGAACATCCGCGAAGTCACTGTTGATATACCCGGTGTGATTGATCAGATCCGAAATCCCCTGAACTGCGTTCAAAAGAACCTCATCCGCCTTTCCAAAAGCCTGCATCATCGAAAGAGAAGCTCCTGAAATATTGAGCAGTCGGTTGTTCGGAATGATGATCAGGGAATCTACGCTCTCACGAAGCTGATTGATTCCTTCGAGCGCCTGCTTCATCCGCTTTTTGCCTTCAAAAAGAAATGGCTTGGTCACAACACCCACGGTGAGTGCGCCCACTTCTTTTGCAATCTTGGCAAATACAGGGGCAGCACCGGTTCCGGTTCCACCGCCCATACCGGCAGTGATGAAAACCATGTCCGACCCGGTAAGCATTTCAGAAATCTGTGCGTAGTCCTCGAGAGCGGCTTTCCGGCCTACATCAGGATTGGCGCCAGCACCGAGTCCGCGGGTCAGCTCTTGTCCAATTGCAATTTTATTCGGAGCAAGAACGCTCTCGAGCACTTGCTTGTCTGTGTTGGCCGCGATGAATTCAACGCCGCTCAGGCCTGCACGGATCATGGTATTGACCGCGTTACAGCCTCCTCCACCGACTCCTACAACCTTGATTTTCGCTCCCAGTGTTTTCTCTTCTTGAATTTCGAACATAGTACTACGCCTCCTTGTGTTAGTTGTTTTCGAAAATTATCAGAACAAATCCTTGAACCAGGTTTTCATCTGGCCCCCGATCTTGCCCACGAGCCCGTCCTCACCCATAAAAGTATCGCCAATGATGGAGTGAGAAACCTGATGACCTCGGCTCATCTGATCCGCTCCATATTTGAGCAACCCTACTGCAGTCGAGAATTTTGGTGAATTTACGACCTCTTTCAGGCCTCCAAGTCGAATCGGAACGCCTCGCTTGAGCGGAATCTCAAAATAGAAATCCCCTAGCTCAATCATTCCCTGAAGCAGGGTTGTTCCGCCGGTGAAAACCATTCCCGCCGCGAGCAAATCCGCATAGCCGGTTTTGGTGATTTCCGCTTGAATCAGGGAAAAGATTTCCTCGACCCGCGGTTCAATGATCTCGGCAAGGATTTTGCGGGAAACCACCCGGGGCTTTCCCTCACCGACCGCTGGAACTTCTATGGTTTCTTCATCCTTCACCAAGGATGCCATCGCACAGCCGTGCGCCACCTTGATTTTCTCGGCGGCATCAATCGAAGCGCGAACTCCGACTGAGATGTCGTTGGTAATGTGAACACCCCCGACCGGGAGAACGCTCGTATGAAGGAGAGCGCCCTCGCGAAAAATCGCGATATCTGTGGTTCCCCCACCGATATCCACAAGAGCAACGCCGAGCTCCTTCTCGTCATTGCTGAGTACCGCGGCACTAGAGGCGATCGGCTGCAAACAAAGCTTTGTGACTTGAATTCCCGCGCGATTTGCACACTTGATCAAATTTTGAGCCGTAGAGATTGCGCCGGTCACAACATGAACTTTTGCCTCGAGCCGAACGCCATTCATTCCAACCGGATCGCGGATCCCATCTTGATCATCGATGATGAATTCTTGAGGGATCACATGAAGAACTTCGCGATCCTGTGGGATCACAATGGCCTGAGCCGCTTCAATCACTCGATGAACATCCTGCTCGGTGATTTCCTTATCCTTTACCGCAACCACACCGGAAGAATTGAATGACTTGATGTGAGTGCCGGCGATGCCGACATAAGCGGAATTGATCTTGATTCCGGCCATGTTTTCGGCTTCTTTTACCGCTTTTCTGATCGCCTCAACAGTCGAGTCGATGTTGATGACTACACCTTTGCGCAAACCAGTGGAGGGAGACTGTCCGAATCCGATGATGTCAATTTTGGTTTCTTCCCCTTGAGTAAAGGGATGGACCTCACCAACAATGCACACCACTTTCGTGGTGCCGATATCCAATCCTACGATCAAATCTTTTTTTGACACTGGACCCTCCTCCTTCCATGAGCACGGGTAGCGACTCTTTACTCATGCTAACACGTCGCCTTTTTTTTGCGACAAAATTCCATCTGACGCAAGCTAGCTAAGAGCTTATGAACCCCTCGAAAATTTGACAACGATTTTTTTGCCATTTCCGAGCCAAATCTTTGACGCGGGTTGTGATCGCTGTCCGATGTACTCGAGAACCTTCTTCAAGCGCTCCATAGGAAGCTCTGCCGCGTCCTCGAGATTGAGCCCGAGCTCCAGCACCGTTCTCATGATCCGTTGGTTCTTCATGGGATAGGAGATCATCGCACGCAAGCCAAGTTTTTCATCATAACTCAAAGAGGAAAGCTTGAGTCCGGGGATCATCCCCGACCCAAACCATTTTTGCACAAACCCATTGAGCTTCCGCAAAACCTCGGGTCGCGTCGAGGAAAAACCCGTAAAGATCGGAAGCTCCCCCGGGTAGACCATCGATTTATCCTCAAAAGCGGAACCGTCCGACTCAAGATACAGAACTTTTCCATTTGCTTCTGTCAACAGAGCAACCGGAGTTCGCTCAACCACTCGAAGAGAGAGCGTTCCGGGAAACTGTTTTCCAACCACCACGCCCTTGACCCATGGATGCTCCAGCAGACGAGCTTCGATCGGCGCAAGCTTAAGCTCGAAAAGGGAACTCATTCCGACCCGTACGTCTGCCATTTGCAAAACCTGCTCTCGACTCAGCGGGTAATTTGACGAAAGCGGCTCCACCACCACCGTTCGCAACGTGAATAGCGAGGAGCGCACGGCCTGCTTCACTCCGAATCCGATCATTCCCAGAACCAAAAAACCGAGAAACCAATAGAGAATGTTACGCCCGGAACGATGTTCCGGTTGTAAAACCGCGGGCTTTCGATAGTGATACGCTTGAGCCATTCTCTCCCCCTCCTCAGAGTACGAAGATCCTGCCCCTCCAGTCAACACATCAACACTGACATTTCAGTTTGATTGGTAGATCATGAAGTAATTATGAAACACCTTCAATCAACTGCGGCTTGGATTCTCATTGCCTCCGTCCTTTCCTGTAGCCAGACCCCAAAAAAGATACCGATTCCCGGTCATCCTCAGGTTGAAACGGACGGTAGATTTGAAGTGATTCCCTTTGCCGGTAACTTCAGGGTGCATCGAACCACACTCTCGAACGGCCTAAAGGTCATGATTCTGAGAGATCAATCCTCTCCCACCTTTGCTTATCAAACCTGGTTCAAGGTAGGGTCAAGGAACGAGATTCCCGGCAAAACGGGCCTTGCACACCTATTTGAGCACATGATGTTCAAGGGAACCACGAATCATCCCCAGGGTGAATTCGACGCCCTTCTCGAACAGGCTGGAGCAGAGGGTGAGAATGCCTTCACCTCCAATGACCACACCGTCTACATTCAGGAACTGCCCAAAGCGGGTTTCAACCTGATCAGCTCCCTTGAGGCGGATCGAATGGTACATCTCATCGTGAACGAACAATCCTTCAATACGGAGCGGGAAGTGGTTCAAAATGAAAGAAGATTCCGGAAAGAAAACTCTGCGGAGGGAACCATTTATCAGACTCTTCTTGAGACCGCCTTTACAGAACACCCCTATCACTGGCCGGTGATCGGATACGAACAAGACTTGAATGTCATGAATGCCAATGATGCCCGGGAGTTCTACGAGCACTATTACAGCCCCGACCGGGCGACCGTGGTGGTGGTCGGGGACGTGGATCCCGAAGATGCGCTCCGCCGAATTGAGAAGGTTTACGGCGGCATCCCCGCCAAAAATCTTCAAGATTCGCCGATAAAGCCCGAACCACGACAGACGGCGCAGCGAAGAAAAAAACTCGAGCTGAACATCGAAGTTGAAAAGCTCTGGATGGCTTTCAAGGTACCGGCCGCGGATTCTCCCGACAGTCCGTCTCTCGAGGCAATTCAGGGCTTGCTTTCGGAGGGTAAAAACGGGCGCCTGAAACGCGCTCTGGTGGACTCCGGAATCGCCGCCTCCGTAAGCAGCGGGTCCTTCATGATGAAGGAACCCGGATTGTTTCTGATCGAGGCGGATCTTCAAAAAGGAAAAAGCGCACTCCTTGCTGAAACCGTGATTCTGAGAGAGATCGAGCGTCTGAAAAACTCTCCGGTAAGCCTGGAGGAATTGAGTCGCTCCAAAAACGTGATGCGATTCAAGTTCCTTGAGAAACTGGCAACAGCCGGTGGAAAAGCAAATTTCATCGGGCAATCGGAAAGTTCGGTCGGAAGCCTTGAACGGGGCATCCAACTGCAGAATCAAATCTATGATCTGAATCCGGAACAAATCAAGGAAACCGCCGTTCGTCACCTTGACACTTCCCAAATGACCGTGGTGGTTGCCGTACCGAAAAAACGCTTGTGAAAGTCTTCGAGGAAATACAAATGAGAACAAAAATTATCCTTCACCTGTTTTTCATCCAAGTGCTGTCGGTGCTGCCTGCCCAGGCGGCGGAACTTTTTTTTGAGAGAGACCCCTCTCTTCCATTGGTCTACATCACGGCGGCTTTTCATGGCGGGGCCACACAGGATCCTGACCAAAGGAGTGGCACCACCGATCTAATGGGGCGTCTCATGCTCCGTGGAACCAAAAATAAGACCAAGTCGCAGATTGATCTCGCACTTGACCAGATGGGTGGAGCCATCGAATTTGAGACCCGCGCTGAGTTTATCG
This sequence comes from Bdellovibrionales bacterium, assembly GCA_018969905.1. Lineage (GTDB taxonomy): Bacteria > Bdellovibrionota > UBA1018 > UBA1018 > CAIMNF01 > CAIMNF01. The sequence continues at coordinate 7,077 of JAGWXK010000084.1, forward strand.
CATTCCGAGGCATGGTTCTTTCCGAGAACCTTCAGGCTTATCTTTCGCTTCTCGCGGAGATCATCACCTCTCCTTCCTTTCGTGGGAAAGAACTCGAGCGACTCAAAAGGGAGCAGGTTTCCCAACTTTTGGATGAATTGAATCAGGACCGTTCATTGGTCCGACTGCGGTTTGATGAAACCTTCTTTCGGGGACATCCGTATTCCAAGCCGAATCACGGAAAAATCAAGGACATCCAGAGCCTAGGGGTGACTGACCTTCAAAAGCAATACCAGAAGCTGATCACAGGATCGAACATGATCCTTCTTGCCTCAGGAGATGCGGACCGCTCGGGTTTCGAAGACTTCCTCGGAACAATTTCGAAAGACCGACCCGGCTCCAGAACCCTCTCTTCAATCCCTGAGTTCAAATCGCCACCCTCAAAACTCCGGGTGGTGATATTCGACAAACCCGAACGCACCCAAACCCAAGTATTGCTCGGACAAAAAGGCGTCTCCTTCAAGACGCCCGATCTGGATGCCCTCCAAATCGCGAATCATGCGTTCGGGGGCGGTGGCTTTCAGGCCCGCCTCATGATCGAACTCCGGGTAAAACGCGGATGGACCTATGGTGCCGGCAGTAGTTTCAAACTTGGGAGCTCACCTCACTCCTGGAAAATCGGATTCTTTCCGAAAAACGCCGATACCCCGGCGGCGATCAAAGAGGCCTTGAAGATGGTCGGGGACCTCAAACAAAATGGCATTACGGAAGCAGAGTTTGAGTCGGCAAAGAAGAGCATCGTAAATAGCGCTGGATTTACCTTCAACACTCCGCAAAAGCGACTTGAAAACCGTCTTACCGAGGTGATCTTCGGTCTACCGGAAGGATATTTCACGGGGTATGCCGAACGAATCTCCCGGATCAGCCGTGAACAGGTGAACTCAGCTCTCTCCCGATTCATTGAGCCGGATCACATGATGGTGGGTCTTGTAGCGACCGCCTCAATCTCAAGGAGTGCGGTAGCAAAAGAACTGGGCATCCCCGAGAGTCAGGTTGAAATTCAGAGCTATCAGAGAGAATAAGAGACTTGAACCAGCACTTTGAGTCCGACCCCTGCCACCAAAAGGTAGGCTAAGGTCTCAAGCCTAGGGTAACGCTCAAGCAAAACAATGAATCTCCCTGCGGCAAAGCGGATGGCTACGACACCCATCAGGCCGCCGGCCACGATTGCCCAATAATTCGAGGTGATTGCAACCGCCGCCAGAATGGAATCGATGGCAAAAACCAAATCCGTTAACTCAATCCAGAACACCACAGCCCAAAAGTTTTTCGAGGTTCGACGTTGTTTCTTTTTTGCGGAACCCTTTTTTACAAAAAATGCGATTGCAAGCCAGAGCAGATAGGCCCCCCCGAGAGCCTTTACCCATGCAATGCTGACCAATTGGGTTGCAAAGTAAACCGCAAGAACTCTCAGGATCACCGCCCCCCAAAGGCCGTAGCGGAGAGCCTTTTTTTGTTCCGGTTCGGGAAGCTCTGATGCCATCAATGCAAGCACCACCGCATTATCGAGAGAAAGCAGGGTCTCAAGGATCGCAAGGGAAAAGACTGTGCCCAAAAATGGAATGATTTCTGTAACCATTGAATTCGGCTAAAAAGTGGTGAGTCCAGAAGGATTCGAACCTTCGACCCTTTCATTAAAAGTGAAATGCTCTACCAACTGAGCTATGGACTCATTGTAACTGCTTGAAAGGAAGCTCAGGTCTAACAGATGCGACCCAAGGGATCAAGATTTTTTTAAAGAAGGGTCTTCACTGACACACTACCCCCCATTTTCTTGAAATGAGATCATTGAGAAAGGATGTACGGGCGTGTTTTTCAAATCATTTTTATGCCCTTGGGAGTTTCGGTTCTGGTTTCCTGCAGTCATTTACGGGTTGAGTCCGAGGTAAATCACCCGATCACGACCCTTTCTCCTCCGGAAATCGATTCCAGACGCCCCTCAGAGTCCGGATGCCTCTCCCTCATGTCCCATTACTGTGACTCCCTGTACAGTCCAGGGTCAGAAGGCAATCTCATCATCAAGCAACAAAAGGGAAACCCCATTTACATCCTGCAGGGAAAGACCCGGAACGGGCTTCATCATGTATTCTACGAACTTTCGCGGAGCAAAATCCGGAACCGTGAACGACTGCCGAGGGATTTTCTCTCCATCCTGAAGGCGCACCAGTACTTCGAGAGGCTCGATGACCTGATTCATCGGGAGCCGTTCGAGAAAATGTCCCTGATGGACCGGATCGAGGCCAATGAGACTGAACGGCTTGTGGAGCACATCTGGAATCTCGCCATCAGCGATACCCTCATCATTCGCCTTTCCAACCGATTCCCAGATTTTCCAACAATCCCCGCATCACTTCTTCCGCCCGAGATGGCGCACCATAGTGTCATGGAAAGAAAAATCCTTCTATCGGAGATCTCAAAAGCCATTTGGAGGGACCATCCGAACTGGAGAAAGGTGACCCATACATTTGAGAGATTGAGAAAAACATACATCCAACTCATCCCCACACTTCCCATCCCGCAAGATATGAAAACCGATTGGATGGAGCGCATCCGTTCCTTGAATCTCGTTCTTCCCGGCAGTTTTCCCGAAATCGTGGACCAGGACTGCTCCTCCACCACAATGAATGCGTTTTATTATCCCAACATGAATGTGCTGACGGTTTGCGCGGGAGACTTCAACAGCGAGGACATTCTGATCACACTTGCACACGAGATGGCACATGCGCTTGACCACGGCCGAAGCCTCCATCTCTTTTACCAGAACAGTCCTCTTTCGAAAAAGCTCGAAGAGTTCAATCATGCGATTTGTGATCCGAAGAAACGTTCCCTCCCCTGCCAGGAATGGATCGACTTCAAATCACGATCCGGGGATTTTCTCGGCAGCATCTCCGGATATAAACCACCCCTGCAGGAATTCAATCGTTGCCTGAAGAAAGAATCAACGACCAGACCTCTGAATGAAGAATCCATCCTGAGGTTCGCCGCATCCTCGACCCGCGAAAAAATCAGGGAACTGGCGGAGGAGGAAGCCTTCATTCGAATCATTCGTCCTGATCTTCCACTTGCAAATGGAAAGAGAGTTCGCAATCCCTCCCATTTGAATGCATGTCACTACCTTCAAACACACTGGAAAAACGAGGATCTCAGCAGCGAACTCTCAATCCTGACGGTTTTTACAATGGATTACCAGTGTTCCCCCGTGTTGGACCCCTCGGAGCGGCTCAAGAGCTCCCTTGATTTCACCGGAGAACTCTTCGAGGCAATCGAAAAAGAACTCATCCGGAACGAAGGTGAGTTTTCAGAACGAAAGGAACTTGTCGACGAAGGCTTCAGCTCCCCATCCTCCGAACGATTCGCAGATTCCATCGGCAGCCTGGTGATCGCGGAGTTCCTCCAAGAAATCCATTCCACTTGGGACAGGCGGATGACTTTCCTCGCGGGAAACTCCTGGCAATGTGACGGACCATCGCTCTCAAAGGAACTACCCAAGGAGACCCAGGTGCTTCGACGCTACCTGCTGGACACCCATACTGAAGGAGAAAACCGGAAAAAAGACATGCTTTCCGCTCCAGTTCGAAGATCATTGGGATGCGTAAAAGACTTCGAATGGAACGAGTGCAGCTTGCTCAGGAATCCCGGTAAGCCGTGAGCACTGCGCTCGTACCCGCTCCGAACGCCACGGTGTAACCGAGATCCGCGAGAGCAAGCTCAAGTGCAGCCACTCCCGTCAACACGTCAAACACGTCGCAATAGCCAAAATGCGAAAGTCTCAAGATTTTTCCCTGCAACTCATCCTGGCCTCCGGTGATGATCACACCATACTTTTCCTGCATGATCTTTTGGATCTGCTTGCCCTGATCAACCGTGAAAGCGGACGGAACCTTCACTGCGGTCAAAACCGGAGACGGCGCGCTTGAGAAAAACTCGAGACCCATTGCAATCACCGCCGCCCGGGTGCAGCGCGCGAGCTTCTCATGGCGATCAAAAAGCGCCTGGAGTCCTTCTTTTCGAAGAAGGCCGAGCGACTCGACACCTCCGTGAATGAGTGAGATTCCGGGCGTCCAGGCAGTCTGCTGCTTTTCCTGCATCTTCCGCTCGCGCAAAAGGTCGAAGTAGTACTTGGGAGAACGCGAGGATTCAACCGCCTTCCAAGCCCGATCGCTCAGTGCAAGAAAGGAAAGCCCCGGGGGAAGCATCAAGGCCTTTTGGGAGCCTGTGATCAAAACATCAATGCCCCATTCATCCATTGGAAGATTCAGAATTCCCACCGCGGTGATTCCATCGCAAACACTGAGCAGGTTATGACGCTTGCAAATGTCGACTATGCCCTTGACCGGCATCAGTGCTCCAGTCGAGGTTTCGGATGCCTGGAACAAAACAGCTTTTGCCCCTGGATTGGCAAGGATCCTGCTTTCCAGGTCTTGCAAATGCAGCGACTTTCCTCGTTCGAGTAAGATCTCATCGACATTCATGCCATAGGTTTTTGAGATTTTGGCCCAACGCTCACCGAACTTCCCGCCATTCACAACGATTACCGAATCGCCGGGCGAAAACATGCCTGCCACGGTCGCCTCCATTGCTCCGGTCCCGGTGCAAGTGAGGGTAAGAACAAGCCCTCTGGTCTGAAACAACCATTTCAGATGATCCTGTAGAATTTTGAACTCGGCCTCGAAAAGTGAGGTCCGGTGATGAATGATCGGTTCGGCAAATTTGGCGAGGACTGATTCGGGAATTGCGGTCGGGCCAGGAGTGAGCAGACGGATCTTTTTCATGGGGAAAAGGTATCACAATTCCGGAATCTGCAACACCCGCCGCTTTCCGCCTTGCGAAGCCTGTCCGGGGTGGATTAAATCACTTCCATCATGTCTGAAATCTCCTCAGTTTTGAAAGAGTCCAGAAGCTTCAAACCACCGGCAATCTTTAGCAAGAATTCAAGGATACCAAGTCTCCATGCGTATCAGAGGTTGAGGAAAAATGCGGAAAGGAATCCGACCGCCTTTTGGGCAAAGCAAGCCAGGGAGATGCATTGGCAAAAACCCTTCAAAAAGACCTTGGAATGGAAGTTCCCTTTTGCGAAATGGTTCTCGGGCGGGAAACTGAACGCTTGCGAAAACGCCTTGGACATCCATCTTTCGACTGCCAGAAAAAACAAGGCCGCCATCATTTGGGAAGGCGAACCCGGAGACACACGGACTCTCACCTATCAGCAGCTTTCAAATGAGGTGAATCGCCTGGCGAACGGACTGAAGTCGCTTGGAGTCAAAAAAGGTGATGTGGTCGGCATTTATATGGGGATGGTCCCCGAAACCCTTCAAGCAATGCTTGCCTGTGCGAGGATCGGGGCCACACACAATGTCGTGTTTGGAGGCTTTTCTGCAGAGGCACTCCGCGATCGCCTGGTCGATTCCAAGGCGAAGATTCTTCTGACACAGGACGGAGC
>JAGWXK010000085.1 GCA_018969905.1 Bdellovibrionales bacterium
GGTGTGGATTTGTTCTGATAAAGCTCCGGGCACCAAAGGAACCCGTGAATTTTTATCGATTGCTCGCTTTAACCACGGATCATCGCTACTCAGTGAGCCCAAGGGTGCGCCGTACGCCCCGGATCAGGTCAAGCTCGAACTCACGATCCTCGAGATGGCCCGCTCGCTTTTCAAAATCATGAAGAAGCGCCAATACCATCTCCCGCCCCTCCTGAGTCTTCACGGCTTGCCGCGGGGTTTTGTTGCCAAGGGCAGGGAGCTTTGATCTGGGCCAGGTTTCCATGTGCTTTCGAAGCATCGCCCGCATTTGCTCCCTGACTTCGGGGATCTTCATCAGCTCCTCGTGATCACGCTGACCCGACCTATCCTCGCTCCTCTCCCGGACGGAATCCATGGATTCGTACAAGGTCGTCTGATAGCGGGCGAGCGTTCCGCAGCGCTCTTCAATGAGGCTACGGATCATCGCTGCACGCTCGTTTGAGTTCACCTCGATCACAAGCTGGTTTTTCTTGATGGTGATTTTCCCTAACACCGTATTCTTCATGCCCCTATTCGCGCGATTCCCCCTTTTTGTCCAAGAGAACTCGAGATGCTCGATCACTCCGTCCTGGGCCCGTTTTGCCTCGGACAGGAGATCCTTGGCAGAGGAATGAATGCAAAGGGAGTGAATGCGGTCGAAAACCCCGTTAGGATCCTCAATCGTGAAGATCACCTGATTAAATGAAATCTCATGGCCGTCGGTATTGGTCATCTGCGGGGGGCGCGGATTCAGGTATTTGTCCCGAATGGCCCGGTACAGCGATCGAACTTCATAATCAAACCGAAACAGGTGAATGGGCTCAAGCAGGGCATCGGGCTTCAACTTCAAGAGGCGCTTTAAAGAAAGACGTAGATCCAGAATCGAGACTTTCTCGGATGAAGGGATGAGAAGATCGGTGACGGAATCAAAGATGGCGATTCCCTCGCCGCGTCCGATGCGTCCGAACAAAGCGCAACCTTTCATTGATTCCTTTGAACCTTGCCGCTCCAGGACATCGGTCTCCTGGCCAGTAAAGAGGCAGCGAAGCCGGAGGGCCCGGCCCGGATCCGCCTCGATGACCTCATAAAAGCTGAGTGGCGCAGTCAAAACGGATTCAAGGTAAGCGCGCTGCCGCTCATCGAGTTCGGATTTATGGCGGTTATAAAACAGATGAGCGCTCGGGATCCGCATCGAGGGCTTGCGCTTGTATTTCGGGGCAACAAAGCCAAAAACAAACCAGGAAGCGAAGGTCGCCACCTCCGGGTCGTTCGCCCCGATCGCCTCTTCCACCTGAAGGCACCACTCCTCCCATGCCAATGCGAAATCATTTTCATCCAGATGCGATTTCGTAAAGGCAAGAACCTTTTCCGCGACCTCATCTCGGGTTCGCCTGAGCCTGCGCAAGGGCAGTTCATCATCAAATTCGAAGACGGTTTTGGACTGACAACATCGCTTGAACTTGTTTCCGCTTCCACAGGGGCATGGATCATTTCTTCCGGCTTTCATGCGGTGAATTTATAGCAAAATCAGTGCCGGACTCAAGTCTTTAGATTCCGGGTTACGCTTCACTCGCAAACCCGTGAGTCGGCGTAAATCGGTGTGCACCTGCGATCGATTGAGACCACCGATTATGTTTACTTATCCTTGAACCACGGCCTGATGGACTCCGGAACGGCGATCCCTATGACACTCATTTGATCCCTCAAATAAAACCAATCCAAATCCTCTTGGGATTCTAAGATCGATTTCAAATCATCGAGGTCCATGAATCTGCCGGGTTGATTGCTCGCTGAGTAGAATTTGGAAATCAGTAAATCTTCGACCGTCAGGCACGGGACTTTTCCCGCTCCGAAATCAACCAGGTTTGACTGAGCGCGCTCGAGCGCCCGCCCCACCCATGGAACCCTGGAAAGAATCAAATCGACACCAAAACCCGGTTGGGGCGGGCGACCGCACAACATATAAACGGGAGTGTTTCCTCGTTTTATGGCGAAAGCCGGACCACCCGGAAGATTTGCTTTTCTAAACGCATGCACTTCCAGACCCATTGCTTCTAAAATTTTGGTTGCTCTCGACTCGTCCTCGAGCATCACTGCAAAGTCAATATCAGCCGTTGCACGAGGAACCTTCCGATACAAAGAGGCAATCAAGCCCCCGGCCAATGCGAATTGGATCCCCTCCTGCTTGAGCAGCCCGATCGCATCCGTCATTCTCGCCAAAAGATTCATCATGTCCCGTTCCGGTTCACGAATTGTGCCACCTCTTCACAAAGCTCCACTACCCTTCGGGCCCGAACCCCCAAATTTAAAGATCGTTCGCGAATGCGCTCATCTCTCAAAAAATGAAAGAGCCGAAGAATGCGTTTCCCGAGTTCTGTTTCGTCATTCAGAACATAAATTCCCGTACCCTCTCGCACCAAGACCCCGTCTCTCACCAAGCCGGCTGTAGCGACCTGTACTGAACGAATACTGAGTGCCGTGGCCCGCTCAAGCGCCCTCAGACCAAGTCCCTCGTCCAAATTCGATAGCACCTGTAGCACCCGAAACCGGGCGTCGGAGGAAAGGGCATCCGCGAGTTTCCAGGGATCTTTTCCCTTCATGCTTCGATTGTATCAAACTTTATACAATCAGGGAACAAAAAGCACAAAATATAAACTGGCCTCGAAGATTGCTGATGAAGGAATCTAGGGGGTGAGATTTCGGTTGTGGTACACGGCGTAAATCGCAAGATGATCCACAAGTCCTTGGATTTTCTTTGTGGTGTTCCAGGTTTTTCGGAAGAGCCTGCTGAGATTTGCTCGAAGCATCGCGCAGGTGTGGTTAAGAGAGAACATCGGATCATACCTTAGCTTCTTTAACTCCCCCTGCCCCGTGGATGCCCCCCGGCCCCCTTTCACTCTTTGGTGAGTGATGCCAGGAAGATGCTTTTTCACAAGTTTTGGATAGTGGGGATTGTCATCCGAACGAAGCACCCCGGTCGGACTCAACAAGGGGGCGAGGCCTGAGAGCACTTCATTCCATCCCTGCTTGCGCTCGTCTCTTCTGGGTCCGTATTTTTTCCTTGAGATCTTTGAAAGAGGTCCCTTTGCTGGCATCTTTGAGACCGCAAAATTGATGATTTTTCGACGACCCGGTTCAACTGCGAGAACCACGCTCAGGGGTTTGCATTTGGTGTGCTCGAAGGTTTCAAGATCATCAAACTCGACTTCCTTGAGGGGATTTTGTTCATAGTGCCTGGCCGAGGCACGAATTTTCTTCATGCTCTCTTCTCCAAGAAACCGGAACCTTCTTGCAATGGTGCTTCTGGAGTGCCCGGTAAGCAGCGCCGCGCGGCGCTTTGTAACACCCGAGGATACGAGTAGGCCAAGCGTGTGGGTGAGCCTTCGGCACTTTTGGAAATAGGCAGGATGGAAGGTGGCCCGTGAAAAGTGACGCCTGCAGATTCGGCAAAAGAACCGTGCAATCCTTCTGCTGTCGGAGCGTCGGAAGAACGTCCCATTTCGAACGATGTGTTCGAAAGTCGGACGCGAAAAAGAATGGGAAGAACATTCAGGGTTAGGGCAGTGAGGTAACATGGGACCGGGAGCTTCAAGAATTGGGCCAAAAACAGACTTCTCAATCAGCAATCTTCGAGGCCAGTTTGGTCAAAGTAGAAACGTTCCTTCGATCTTGACCCGTTTCTTTTTAGGCTGGAAGAGAGCAATGTATTCACGCAAGAACCTAAGATATGCCTCGCCCTGGAGCATCCTTTTCATGAAAGCCTCTTCAAATTTTCAAGGGTGGCCCATTCTCCAAAATGGTCGGCATAAAACTTTATCTTTACCCAATCAAGGTCGGGGCACCGTTCTACCAGCTCTTGGATGTCCGAAAGATCCTTAGACCTTCGACTTGGAAGGTTGGAGTAGGCTTGGATTTTGAGTCCGATCAGGTCCTCAGGCAGTACCACTTTCATCTTCAAATGGGATGAGTAGTGCGCTGACTCAATCATGGTCCGACTGATCGGCCGTCTTGCCAGCAAAAAATCGATCTCCGCAGCCCCAGTCAGCTGCAGAACATCTTCGGATTGATGGAAGATTGAGAATCCATGGTTTGAGAAGCTCGAGATGACAATGTTGGAGAACTCTCCAGGAATCAGCCAATCCACATCCTGCGTGCCTCGGCCGTACCCGTACTCGGAGAGTGCCATGCCACCAATCAAGGCATGAGGAATCTTAAGGTCTGTCAATTGCGCATCTGACCAGGTCAGGGCTTGCACGAGGTCCATAGCACCATTGTAGCATAAGGGCCTCTGGTTCCACTCGAGAAGATTGAATGAAGGAATTCATAATTATCCGATAGGCACCCCGTCCAAACCCGATAGCACCTGAAGCACCCAAAATCCAGCCTCGGAAGATAGGGTTTCACATCAATGACAAGCAAACATGTAATCAGTCTGACTCAGAAGCGATTCGTTTCACCGTGCAGCTACCCCTGCTTCAAAAGCCCCAGAAGATATTCGCCATACCCGCTGTTCTTGAGCGGGCCTGCAAGCTGCTCAAGCCTTGCTGCATCGATGAACCCCATACGATAGGCGATTTCCTCGGGGCGAGAAATTTTAAAACCTTGCCGCTCTTCCACGATTTGGACGAAATTTGAACCCTTTAAGACGAGACAACCCATTTGGGATCAATACTCGAAGCGGTCCATCCGGAGGACGACGATAATTTTCTCTCAGGTCTGACTCCAAGGAGTAAAGAAGATAGCTCCCCTTTTCATTTGAATGGAGATCCGGTGCGAAGAACAAGAATTCGAACTGTGGCGCGAGTCTTTCTGCAATGATTCGCTGGTAAACTTCAACCCCTCCAGAGTTTTGCTCGATTGTCCCCTATCCAACACAAAGCACCTAGTGCGCACAAGAACTCCACTGCGAATCTAGCTCTTTCAAAATAAATCTCCATCTCATTAAGAATTTAAACAGATTCAACCGCTGAGAACCGACCAATCATAGGTGGTTTTGGCGCCAGATTTTGAGATTACACGCTTGCTCCACTCCAAATTCTGCAAATACCAACGGATGGTTTCGCGGAGGCCGTCCTCAAATCGCGAATATTCTCGGGTAAATCCAAGCTCCCTTTGGGCCTTCGAATCATCAATGGCATACCGGAAATCATGCCCCGGTCGATCCGTAACGAACTTGATCAATGACTCATATCCGCCGTCTTTTCGGGGACGGACGGAGTTGAGTTCCGCACAAAGTGAATGTACAACCTGAAGGTTGGTGCGTTCGCTATTTCCGCCAAAACAATAGGTCTCGCCAGGCATTCCCTTGGTTAGCGCAAGAAGAACTCCCCGCGCGTGATCCTTTACATGAATCCAATCGCGGATGTTTTCGCCCTTCCCGTAAACCGGAAGCACTTTTCCCTGGAGGGCGCAAAAAATCATATGAGGAATCAGCTTTTCGGGAAACTGCTTGGGACCGTAGTTGTTCGAGCAATTTGTAATGATGGTGGGCAAACCGTAGGTGTGAAACCAGGCACGAACCAAAAGGTCAGAGGCTGCCTTTGAAGCAGAGTATGGAGAATTTGGAGCGTAGGGAGTCGTTTCTGAAAACTTGCCGGTTGGGCCGAGAGTGCCAAAAACCTCATCCGTCGAGACATGGAGAAAGCGAAATTCTTTTTTTGCATCTGAACTCAGGGACTCGTAGTGGCTTCGAGCTGCAGTGAGCATCGAAAAAGTGCCATTCACATTGGTCTCAATGAAAGCCCCGGGGCCTGAGATGGACTTGTCCACATGGCTCTCGGCTGCAAAGTGGGCAATGAGATCTACCTGATTCTCTTTTAGGACCCCTAGAACCCGATCCGTATCCAGAATATTTGCGTGAATGAATTTGAAGTTCGGGTTCGTGCCAAACTCCTCGAGATTCTCGCGGTGGCCGGCATAAGTGAGAGCATCATAGCCAATGACCCTGTGACCCGCGCTCAGCGCAATCTCAACGAAGTTACTTCCAATAAAGCCGGCAGCACCGGTGACGAGGATGGTTTTCATGGGCTATTGGATTTTTTACATGAAATACCGGGGTAGTTCCACAAACTTTGGGGAATTCAGCATGAAAATCCCTTGCGAATCCTGAGACCGATCAAAGCTGTAAATAATCATGAGTAAACCTAAACCTGCTTCAAAAGCCCCAGAAGGTACTCACCATACCCGCTGTTCTTGAGCGGACCTGCAAGCTGCTCAAGCCTTGCTGCATCGATGAACCCCATACGATAAGCGATCTCTTCCGGGCAGGCTATTTTTAGCCCCTGCCGCTGCTCGATGGTTTGAACAAAATTGGATGCCTGCAAAAGGGTTTCAAACGAACCGGTATCAAGCCACGCCGTTCCGCGGCTCATTTTTTGTACTTGGAGTTTTCCTTCGCGAAGATACTCGCGGTTCAGATCCGTGATCTCAAGCTCACCCCTTGCAGAAGGTTTAAGCGCCTTTGCCCGAGCACAGACGGTCTCGTCATAAAAATAGAGCCCGGGAACCGCGAACTTTGATTTCGGTGCTTTTGGTTTTTCCTCAAGGCCGATGGCCTTGCCGCTTGGGTCGAATTCCACAACTCCGTAGGCGCTGGGATTGTTCAAGGCATAGGCAAACACGGTTGCGCCAGCACCTTTGGCTTGAAAGCGTGAGGCTGTGTTCTGAAGAAGGGAGCTGAATCCGTTTGCGTAAAAGAGATTGTCACCGAGCACGAGCGCGGAAGGCGAGCCATTCAAAAAGCTCTCACCGAGCAGAAAGGCCTGCGCCAAGCCCTCGGGCTTCGGCTGCACGGTGTATTCGAAATGCATCCCCCACTCCTCTCCCGATCCGAGGAGCTCCTCGAACCTGGGTAAGTCGCGCGGAGTGGAAATAATCAAAACTTCCCGAATCCCCGCAAGCATCAGGGTGCTAAGCGGGTAGTAAATGAGCGGCTTGTCATAAACCGGAATGAGCTGCTTGCACACGGGTTTCGTAACGGGGTAAAGACGGGTGCCGGAACCTCCGGCCAGGATGATGCCTTTCATGGTGCTCAAAAATTACATGATTTCCAGTGTGAAATCACTTCAAATCTAACTAAGCACACCCTGATCGGATCGTCTATCGATGAACTTCCAGCCCGCTTCTTAGAAGGGGGTAGGGGTAAGCTTAAAATGAATGACGCTGATGCAGACATTCTTCAGTAAACTTGCCGCGGGCAAAAAACACATATTTGGAATCAATGATGACTTCTTCCGCCAAAGGCCTGCAACTTGAAATCACTTTCTCAAAGAATTCGGCTCCGTAAGGGTACAAGTCCGAAGCACCGTTTCTGCCAATCGCAATAAGCTCGTATTTTTCTTGAACTTTGGACCAAATTCCAAACTGATATATTTTTCGACCAGTGGCCATCACCACAGGAACCACGCCTCCAGATGCCAGAATTCTTGAATCCATGGGGTCTGATTTAACGATGTTTGCCATTCTCTCGAATTCCGTCCACTTGCCAGCATCGAAGCGACATCGATCTTTTTTTGGGGTGAGGGATTCAATCAGGCAATTCACGTAATCTCCCGCAAGCCACAATAAAATAATCGCGAGGAACCGTTTGGGCCAAACAGTGATTCGATCTAATGACTCATACCAAGTCGAATCACTCAGAGTCAGAATCGACAAAAAGAAAGCCGAAATGGGTGCGCCGTATTGAAATCGAACATTTCCAAAAAGAAACTGAATTCCAAACACCGGAACCATAAAAGCTGCGAGTGCCCACCACCACTCCTTATTCTTCTCCGATCTCCAAAGACTTGGAAAAACCAAGAAGAATGGCGCAAGGGCAAGAGCACTAGCCTTCCATTCAAAACTAAAAAACGAACTGATTAACTTGGCTCCGGGATGAGCCAAAAGTTCATGCAGAAGTTCATTTCCATGCCCGTGAAACTCTGGAAGCAACCTCGGCCGAAGAATAAAATCTACCCAAATCCAAAGCCCTCCATTAATTATTACAAGAAACGCCTTCTTTTGCCGAAAACGAAACAAGAGATAAATCCCGTAAGAAATAAAACAAATTGGGTAATATTCCTTGAACAAGCAAAGCACATTCAACCAGATCAGAATCATAAAAAACCGATCCATTTTGATTGCTCTCGCAAGTAGCAACAACGGCAGTGCGGCCCAAGTCGTTGGGTGCACCGGATAACGAAACGCAACTGCCATTCCGGTACAAAAGAACCAAAGCGCAGTGGTCATCAATCGAAACCCAAAAGGGCTTCCCTGAGTAAGAATGAAGGCCGTAATTCCACCCAAATAATAGAATCCGAATTCAATCAGAAGTGGGCCCCAAGGTGCTGGGCCCAAGAGCTTTTGAACCCAGGCTGCAAAAATCAGAATCGGGTCAAAGTGATCCGCAAAAATGGGAATCCCTCGAACTGTATTCATTGGGTTCCAAGACGATGTAAACGCCAGATCCAAAATCGCCTGCTGATAAATCCCGAAATCTAGCGCATGAAGACAACCTGAACCCCATTTGATCCAGTTCAGCAAAAGCCCCAAAAACGGGAGCCCAAACACCGCGATCATGCAAAGTTTTTGCCTGTTGTTCATTAGGGGCACAGTGTACAAGAGTTCCATGCTCATTTTAAAGTCGTTTCTGATACGCCTCAAACCGAAAAGCGCCTTTTATTTTACACTCCCTCTGGGGATTCTTTCAGGTTTGCTAAGTCATTCATTTCTGGTTTTCTTTCAAGACGCTTGTATCTTTTCGGTTCTGCTTTACGCGGCTTCACAGCTTGCTCTGCGCCTAGAACGGCAAAGAAAAACAGACGTTCATTGCCCGCTTTGCGGTTATAGCGACTGTACTCTTCTTTACCGTGCAAGGAAAAAAACCATCGGCCAAAAAGGGAGCTTCGCGTGCAGTTCATTTGATCATGCCCAGTATCCAGATATTCACTTTTGCCCTGAATGCAAAAATGGTTTTCTCTCGACACTAGCGAACAAGAACAACACGGACAGCGTTGCAAAAGAGGCTCAGAATGCATATGAGGAAGTGGTCGATACGACCTACATTGAAAATCTTCCCTATCGCTACGATACGTACAAACGCTTTACTGATACTTTTCACCACCTTTTTGAGGGAAAGAATGTTCTTGAAGTTGGGAGTTACTATGGCGCTTTTGCCGAAAGTGCTCGAACAGTGGTCTCCCGCTATACTGGGCTCGAGCTTTCAAAACATGCGTGTTCATTTTTGAAAACAAGACACCCGGAATTGGAAATCATCAACGGCCCGGTAGAATGGCTGCAGGGAAAAACTGAATTCTACGGCAAGTTTGATGTAATTGCCATGTTCGACGTCATTGAGCATGTAGCTGATCCGGTGAAGACTCTTGAGAGTCTGAGAAAACTATTGAAACCAGGTGGAAAAATCCTTTTCTCAACGATTAACATCGAGTCCACATTTGCGATTCTTTTGGGACCTCTTTGGCCTTGGTTCATGGACATGCATTTGTTTTACTTCTCGGATCGGGGTTATCATACAATGCTTCATCGGAGCGGTTACTTCATGAAGGCTCATCGGCATTTCCCCTACCGGGTATCGCTTCGGTACTTCTTGGCAAAAGTTGGATCAATCCTAGGAGTCGAAAAGCTTGGGCACCTCTTCCCCAATTCCAAAATCACTCTTCCAATCATGCTTGGGGATACCGTTTTGATCATCGGAGAGAATGCTTCCTGAAGTTATTCATGACACCAGGCAGCTCCGTTTAATGAAGGAGTTCCTGGTGAGCCCGTATTGAGACAACGAGTACACAACGCCTTTTTTCGGGGGAAAGCAACCACGAAACGGGTTTTAAATGTAAATACTGATCAAAGCTCTGCTTTCGCGAAGGAATTCCGAGAATCGTCCAAGGCCATAGAAGCGACAGCTATGAGCATCCAGTAATCAAGGCGGGGGACATTCTGAGTAAAATTCAGATTTACTAGACAGTGGGCCACAATCATCGCACGCCCGAAAGCGCTTTCTGCGCGTTGATAAAACATACGAATAAACATAAAAAACACAATAATTCCGAAAAGTCCAAACTCAGACAGCAGCTCCACATAAGTGTTCATCGTAAAGGGCTCAACGATCTTCGTCTGCTCGGGCCAAACAATGAATCCATTTCCGAGGAGCGGCGCATTAGTCCATTTCTGAAGGCCCAGTTTAGCAACTCGGACCCGGTTTGACTCGGAAGTTACCGTTCCGGTTTGATAATCCCTCGTAAGTCGCGTCAAGGTAGCGCCCCATCCGAGATTATTCACCTGGAAATCAAAATAATCCCGCCCCCCCTGAAATAGACACGTGGAAAGAGCCAATAGCATCCCCGCAGCAGTTGCCTTCCAAATACGGCACATCCACTCTTTTTCGAATCTGCAGAAAACTATAGCCGCCACGATTAGCGCCAGGAATTGTAGGTAACCCGTCCGTGATGAACTGATATAAAGGCCAAGTATATTGATAGCTGCGAGAAGTACACCGATCCATTCCGACCTCACAACTAGCAATGGAAGGAATGCCCCCAGACTCAGAACTGCAGCAACATAGGAAGGCTCATAATAAAAAGCATGGGGCCGGACAAAGTTGGCATAACTCGTTTGGACGGAACCGATGAGCACCTCGCTTGAAAACCCATAGATTGCAGTCCAATCCACAATCATGACCAGTGCATTGAAGGAAATCGCAGCGGTTACAGCCTCTAGGAGAAACTTTCTCCAATTCCGGGTCCGCCCACACCAAAATACATAGGAAACTAAGCCCAAATTAAAGGAAATCCAAAGCAGCTTTAGGATGGTCTGGCCTGGATGCGTTCGCACCGGCAATACCGCACACTGGACAATAAGAAAGCCGAGTGCGCCGGATATTGCTCGATTCTCTTTGAAAAAATCAATTATTGGGCCGCGACGAAGAATCAGAATCACGGAAACCAGCAGGAAAACCTGGCCGAAACGAAAGTTCATGCCCCAAAGAGAAAATGCGGGTCCCCGGTCAAAAAATGCGAGGAAAAAACTTAAATAAAGGCTCCATTCCAAAAAATTTCCAGACCTCAGATTCACTAACACAGGCTCCTGTTATGCCTTGATTCATGTCTTTTCGGAACACGGAACTGATCTCAAATCTTTCCACTAAAGGTAAAATTAATGTCGTTGACACAAGTTTTTTTCACCAATACTCACCCAAATATGAAATTCTTTTCGGGAGTCCAAGTTGGTACACCCAATTAGTAAGACCTTAATATAAGAATAGAAAGCCAGAACTTCCTCGATTCGGTTCGGATCCGCTTGTGCGCTGCTTCTTTATTACGGGGTCAGTGGCCAATTCTCGAAGAATATACTATTGACATTGACCTTTGCGATTTGGGGGATTTTCCTTTATTCTCGGGAGGTTCCGGAACTCACATGAAAATATCGGTCATCACCATTACCTCCAACTCCGCAGCCTTCATTTCAAAAAACATTGAAAGCGTAAACCGACAAACTCATACCGATATCGAACATATCTTTGTGGACAATGCGAGTACCGACGACACCCTCAAGTTGATTGAGCGTCAATCCAAACGCTCGCCGAAGATCATTTCCGAGCCTGACAAGGGAATTAGTGATGCATTTAATAAGGGAATTGGGATTGCGCGAGGCGAAATTATTGCAATTCTCAATAGCGATGACGAGTTTTTTGAAGCCACTTCTTTAACCCGGGTTTTTGAAGCGTTTCAGGTTCGCCCTGATATTGATTTCGCGCACGGCGCGATCTGGTTCGAGGATCCGGAATATGGCAGCAACGTTCGGCGACCTTTGCTGTGCCCAGTTACAGAGGCAATGCCCTACAATCATCCGGCTTTTTTTGTGAAAAAATCATTTTACGAAGAACTCGGCGTTTTTGATCTTGATTATCGATACGCAATGGATTTCGAACTCATCAGTCGAATGTATTTGAACCCTACGACCCCAAAGCTAAAGGGATTAGAGATCAAAGGGAATCCACTTGCCATCATGCATGCTGGTGGAGCCTCCTGGAAATATGAATCAAAAGCTCTTCAGGAAGTGGAGAGGGCGCTTAAAAAAAACGGACTATGGACCTCACAAGCGGCACGTGCGCTTCGATTCCGACGGTATCGAACCCAATTGAAGCATCTTCTTACGCGCTTAAATCTTCAAGGGGCGGTTCGATTGTGGAGGCATTTCAAATGGAAAAGCCCCGCATCTTGATGATCTCGGCCCGTGCTGATCATGGAGGCGGCCAAAAGTACCTACTTGAATTGGTTCGGGCCATCAATGAACAGGTCGATGTTTTTATTGCAGCGCCTGATGAAGCTCCGTATGGCCCTAAATTCCGTGAACTATCGAAGGATTTTTTCGCACTCCCCCACAGGGCCTTTCGGTTGGGTGTTCTGATTCGACTCCTAATCTGGGCACGCAGACATCGAATCGAGATCATTCATTCCCATGGTAGGGGCGCCGGGTACTATTCACGTCTTTTGTATTTTTTTGGCTTC
>JAGWXK010000086.1 GCA_018969905.1 Bdellovibrionales bacterium
AATCCAGTTCGCCATAGTAAAAGCATTCTAAATGATGATAGGGTGTCCGTACATATGGAAAATGCATTTCATGAGATTGATTGGCTTTGCATCAACACCATTCGCACTCTTTCCATCGATGCGATTCAAAAAGCGAATTCGGGCCACCCCGGGCTTCCCTTGGGCGCCGCCCCCTTTGCCTACGTACTGTTTCAGAAACATCTGAAATTCAATCCAAAAAATAGCAATTTTTTTGACCGGGACCGTTTTGTTCTCTCTGCAGGCCATGGAAGCATGCTGATTTACAGCCTTTTGCATTTATATGGCTACGAATTGAGCCTTGAGGAAATCAAGAGTTTTCGTCAACTGGGAAGCAAGACTCCGGGGCACCCTGAATTCGGTCTGACCCCCGGTATCGAAGCCACGACTGGCCCCCTGGGCCAGGGTGCCGCTAATGCGGTGGGTATGGCGATTGCGGAGAGGCGTCTGGCGAATCTCCTCAACACTCCGGACTACAAGATTGTAGATCATTATACCTATTGCTTGGTGGGTGATGGTGATTTGATGGAGGGAGTGTCAACCGAGGCGGCATCTCTGGCAGGACATCTCAAGCTCGGCAAGCTCATCTACTTGTATGACTCCAACGATGTTTCATTGGATGGTCCAACTTCCCTCGCATTTACAGAGGACGTCGCAAAGCGCTACGAGAGTTACGGCTTTCAGGTGATCACCGTAAACAACGCGGATTCCGATTTGAACGCGATTGATCATGCGATTGATGCGGCAAAAAATGAGACATCCAAACCTTCGCTGATCATTTTCAAGACAACGATCGGGTATGGATCCCCAAACAAGGCCGGAAAAAGCTCCGCTCACGGGTCACCTCTTGGGCCTGATGAACTCGCACTCACAAAAAAAGCATTGGGCTGGAGCGCAGCAGATGCTTTTTCGATTCCTCATGCGACAGGGCCGCATTTCGAACTACCTGGGCGATGCGGCGCCGCCGCCGAGCGAATCTGGGAGGAGAACTTCCAGCACTGGAGCAGGCAGCATCCGGAAAGGCGTGCGATTTTTGATCAGGCAAGCTCCCTCTCTCTTCCCGCGGAATTCGATACAAATCTCACAACATTCAAGCCGGGCGAAGAGAGTGCCACCCGTGAATCAGCCGGAAGGGTGTTAAATTCCATTGCCATGCAGGTTCCGATCTTTTTCGGGGGCGATGCCGATCTTTCATGCTCCACAAATACCCTCATACAAAGTGGAGGCTCTTTTGAAGGGAATCAGGGTTCCGGTAGGAATATCCACTATGGGGTCAGGGAACACGCAATGGGAGCTATCGCCAACGGTATCGCCTACCATGGTGGACTACGAACCTTCACCGCGACTTTTTTCTGTTTTGCGGATTACATGAAACCATCGATACGCCTTGCAGCCATGAATCATTTGCCGGTCACTTTTGTGTTTACACATGATTCCATCGGTCTTGGAGAAGACGGCCCCACCCACCAGCCGGTGGAGCACCTGATGAGTCTTCGTGGGATTCCCAATCTTGTTACCTTGCGCCCCGCCGATGCCACGGAGGCCCGAGAATCATGGGCTTTTGCGATGGAAAGAAAGAATGGACCTGTAGCGCTTGTGCTTTCAAGACAGAAACTGAAAACTCTGGACCTTCCCCTCTCAGCTGTAAAGGCCGGCGTTCGAAGAGGTGCCTATGTGGTATCCGATCGTCCAAATTTTAAGGCAATTCTTGTGGCTTCCGGGTCGGAGGTGGGCCTGGCTCTGGAAGCCCAGAAGATCCTGGATGACAAAGGGATAAGCACCCGTGTCGTTTCCATGCCTTCAATGGAGCTGTTTCTGAAACAAAAACCTGAGGCCCAAGAGTCGGTGATTCCCTCAAATTGCAAATACATCGCATCTATCGAGGCCGGGATTACCCTCGGTTGGGCACAAATCACAGGTCGCCACGGAATCAACTTCGGAGTAAATGATTTCGGAGCCTCGGCTCCAGCCGGAAAAATCTACGAAAAATTCGGACTAACAGGCCCGAAAATTGCTGAAAAGGTCTCGGCTTGGATCAGATAAGGGTCGCGGAAGTTCCCTGGGATGAAGCAAACCAGGTCAATCTTCTGGTTTCCGAGGCTTTTGGATATTCGCCTCCGCACTCCTATTTTGATGACTTTCCTGTTTGGTCTTCGAGGAATGTTCTTCGCCTGGGTGGCTATTCGGGAAATGAGCTCGTTTCGCATGTGGGTATTCAATTCCGAAACATAAAAACGGCACCAGCCAAAACTCCAGTTGCTCTCATTGGCGCAGTAGCAACGAAGGAATCCGCTCGTGGACGGGGATACGGCTCTGCTCTCCTCAGGAATGCGTTAGAAAAAATTGACCAAGCCGGTTGCTCGTGGAGCTTTCTTTGGGGCTCGGAGCATGAGTTCTATTCCAGATTCGGATTTCATTTATCAGGACTTCAAGCTCGTGCAAGAATTGCAGATCTTTTTATCAACAATACTGGCGGAGATCGCATTTACGATCGCTTCACGGATACCGAAAATGGAACAAAAAATAAGGTTTTCTCGGGATATGTTAAGGAAATTCTGGATGAATTCCTGATGAGAAGAACCGGCATAGAATTTTTAGCCGAGGACGGGGCCTGGCTCCACCGCCAAACGACCGTACAATGGAAGCATATTGAAAACCCGTTCTCCTTCATCGGATACGAACGCGGCCTTGACTTGAAAGGAATCGTTCACGAATTCGGTGGGAATTCCTCGGGAATCAAAAGTCTTCTTTTCCATCTTCTACAAGAGAATCCGGAGGCCCAAATCATCGGATCGCCCGAACAATTGATCGATATTGGATTTAGTCGGGGTTCCTGGGAGTCAGAAGGCCTTTGCCTCGCACGACCAAAGGACTCTTCAATTTCTTGGAATCAGGAGTTCTGGATTTCGGGCTTAGGCGCGGTCTGAAAGATCATTTCCCGGCGGAACGAAATGTAAAGTAGGATCCGAAAGCAAGGAGTACCAGGCCTGGCACTGAGAAATCATCCCAATGATAGCCCTTGTCCGCCATGACCAGAATTGCGCCCGAAATGAGCAATCCGAACCCCGAGAGTGCCCGAGAAATCCTTCGTGACCCCCTGTCAATGACCAATGCGACTCTTGCGATTTCCTGGGATTTGAACTCTATTGCATAGTCGTTCTTCGCAAACTTCCTGATCGCCCAACGGAGATTCCGGGGCAACATCTCAAGGAGGGAAATCAGGTCCTTGGAGATTTTGAACGCCTCACCTTTAAGGCGCGCCGGGGACATCTGGATTTTTACAAGATCAACAATGAGCTCCTCGCCCATGGCGATCATGTCAAACTTGGGATCGAGCAAGCGCCCCATTCCTTCCATGGTTAGAATTGCCCGAAACACTAGCATCCAGTCTCCAGGAACGCGGATATCATATTTCGCGGCTATTTTAGTGGCCTCAATCAATACGCGCCCTGAATTCACATCATTCAGATTCAGCCCAAGGTAGGGTGATAGCGTATTTCTGACTTCCCGCTGAAATCCGTCAAAATCAATTGAACCGTCGGAAGATCCAAGCTCCGCATAGGTATAACAAAGAGTCTCGTAATCCTCCTGTGTGAGCGCCCAAACCATGGTCACGAGCTGATCCCGAGACTTTTGCGAGAGTCGTCCTACGATCCCGAAATCAATCACCCCGAGACGATCACCCGGAAGAATGAAAAGATTTCCTCCATGAAGATCCCCATGAAAAAGGCCATATTTGAGAACAGAATATAAAAAAGCCCGCGCCCCGAGGGTTGCAATCTTTTCGCGGTCCACCGGAGCTTTCAATACAGCATCCTTGTCATTCAGACGAATGCCTTCGAATCGCTCCAAGACAAGAATTTCATGAGTGGAAAGATGGTGATAAACCTTTGGGAAAACGAGGTCCGGAAATTTTTCAGAGTTCTTTTTGATTTTCTCAATATTGTTGGCCTCGATCTTGAAATCGAGTTCAAACTGTAAAGTTTTGAAGAACTCCTCTACGAAGATCTTCGGGTTCAATACTCGAAGTTCCGGGAAGTATTTTTCAAACATTTCAGCCAAAAGAGTCAACAGCGAGATGTCGGTTTCAATCACCTTCCGGATTCCAGGTCGAAGAACTTTGATCACTACGCGTTCGCCAGTGACCAAAATAGCCTCATGAACCTGGCCAATGCTAGCCGAACCGAGGGGGGCTGAGTTGATTTCCTTGAAATTCGATTGAACCTTGAAGCCAAGCTCCCGATTCAGAACTTCCTGAACCACTTCGAATGGCATCGGCGCTACCTGATCCTGAAGTTTTACAAGCTCCTCGATCACATTCTCGGGAATCAGGTCCGGGCGCATGGAGAGCACTTGGCCTAGCTTCACAAAGGTCGGGCCAAGCTCCTGAAACGCAAGCCGCATCCGCTCTCCCAAACTTCGAGTTTCATTGGTTTCCGCCCATTTTCCAAGCCTGCCCGGAAGATAGGTTTCGAGCTTAAGACGCTGAACAACGTCACTGAAGCCGTGTTTGGAGAGCACGGAAAGGATCTGGCTCAGACGGCCAGCCCCCTTCATGGCTCTGGATAGCTGGATACTCCGGCGGACAAGTCCCATAAAGTACCTTCTACTCCTCTACCAGCTGAAACTCAACCCGTCTTGCATCGAGATCAACACTCACCACCCGAATCTTGACCTTAAGGCCGATGGTAAAGGTTTTTCTTTTTCTCCGCCCGAAGAGCACCATGCGCTCCTCGTTGAACTCATAGCGATCATCCTTCATGGAATCGATCGGCACCATTCCTTCGCAGTAGGGGTGCCAAAGCTGGATGAACATTCCCTTCTCCATCAGGCCATTCACTTTGCCTTCAAACTCATTACCCAGGTTCTTTGCCATCATCCGGATTTGTTTGAACCGGATGGACTCGCGCTCTGCGTCGCTTGCCACGCGCTCCCGGTAAGAACAATGATCAGCCATCTCATTGAGTCTTTCTTGCTGGGCATCCAGCTCTTTCGTGTGAGGATGGGATTCACCCTGATTTTCCCGATGAAGGGCGGCACGAAGCAGGCGATGAACGATCAAATCCGGATACCTCCGGATCGGAGAGGTAAAGTGGGTGTACCCTTCCGACGCGAGGCCGTAATGCTCCCCGTGAGAGGCGCTATAAATTGCCTGTCTCATGGAGCGCAGCAGGGCGGTTGCCAAAACAGGCTCAGCAGGGTGATCTTTGAGCGTCCGGATGAACTCGGCAAGAACACTGGGCCTTGGAATTCCACCTCGGGCAATCTGCACTCCCATGTTGCGGGCGAGGGTCCTGAACTTCTCAATGGCTTCCATCGAGGGTTCTTCATGAATCCGGTACACAAAAGGTAGCTTCCGCGCGATCATCCACTCGGTTACCGACTCGTTGGCCGCAATCATGAACTCCTCGATCAACCGATGGGCATCATTCCGTTCCCGAACCACGATATCAGAAGGCTCACCGCTTTTCTCATCCAGGATGATTTCAGACTCCGGAAAGTCAAAATCGATCGAACCCCGCTCATGTCGGGCTTTCTTGAGAATCCGATACAAATCAAACATGTCTTTGTGACGGGATTCTTCTTTTTCGGACTCAATTTCCGTATAGGTCGCGCGACGTCTGGACTCTATGATGGCGTCATACAGCTTCACCTCGCCCTTTACACCCTCGCGGGTATAATCAATCGAACAGGCCATCGAAAGTCTCGGCACATTGGGCTTCAGACTGCAGAGTTCCTCAGAAAGCGCTCTGGGCAGCATATGGAACGCCCGCTCGGGAAAATAAACAGAAGTGGCACGAGCATAAGCCTCGGAATCGAGTGGAGTTCCCTCTTTCACATAGTGAGATACATCCGCAATCGCAACCCATAAGCGATAGCCATGGTGCTCGAGTCGCTCCACATAAATCGCATCGTCGAAATCCCGCGCCCGCTCTCCATCAATGGTAAAAAATGGAATGTGGCGCAAGTCCGTGCGCCCTACTTCATCCTTGCCTGGAATCTGCAATGAATAGCTTTCAGCCTGCTTAACTGCATCAAAGGAGTGATGCTCCTTTAGATTGAACTCACCCGCAACCATCTGAATGTCAAAACTTGCAGGCAGCAGGGGCCCGATATGTTCGATGATCTTTGCAGAAGTCGCACCTTGGTCACCAAAGATCATTTCGGCTTTCACCCAATCACCCTCTTTTACCTCTGGCGGCACAGTGGGCAGGTAGACCTCTTCCTTTGCCTTTTTACGCTCATAGATCAGGTACCCGGTGCGTGCTTTGACTTTGGATTTTTTGAACTCACGGCCAAGTTCATGGCCGTCATTCAGGTTCACACGGCCGAAAATCTCCTTGAATCGGTGCTCCAGCACCTTGAGATCCTCGATCTCACCCGCTTCACTTACGAACACCTCAACTCGATCGCCGTGGAAAAGTTGTTCTGTATAGAATCTTGGAATGAAAAGGTCCTCGAGGTCTGCCCGGTCAAACACGAGAAAGGCGGACCCTTTCTTGTTCTTGTCCACCACCCCCTTCAACCGGATCCAGTCAGGATTGATTTGCACGGGAGGTCTTGCCGAAGGAGCGCCCCCCCGTCGGTCCCGACGCTCGGTGCGCCCATGCTTACCGTGGCGTCCGCTCTTTTCCGGTTTACCCGGTTTTTCAGATTTGCCAGACCATGGACCTTTTTTGCCAAAAGAGCGCTCCCCGCGTTCCTCTTTTCGGGGACCGCGAACTGACGGGGCTCCGGAAGACACAAAACCTCCGCGGGATTCCGATGGCGTTGAACTTTTTTTCTTCGTCCCTCCCGAAAATGGGGGCCGTGGCTTTTCCTGAGTCTTGGATTGCCCTTTCTTTGATTTTTCTCCGATAGTATGGGCACGTCCAGAACGGTCATAAAAGACTTTCGACATGGGGACAGCTTAGCGAGGTTTTCCTCAGAGATCACCCATTTTCATGGTAGAAGATGCGCAGGATGTGGTGGCTTCTCCGAAAAGTTCTTTTTTTACTCGATGCCGAGGATGCACACGCTTTTGCAAAGGTTGGGATGCGCTGGTTGGCAAGGCTGACTCCCTTTAAACCTCTTTTGAAAGACAATCCGATTGGGCTTGCTGCAGGCTTTGACAAAAATGCCGAAATGATCGAGTTTTTGCCTTACTTTGGGTTCGGCTCAGTCGAGATCGGTACCGTAACTCCCCTGCCCCAAGGCGGGAACCAGCGCCCAAGACTATTCCGCAAGCCAAGCGACTCCACACTGTTTAATCGCATGGGGTTCAACAACCTTGGCGCCGGAATCATCTCGGAGCGCGTTCGATCCGCAAAAAAAAGAATTCCTTCTGGATTCAAGATCGGGGTAAATCTTGGAAAGAACAAATCCACTCCGGATGAACTTGCCCATCTCGACTATGCCAAGGCTGCGGCGCCTTTTGCAGATACCGCGGATTATTTCGTAATCAACGTAAGCTCTCCCAATACTCCGGGTCTCAGAGCCCTGCAGACACCTGAACATCTGGGGGTGATTGTTAAGGAAGTGAAAGAAGTCATCCGGAAAAGCGGACGCCTCACACCTCTGTATGTGAAACTTGCACCCGAAATCACCGGGGAGCCCCTGAAAGATCTGGTTCAAGCCTTGGAGTCGGCCGGAGTTTCGGGACTGGTACTCACCAACACCCTCGGGGGAGACTATATATATAGACAGAAAACACTGTCCGGTGGCTGGAGTGGGCAAATTTTGTCTACTGTATCCCGAGATCGTCTGATCGAGGTTCGGGGAATCACTTCTTTACCCGTCATTTCCGTTGGAGGAATCATGACGGTCGAGGATGCTCTGGAACGAATGAAGCTCGGGGCTTCTGGAATTCAAATCTATACAGGATGGATCTATCAAGGTCCATTCTTCGCGCGTAAGATCTATCAGAGGCTTTTTGGCTGATACCGAATTATTGACGCAAAAAAGCCAAAAAAAAACCCCGAACTCTCGTCCGGGGCTCTTTTGCATTTTCTGCAGAAAAAAGTTACTTCTTCGCTTTTTTCTTAGCAGTTTTTTTCTTTGCAGTTTTCTTTTTTGCTGCTTTCTTCTTAGCCATTTTGTTTTTCCTCCATTTGGTAATTATTGCCTAGGCAACTACTTACAACTCCGATGTTACAGCGCTTCCTGAGAAGATCAAGCGTTTATTTTAAAAAGTTTTCTTTTTTTTGAGAAATTTCTTTTTTTCCAAAAAAAAATTCTAAAGTCATCACGGACACACTCCGATGGGTGTAGTGAGAGCTTTGAAAAGGTCATGGATGGACCACAAACTCGAGCTCTCGAAGTAAAAAATGAGTTTGAACCTTCATGGAGGAAGGTATGGGATTACGAATCAACACTAACGTTCCCTCTTTGGTTGCTCAACGCAATCTTCGATCCAATCGCCAGGTTCTCGATCGAACCCTTGAGCGTCTCAGCTCAGGATCCAGAATCAATCACGCCGGTGATGATGCCGCTGGACTCGCGATTTCAGAAACTTTACGCGCACAAATCCGCGGCTTGAGCCAGGCTGAGCGAAATGCGCAGGACGGAATCTCTTTGGTTCAGGTGGCAGAAGGTGGACTGGTTGAAGTCTCAAACATCCTGATCCGGATGCGGGAACTTGGAGTTCAAGCCGCATCTGATACGGTCGGACCAAAAGAAAGAAAGTTTCTCGACAATGAATTCCAACAGTTGGCGGAGGAAATCGACCGAATCGCGAATTCCATCGAATTCAATGGAAACCCGCTCTTGAACGGTTCCGGATCCGCATTTGAGGTCCAAATTGGCACCAAGAACAACCCGCTCGTCGACCGAATCAAGCTTTTTGACCCATATTCCTCGAATGTGAACCTGGTTTCTCTTGGAATCAATCTCTCAACCGTTGGAGACAAGACAAGCGCTCAGAATTCGCTTGCCAGCATCGATGATGCCTTGAATGCGGTCACCTCGATCAGGGCCGGTTTCGGATCGATGCAAAACCGGCTTCAGTCGGTAATCAATAACTTACAAGTAAACAAAGAGAACATGATGTCCGCCAATAGCCGGATCCGGGATGCGGATCTCGCAGAGGAAACCTCGGAGCTCACGAAGTCCCAGATCCTCAACCAGGCAGGTGTCTCGGTTCTCTCCCAGGCGAACTCCTCCATCAAGAGTGCGCTCGGGCTCCTCGGAGGGCAGGCATAGACGAAGGAGAAACAAGTTTCATAGACGGTGGCGTTGCCTCGTCTGTTTCCTGGATCGATTGCCACCCTCGCGCCGGATGAGAGGATCTCGTGAAGGCGCGGGGGGGAATCGAAGGAAAGGTTTTAGTAACCGTGGGGATTGCGGACCAATTGGGGTTCGAGGTTTCCACACCAGAAAATCGGCATGGATTGCCGGCCGCGGTTTTGGTCGACTGCGGGTGCTCATGGAGGACGCTTTTTATGGATGGCTAGTATGGGACTCAGAGTAAATACAAATATTTCTTCGTTGGTGGCCCAACGAAGTTTAGGTGGAACAAAAGCCGCTCTCAGCAAGAACCTGGAGAGGCTTGCAAGCGGGAGCCGGATCAATACAGCCGGCGATGATGCCGCGGGACTCGCAATTTCCGAGCATCTCCGAGCCCAGGTTCGGGGACTTAAACAGGCGAAACGAAACGCACAGGACGGGGTTTCCCTCGTCCAGGTTTCAGAAGGCGGGCTGAATGAAGTTACCAATATCCTGATTCGTCTCCGCGAACTGGCAATCCAGTCCGCATCGGATACGGTTGGAGACCGGGAACGCAGTTTCACGGACCGGGAGTTTCAGGCGCTCAAGTCTGAAATCGACCGGATCTCAATGAGCACGAACTTCAACGGCACACCGCTCCTGAATGGACGCGCCGGAATCTTCGAAATCCAGGTTGGCACGGGGAACAATCCTCTCACCGACAGGATCGTATACGATGGCCAAAATGCGGATGTAACCCTGGAAGCTCTTCGAATGGTGGGAGAAAGCTGTGCAACCAAACAAGGCGCACAGCTCTCACTTGCGGTGATTGATGATGCGATCTCAGAGGTGAGCAAGGTGCGGTC
The DNA here is from genome assembly GCA_018969905.1 of Bdellovibrionales bacterium. GTDB lineage: Bacteria > Bdellovibrionota > UBA1018 > UBA1018 > CAIMNF01 > CAIMNF01. The sequence goes on from JAGWXK010000086.1 coordinate 10,068, forward strand.
GGATCTTGGAGCAATCCAGAACCGCTTGCAATCGACCATCAACAATATCGCTGTAAACGAGGAAAACATGACTGCGGCCAACAGCCGGATCCGGGATGCAGATCTTGCGGAAGAAGTCTCGGAAATGACCAAGAACAACATCCTCATGCAGGCCGGAATCTCGGTCCTGGGTCAGGCAAACCAAAGCGCACAATCGGTGCTGAAGTTGCTCGGCTGATAAAACCAGATTTCCGGGGTGGTGATGCCACCCCGGATTAAAACAAAAACCGGCAAGGATGCCGTGCGATTCGAGGGATCGAATCGGATCTTAAGGAAAAGAAAACCATGAATGGAGGCTGAATATGGGACTAAGGATCAATACGAACATCTCGTCGCTTTCCGCGATGAGAACCCTTGCTTCAACGAAGCATGCTTTGGATGGCTCACTGGAACGCCTTGCAAGCGGCAGCAGGATCAACCGGGCAGGAGACGATGCTGCGGGACTTGCGATCTCTGAGAATCTCCGCGCTCAAATCCGGGGCCTGAGGCAGGCTAAACGGAACGCCCAGGATGGAATCTCACTGGTTCAAGTAACCGAGGGGGGCTTGAACGAGGTCTCCAACATGATCATCCGTCTTCGGGAACTTGCGATCCAGGCCGCATCCGATACCATCGGAGACCAGGAAAGAAAGTTCACGGATCGGGAATTCCAGGCCTTGAAATCCGAGATTCAAAGGATCGCGGATTCGACCAATTACAACGGGAATCCTTTGCTTAATGGAAAAGCCGGAATCTTCGAGATCCAGATCGGGAACCACAACAACCCGATGACAGATCGAATCGCCTACAACGCCCAGAATACGGATGTCACCCTCGAAGCACTCGGGCTCATGGGGGAATCCGTCTCGACCAAGATGGGAGCGCAGACCACGCTCTCGACCCTGGACGATGCCCTCATGAAGGTGAACTCGGTCCGTGCGGACCTTGGCGCGGTTCAAAACCGCCTTCAGTCGACCATCAATTCGATCTCGGTCAGCGATGAAAACCTCTCAGCGGCGAACAGCCGTATCCGAGATGCGGATCTTGCCCAAGAGGTGTCGGACATGACCAAAAACAATATCCTGATGCAATCCGGAATCTCGGTTCTGGGTCAGGCAAACCAAAGTGCTCAAGCGGCGCTGAAATTACTGTCATAAATCCGGATTCCGGGGAGGCCTTCGACCAAGGGCAACCCCGGAGATCCTTTTTGGAGTGGAGTCATGGGTGCCTTGAAGAAAATTCTGATTGTGGGCGGGAGCGGTTTCGTTGGAACACACCTTGCGGGGCTTCTTTCTAGAAAACATTCGATCACCAGTACCTTTCGGGGAGAATTTACGGCCATCCCGGGAGTGGAATATGTGTACTTCAACGGGATCCACGACAAGGACCGTTGTTCCTCACTGGTCCAAAAACATCAGCCCGATGTAGTGATCTTTTCGGCAGGAAGCAATGATCCGGCAAAAGCGGAAAAGGACCCTTCCCAGTCTCAACTAGTACACCTGACCGGGGCAAATCAGATGCTGACCGCGGCGGAATACCTCAAAGCAAAGTACATTTATCTCTCTAGTGATTGGGTATTTTCCGGAATCGACGGGAATTTTGGCGAGAGTGACACGGCAATACCGTCTTATGCACTCGGAAAAACAAAACTCGGGGCCGAAAACTACATCAGAAACCGCTCGGTAAACCACATCATCATCCGCTGCGCGCCACTTCTAGGCAGAGGAACGCTTGATCACCCTTCGTGGCTTGATCACTTGCGGGATGCAGCCGCGTTTCATAAACCGATTTCACTCTCTGATCGCTCCATTCGCAATCCGGTACATGTCCGTGAGCTTGCCACTCTGATCGACCGCGTGATTGAGGGAGATGTTAGAAATAAGACTCTTCACCTCGGGGGGCTTACAAGGATTTCGGAGTATCAACTCGCGGTGGAAATTTTTGAGACCTTCGGATTTGATCGAAAGGACCTGACCATGACGAAATCGGGTCAAGAAAACTCGAATCAAGATTTCTCTTTGAATTACTCTCGGACCCTGAAACTACTCAAGACTGAGCCCTTGCTCCTGAAGCAGAGCCTTGATTTGCTCAAGTAGGACTTTCTGGTTCGGCTTCACCTTCTTCTGCTCGCGGGTCATCCTAGTGAAGTCAGAAAAGAAGTGCTTTGCTACCTGCTCACTCTCCACCCTCTCGGAGCGATACATCCAGTATACCTTTCCAAATGCTCCAACCTGCGCAAGCAATTCTTCGGATTGGGGAACTGCAGACTCACTGCCCAAAGAAACCGGCGTATGTCGATCGTATGAAATTTGAATCGCCCCGTGGGTGGTGTTGGCAATGATCAGTTTGATTCCGTTCCGGTAGAGCATGAAATCCGCCGCGCCCTGGGTGAGATTGAAGATCTTGATTTC
>JAGWXK010000087.1 GCA_018969905.1 Bdellovibrionales bacterium
GTGAAGACGACAAACAAAAACCGGTCTTCATGGTATCCAAAAGCAATGTATCTCGGCTCTACATCTGAATGTGTCTCATGATTCATTAGGGTTGGCTGACTTAATAGAAAATCCTCTATTTGGACCAAAGTCAATCCGTGTTTCAGGCACTTTTTGCTGTTATGCTCATCCTATATGAATGCCGAAATCCTCACCTGCTCATCTTATCTCCACAATTTAATTTGTAAATACAAATCGTAGTTTTGATTTGTATTTACTTTCTCTCGGGTATGAGGTTCAAAAATGCGGCTTTGAGTGGGTTAGGATTCATATGAAATGGAACTTTGCCACTGTGGCTCTTTTCGTGTAGGCTTGGCGATCGCGAAAGGACCCCCTATGTTTCCAGGAATGAACGGACTTGATCCCTCCAAAATGACCCCCGAAGTGATTGCCGAAATCACCGAAGCGATGAGAATGCTTTCTCCTGATCAAATGATGAAGCTTCAAAGCCTCATGCACAATCAGATGGCAGGCTTTGATGTCACGAAGGATATGGCAGCACTCGAGCAAACCCTGCCGCAAGGGTTTCGCGAGAAGATGGCGCGGGTGATGTACATGGCAAACGGAATCGCGATTCCGGGTGCCCCGAGTGCCGCAGATCGCGCAACGTCCGCCTCTGAATCCTCAAAACTACCTGAAAATCCGGATGAGGCGCGACTGGTGATCCTGCGATCCGTTTCAAGCGGACTCATGACTCCGGAAGAGGCTCTGAAGGTCTTGTTCCCCGCATGAAATCAATCTTTGCAGGATGAAAGGCTGCGGATTACACTGGAATCATGGAAGATTCGGGAACAGAACGTGGGCTGCTCAGGGTGATTCTGGTCTTTAAGAACCATTCAGCCCTGGAGCGAATTCGCGGGAAGCTTGAATCCTATTTTCCAAATCAATGCACGATTGATTCCTTTTATTCCTTATCTCAGGCCATCGAGAAAATTGAGGGCTCGGTAAATCATTATCGGCTCGCACTGATCGAGCAGGAGGGGCAGGGGGTCGTGCTTCTTAAGGCGATTTTGGGGCTCCTGCCTGGCGTCGTAATTGGCGTGGTAACGGAAAACACCGAACTCATCGCTCCTCTTTCAACCAAAGATTTCACTCCCGAAGTCCTTGATCCTTCAGATATCGAGTCCGGCCTTTATCGGATTCTGAAAAAATCAGCAGCCCTGGGTCGCCTGCCTTCGCCCGAGCTTCGGGAGCAAGAAGAGTTCATTGCCATCGGGATGGAAAGCCTTTCGGGTCTCACCCCCCTCAAGAGCGATGTATACGCGAGGATCAGAAAAGATCATTATGTTTGTGTCTTTAAAAAGGGCTCAATTCTTGAAACCGGGGACCTGAAAAAGTTCATCGATTCCAATCGGACGGAGTTTCATGTGAAGGCGTCCGAGGTGAAGGATTCTCTGACTCAAGTGAGTGCCCGATTGGATGAGCTTGCAAATGCTTCCGAGGTATCCCAGGCGCAGGCTAATCAGGAATTCGTTTCGACTCATTCTTTGCTTCGGGACGTGGTGGGGCAGCTTGGATTCACTCCCGAGGCACAGGTGATTGCCAAGAGTTGTGTCAATATGGCGCTGAAGGTGCTCGGTTCAAAGCCAAAACTAAGCGAGATTCTGGAGGATCTGAAGCGCAAGGAGGGGTCGTACATTCCGGCTCATAGTTTCATGGTCGGGAATGTGGCCTGCGCGCTTGCATATCGGATCGGCTGGAGTTCGAGCGCGACGTTTTTTAAGTTGAGTCTTGCCGCCTTTTTGCACGACATTTCGTTAAAATCGGAAATCTATGCCAAGCTTCGCGACATTTCTTCCGCGCATGAAGCCGGTCTTGAGAATGAGGAGATCAAGCTCATCAAGCTGCATCCTGTGCAAGCCTCCGAATATTCCAAACAGTTTGCCGAAATTCCATCCGATGTAGACATCATCATTTCACAACACCATGAAAGACCGAGCGGGGATGGCTTTCCCAGGGCAATGCCCGGAAAACTGATCAGCCCTTTGAGCGCACTTTTCATCATGTCGCAGGATCTCGTGGATGCGGTTCTTGAGAATCCAGAGACACGATTTGAGGAATTTTTCAAGGACAATGCCGCAAAGTACGAGGTCGGGCAGTTTCGGAAGATATTGGGGCTCATCCTGAAGTGAACAAGGGTGAATCTCAGGAAGTTTTTGGATTCTTACCTTCATCATCATTAGAGTCATTGTCCTGACCCGAGTCAATGTTCGATTCGCCGGAGCCGTCCGTAGACTGGTTGTCCTCAGTATCAGGTTTTGTGTTCTTCCCTCTATTTCTAAACATTTTTTTCCAGAACCTTTTCAACCCTTTCGAGTCATCGGAATGATCTGTTTCCTGACCCGAGTCAATGTTCGATTCGCCGGAGCCGTCCGTAGACTGGTTGTTCTCAGTATCAGGTTTTGGTGTTCTTCCCTCTATTTCTAAACATTTTTTTCCAGAACCCTTTCGAGTCATCGGAATGATCTGTTTCTTGTTCCTCTGACGAGCTCTCGTTCATTCCGCCTTCGCCGGAAAGCTTTGCTTTTCCGGACTTTGGTTCAAGCACCACAGTGCACTCGGTATTTGGAGCATATGTAAAGGTGGCTTGAAAGCAGGTTACGTGAATTCCTTTTTTGACGAACACTGTGGTCCCGGTCTGCTCGCCCTTTCGAGTGTTATCCACGGTCTCAGACTCCTCCACATCTGAGAACTTTCCTTCGCGAATCACAGCAGGCTCTGAATCCTGCTTCATGCCGTCAAAAAGTGCTTGCGCCCTCATTCCGTAGATGGTGAAGGTGGCTTCGCTTCCGCCTGGTTTCACATTCACGGATTTTCCCTGGTAGCCATCTTCATCTTTGGCAAGTCCGGCATCCGGGTCATCATCACCAATTGGATACATTTCGTGGAGCTCACCGGTTTCGATCAGAAAACTCAATGCGCACTTGTACTCGTACTTTCGGCGCACAAGACTTTTGTTGATCTTCTCGCGGGTGCAGATCACGTTTTGGCCGATCTTTGTGATGACATCTTTGTACCCGTCACCGGCACATTCCTTTTTTTCGAGTCGCACATAAAGCGCTTTCGCGTCGTCCCCTTTGATCGTTTCTTGGAAGGTTAAGGGTGAGGGTGAGGGGTCAGGTGAGGCGATTGAGGAGTTGAAGGCGAATGCATTCGTATTGAGCAAAGAGAAGAATGAAAGGGAGATGAGGGGGAGTTGAGAGTTCATAAATCCGATCCTTTTTAGCGGTTAATCGACAGCTTTATACCATACAAGATTAAATAAGTCAACAATATTTAAAGCTCTCGGGTTACATTGAAGTAGTGAATGGCTCTAGTTGACGATTGTTAACTGGTATCTTTGATTGGGCATGGCTCTCGAACGCCAGAGCTTGAACCCATCGGAATCACGGGTGTTTCACCTCCGAGCCGCCTCCTGCGGCCTCGCTATCGTCAATCCGAATTCGCGAGAGTCGGCGAAACATCTGTGATTCCGATGGGATCGGTCAATGGAGGCCTCGGTCCATGCCCACTCAACGATGCCAGTACGCATTGAGTTGACGAAGAAAATCCACTATAGTCTTGGCCTTCAACCACCGGGCTTGGAACCCGGAGAGGAGAGTCCATGTCGTATTTTATTTCCGCTTTTTATCATTTCACGCGCCTTCAGAATCTCGAAGCCATCAAAGCCGATCTTGAAAAAACCGCTGAGAAACTCTCGATCCGGGGTTTGTTGATCCTTGGGCCTGAGGGCATCAATACCACCTGTTCCTCCTCAAGTGAGGACGACCTTCATGCGTTCAAGGTCTGGGTTCTTCAATACTTCAACGCAAGCGCCATAACATTCAAGGACTCCAGAAGCGATCGGCCGCCCTTTCGCCGCTACAAAGTGAAAATCCGCGAGGAAATCGTGACCACCGGCCTTCCCGGGGTGATGCCACCTGAGGGAAAAAATCATCATCTTTCTCCCGAGGAGTGGAATCGCGTTCTGAAAGAGGAGTCGGATTTCGTCATGATCGATACCCGAAACTGGTATGAGTACAAGATCGGAACCTTCAAGGGCGCTCTGAATCCGGACATCGAGAAATTTACGGACTTTCCAGCATACATTGAGAAGCAGGGGATCTCAAAAGACAAAAAGATGCTCATTTTTTGCACCGGAGGGATTCGTTGCGAGAAGGGGATTCTCGAGCTTCAAAATCAAGGGTATTCGGATGTGTATCAGCTTGAGGGTGGAATTCTTAATTACCTTGAGAAGTTTCCGAATGATCAATTTGGAGGCGAATGTTTCGTTTTTGATCACCGGGTGGCCGTGGATCAGAATCTTGCACCCTCGGCGCAGTACGTTCTTTGCCCGCATTGCGGACAGCCGGGAGATACGAAGGTGATCTGCAAGCGCTGCGATTACGAGGACAAGATTTGTGAAAATTGCTCGAGGCTCCCGTTCAAACAGGCTACATGTTCAAAAAACTGTGCCCACCAGTGGGAGCTGAATCCCGGCAAAAAAGGCCAAAGACAGCTTCTTCCTTTCGAGCTTGAGCACCAGGTTCGCACAGGAGCGGCCTCACCCCATGCCTCAATCCCCGTGACCAGAACCAAGGCCACACGAATCAATGAGCAGGGCCAGGCCGTTACCGTGAATTCATGCAGCAACTGAGGGTTCTCCATTCGGACGAACAGCTGATCGTTTTTGAGAAGCCTGCAGGGCTTTCCGTTCATCCCTCCGAACGCGCGATTCGTCTGGGTGTAAAGCGCACCGAAATTGACGTGATCCGGATTCTCCGGAATCAAACCGGAAGGTCGGTGTATCCGGTTCATCGTCTGGATCGGGCCACTCACGGAGTCATGGTCATGGCCTTTGATGGCGGCACTGCAGGTCTTCTGCAGGAACAATTCAAATCCGGTGAGGTTGAAAAAAAGTATCTTTTGATGTGCAGAGGCTGGGTTTCGGATCAGGGGCAAATCGACCTTCCGCTGGAGTCCGATCCGGATCAGGAATCTGTGGTTTTTCAGGATGCAAGAACCGAGTTTGCGACTCTCTGCCGGTTTGAGATTCCCGTTTCCTGTGGAAGGTATTCCTCTTCAAGATTCAGCATCGTTCAGGCAAGGCCAAAAACGGGAAGATATCATCAGATCCGGAGGCATTTCAAAAAGCTCGCTCATCCTTTGATTGGGGATTCCATGCACGGGGATGGCCGTCAAAACCGGATTTGGCGTGAGATCTTGAACGACAACCGGCTTTTCCTCATGGCCTGGACGCTGCAGTTTCTGCATCCAAAAACCGGAGAGCGAATGAAATTTCGCGCCCGGTTTGCAAAGTTCTGGCACCCGGTTTTTGATAGAGCGGGAGTCTGCCCCGTGGATAATTCCTCCTAGGAAACGAGGGCTCCAGAAGATGCGGAGCTTTCGGCGTCCGCAACAAGTTCGTTTTGGATGAGTTTATCAAGGTGTTGTTTGCTGAGTGTTTTTGGAGTCGGAACCGATTTTTTTGCGGAGATCAAGGCAACCGCACCCAAAATCATCACGGTTCCCGCCACCATTTCTGTGTGGATGGTTTCGCCTAAAAACAGCGCGCCCCAAAGAATTCCGAACGCCGGGATCAGATAACCCACCATGAGTGTCTGGGTGGGGCCAACACGATCAAAAAGGTGGTAGAAAATCAGGAACCCGATTGCACTGCAAAGCAAGGAAAGGCCAAGGAGTGCAGCCCAGGTTTTGGAATCATAGAGTGCGGGAGATGATGGATGCCCGGACCATTCCATCAGTGCGAAGGGGGCAAGGATCAGGCCGCCAAGCAGGTGGCTTAAGCCCGCCATGGAATAGGACCTCACGTTCGGCGCAAAACGCTTCATGTAAATGCCCGAGAGTGCATAACATGCGGCGGCCGTAAGTCCCGCAAAGGCAGACAAAAGCGTCATCATGCTGAATTCATGCGCGCCGCTTGCCTGACCGTGAGAGCTTTTGAGTGCAATCAAGGTCACGCCTGAAGTTCCAAGGAAAAACCCAGCGCCCTTTTTCCAGTTCATTCGCTCCTCAAGCCACATCAATGCAAACACAGCCCCGAAGATCGGAGTCGTGGAGTTCATGATCACAGAAAGACTCGAGGGCGCGTGGAGTGCTGCAAACGAATACAGAAAAAAGGGCAAAGCTGCATTCAGAACTCCCACGGTAAAGTAATGGCGAAAGTGTTTTTTGAATTCAAGGTTCATGCGAAGAAGCTTCATGCCCGAAGTCAGGACCAGTCCCGAAATCAGGATTCGAAGACAGGCCGTCGGAAGAACGCCGATCACGGGGACCAGGATTTTCATGAAGATGAAGGACGAGCCCCAGATCGCCGCAAGCACGGTGAGTTTGAACCAGTTGAATGTAGACATGCGCGGACCTTACCTCAGGTCTGACTTTTTTGATACACTAATTTGGGTCGGGTTCCTTAGGGCCCCATTCAATCAGAAACGGGGCTCCTTGAGTGGGTATGTCCCTTCCGCTGGTTCGAATCCCGTGCACACTCAAGGATCCCAGTTGAATTCCTAAGTACCCTTCGGAAGAGTTTATTGCGAATCTTAGTCTGGCAGGTCCTCGTAGCACTGAATCAGGACGCTGACCATCTTGGGAGTTTCAATTCGATAGTTTCTTCGAAAGCAATCCTTAAGCTCCAGCAGGTTTTCTTTGGATTCAGTCGTGGGCTTTGATTCGATAAAGGCACGATGCTCTTCATCGCAGGCCATGTAGATCAATCGTGCGGGAAATCCACGAGGGAGCATGGCGGGAAAAATCACCTGTCCCATTTCGATGAATTCCGAATCCATGGACATGCGTTTCAGGAAAGTTGGAGGGGCCTGATCGGCTTTTGCGGAGTACTCCACTTCAAGTGTCTTTAGCTTGGTAAAGACCTCTTTTGAGGAGCGATGAGAGCAACCTTTCAGGGTTTCCTCAACCTTCTTTTTTGCCCATGCGTCGAGTTCATTTTCGGCGCGGGCATGGGATGCAGAGAACAACGCCACCAGGGAGATTGCAAAAAGCAGGGGTTTAGTGAAACTTTTCATCAAAAGCACCTCTTCTGATCACAGTTTTTTCTGATCGCTTTTGGGTTGTAAGGATCCTGGATCGGGAGTCCAGAACCATTCTGAGCGCAGTTCCGGATGCCCTGAAGGTGCTTTCGTGTTTCGTGGGTTACTGGGAACGATTCAATGCAGGATTTCATGGTGGTTTTATCCCCGCATTTTTTTGCAAACCCTGGAGCACCATAGTTATAGGCTCCCGTGAGAAACAATGCCGAATCCATATCGCTCATGCCGTTCACAATGAGTCTGTCATCGGACTTTCTCCTTATGACTTCCTTTGTAGAGTCCTTGTCATTTGAAGGATCTCCGTCATAATCCTCTTCCAGAAAACTTGCGGCAATCATATTGGCGTCCAGTGTCTGCTTCAACATCGAGAGGATTGGTGCATATCGATAACAGGTGGCCATTTCCATTTTCAAGCAACTGTTCTCACGCCCCCTCACCGGCTTTGATCCATACCGGCAGGGTTCTCCGTCTTTGGTTCCTTCCCAGTATGATTCCCAAAGTTCCCGGACCTTCCGTCGGGCGCGGTAAATGAGAAGGGTGGTTTCTTTCATTTTGAGTGCTGCGTTTTTATTGTCTTTGGGGAGTTTTCCGGCTTTCAAAGCCGATATCTCCTTTTCAACCTCTGCAATTTTTTTTGTCCATTCAGACGGAGTGCTGGAAAAGCATTTGTCGAGGTCCTTCATGGTTTCCGGCATGAGCTGGGCATACCCGAGTGCTCCGTCACTACTTTTGGCTTTTGGGTCAAATGAGCTTTCTTTCATGAAAAGGCAGCTCTGTACGGAAAGCGGAAAATTCGTAACTTCGCAGGCGTACGCAACATAAGGTGAGAGTGATTTTGTGAAGTGGCAAAACTGCGCGTCCGTTTCTCTGTGGCAGCTCAGATAATTGATGAGATCTAGCTTTGATTTTGATGAAAAATTGCTGTCGAGGTCTTCATTGGTTTCCTTAATCAGATTTTCGAACCAACTTCGTGGCAACGTAGTGGAAACATGATCGATGGTGCATGCGTACTTCGAAAAAGGGGTAGTGTCCGACATCTTTACGGGCTTGGGTCCGCAGCCGTTTTTTGCCAGGGGGTCTTTCGCGCAATCACAATTGCCGGCAAAGCCATACTGACCAAAAATCAGAAACATCAACAGGGAAAAACAGGCTAGGATTTTCACTCTTTTAGGGTAAAGCACAATGATCATGGGGAGACCGGCAAACTTTGCCTTGCTTTCTGCGACTTCGTTCGAGAGAACACCGGTATGCACAAGAAATTGTTTGTGATGATGATTTTCATGCTCTTCGGATCGAACGCGACATTTGCCGCGCTCGGGGAATGGGAAAAGATCGGGGATTCTGACGGAGTGGTGACGCTACGAAAAGAAGTGCCGGATTCTCCCGTAGTGGCCTTCAGGGGCGAGGCTTTGATCGAGGACTCCATGGCTCGTATTGCAGGAGTCCTTGAGGCAGTGGAGCGCGAGAAAGAATGGATGGCGGATGTGGTGGAGACCTACAACATCGAAAAGCTGAGTGAGTCCGACCGCTGGGAGTACAACCGAACGAAAACCCCCTGGCCCCTTCAAGATCGTGACTTTGTGATTCATTCTACGGTGAGTTTCAAGGCAGACCCAGAGCCTACGCTCACCATCAAGATGAATTCAGCCGAGAACGAGAAAAAACCTCCAATCCCGGGTGTGGTTCGAGGAGCCCTGATTGACAGCACCTTTGTGCTGAAATTCGTGGAAGAGAAAAAGACTTTTTTTACATGCGAGATTCATGCGGATCCGAAAGGTGCGATTCCGAAGTGGGTGGTAAACCTGTTTCAGAAATCCTGGCCCCTCGACACCATTTCGGGCCTCAAGCGACAGCTTCAGAAAAAAGATGTAAGCGAGAATGAAACCGTGAAAAGCCTGATCCTCAAATCATCGAAAGCACCGATCCAACCAGCTTCGTGATTCCCTGATTCACTTCGTGAATCGCAGGGTTCTCGTGCATGTAGGCAGGCGTGCTGACCACGCGGCTTGCTTCATCGACGCAAATTTCCGTGACTTTGCAGGCCTTGTGATGGTGGCCGAGGTTTTTTAGTTGAGCCTCGAGATCAGCGTCCGCCGATCCCAGGGTGAGGTGGAGTCCTTTGCCTTTGAAATGCAGAGCAAGCACCATCGGGGCGATGCAAATTGCTCCAATGGGTTTTTTCAGTTTTGAAAACCCATCCAAAGCGTGGGCAACTTCGGGCTTGACTGTGGCTGAGATTCCCTTGAATGCGTAATCGCAGAGATTCTTTGCTGCGCCAAATCCTCCGGGAAGAATCAAAGCATCGAACTGTGCCGGATCAAGATCGGAAAGTTTTTTCACGTTTCCGCGCGCGATTCGCGCCGACTCCACTCGCTGATTGCGGGTTCCGCTCATCGCTTGTCCGCTCAAGCAATCCACTACATCTGCCTGAGGAGCATCCTGTGCAAAGCATTGAAAGTCGGCACCGTGTTCGGAGAGTGCGTTCAGGGTAAAAACGGATTCATGAATTTCAGACCCGTCTTTGAATCCGGATCCGCAAAGAATGACAGCGATTTTCTTTTTCATGGGGCGACCCTAGCATGAAAACTCGAAAACCTGAATGCTCCTCTTTTTCTCGAGCCGATGTTCCGGCAGATGCGAGCTTTCCTCCACTTCAAAAATGAAGTCGGCGCGTTGAAATCCAAGTTTTTCAAATTCTTCAAGGGCAGGCTTCAAATAGGATCTTCCCGGGTCTGACAAAAAAATCGAACCTCCCGGTGCTATGAGTCGGCTAAGTGCCGAGACCAGATCTGCCGGATGGCGTCGCTCATAAAGAACATCGCTTGCAAGCACGAAGTCATACGATCCAGGCCGGATTTCAGAACCGGGTTTTGGATTGGTCCAATCCCAGTGAGCATAGGGAATCTTGACTTGGTTCAGGCTTGCATTTTTTTCGAGCCAATAGGGTACATCCGGATGAAAATCCGTGGCCAGCACCGAGGAGCCGATCTTTGCCGCAAGAATGGAGGGGAGGCCGAGACCGCATCCAACCTCGATCCCCGATTTTTTGGTGAAGCGGGATTTACGTTCACTCATGAAGGCTCCCAGAGCACGAGCCGAAGGCCAGATGGTCGCAAAGTAGGGACAAAGGTCCAGAAGTCTCGACTCCTCTTCGGGAGTTTCAGGGGCGTAACGGAGGCACAGATCATCGAGAGCGCGATCCATGTTCCGGATCGACCAAAGATGAAGTGGAATCGACCCCATCTTTTCGATGGTCGTAAGCATGTCGTAGTCGAGGAGCGGGAATTGAAGCGGTTTCACTTTCGGGGATTGTAATGGAAGCATGCGACCGATACAAATGTTTCATGGGGTCATTTCTGGTCATTGCATCGAGTTTTGGATTCGCCACCCTTGGAATCTTTGGAAAGCTTGCCTTTGCTGCAGGATTTTCGCGGAATCTGGCCCTGTTTTATCGATTTCTGTTCGCGCTTCCCCTGATGGTTCTCCTGGTTTTCTCGACGAAAGGAGGCAGGCCGCCCCTGAAAACGCTTTTCGTTTCCTTTGGTCTCGGGGTGATTGGCATCGGGGTTGAGGCATCCTTGTTTTTTGTGACCTTGGAGCATTTTGGAGCGGCATTGACGGGAATCTTTCTTTATCTGTACCCGGCTTTCGTTGCGCTGATTTCTCACTTTTTTCTAAAGGAGCGAATGGGATTACGGGGCGGGGTTCTCGTTGGCGTTGCGCTTATCGGCAGCGTTCTCACTGCAGGTGTTTTCGGGGGTTCATCATCGACCGCGATTTCACCGTTATCTGATCCCACGGGTTTGATTGCAGGCCTTCTTACAGGGGGGTGGTATGCGGTTTACATCCTGGTCGGCAATCGGGTCATGAGGGATTCAGATCCGCTTTGGGTGAGCAGCGGGGTGGTGGCGGGCAGTCTGTTCGCGTTTGCGATTCTTGCGGGTGCCGAGATTCTCAACGGAGCACCCGCGTTTCCAGAGTCAGGAAAGCAAGCAAGCTTGGCGATTGCAGGACTTTCTGTTTTCTCGACCGTTTTGCCCTTTGCGACTTTGTATGCCGGGATGAAGCGGGTAGGGGCGGTGCGGGCTGCTCTTCTCTCAACTCTTGAGCTTGTGTTCACCCTTGGGCTTGCGGCATTCTTTCTTGACGAGATTTTGACGCCGAGTCAGTGGGTAGGGGCTGCTCTGATCCTACTTTCTGTTTTACTCACCTCAAGGCATGGAAGAGAATAAGGAAAGATGAGAATGGAACGTTATGATCATTGATCCCCGCACCGGGTCCAATCCCGCTGTCCGTTTTGAGCATCATCCTGCTGTCCGGGGAGAAATTTACCGTTTGGATGATCGCGACTATCGCGAATCGATCATTGAGGAAGTGGTTCGACGCACAATGGGGGATTTGTCCCGCGGCGATCCCCGGATGTTGATAGAGGAGACCCTCTATCAGGAACGAATCCGGATTCGAAAGGCCCGCACCAGCTGGTTCAGTTCGCCGAATCTTGCTTCCAGAAACGCGCGGGATCGGAATTTCATCGCAGAAATCCAAGGCAGGTTGAAAGGTTCAGTCGGGCTTGAAGACAACCGGGATTTGCTACGACGATTCACCGAACATTTTGCGGTGGAGATTTGTGGCAACTTCGAGCCGAAAATGTATGATTTTGCGATCCGCATGGTTCCCTGGTTTTTCAGCTGGCTTTTGAATGCCGCAAGTGTGAAGCGATTTTCTCCGTTCGGAATGAGTGAGAGTCTTCAGAGCAGATTGCGCGTGGTGGGTGAAGTGGAGCACCTCCAGCGCCTTTCAAAAAAAGGGACGATTCTTCTGGTTCCGACTCATCTAAGCAATATCGACAGTGTACTCATCGGGTATGTGATTCATTTGATGTCCTTGCCGCCCTTTGCCTATGGGGCAGGACTCAATCTTTTCAGCAATCCGCTGCTGAGCTTCTCGATGTCAAGGCTTGGTGCCTATACGGTGGATCGCCAGAAATCGAGTCAGGTGTACAAGAATGCGCTTAAGAATTACTCAACCAGTATTTTGAAGCGCGGGATTCATAGCATTTTCTTTCCTGCCGGAGGACGGGTGAGGTCCGGTGCAATCGAGAGCCACCTGAAGCTTGGACTCCTCGGCACCGCTCTGCAGGCACAACTCGAGCGGTATCAGGAGGGACATCCGAATCCCAATATTTATGTGGTTCCCATGGTGATGAATTACCCCTTCGTTTTCGAGGCATCTTCCTTGATCGAGGATTATCTTGAATCCGCAGGGAAACACCGTTTCATGCCAAACGATGGAGGCGAAGCGGTGCCGTTTTTCAAGATCATGAACTTTTTTTGGAAGCTCTTTTCGACCCGCTCCGAGATGTGGAT
>JAGWXK010000165.1 GCA_018969905.1 Bdellovibrionales bacterium
CTGCCGATCAGTCCCGGAATCCCGGTCGGGAAAAACAGGGTTGAAAGCAGCCCCAAGGCCGAATAAGCGAGGCACCAGAGAGTAATCTGGAATCGGGTGACCTCGCTGCCTTTTGCCACGGGGAGGGTGGGGAAGCCTCCTTTGTCATAATCGCGGGAGTACTTGAGGGCCAGAACCCAAAAGTGAGGCATCTGCCAAAAGAAAAGAATCGCAAACAGATAGTATCCGCGCAGGTCCCTCAGGTCGAAAACGGCGGCCTGGAATCCGATCAGAATCGGAAGTGCGCCCGGGATGGCCCCCGGGATGGCTGCGAAGGCAAGTTTTCTCTTCCACCAGAGGGTGTACAGTCCGTTGTAACTCACGACCGCGAGGATTCCGAGCAGTAGAACCGGAGCTGAAACCAGGCTCAAGAGAAAAGCCCCTGCTGTGAAAAGGGACAAGGAGAGCGTCCATGCGAAGGGAAGGGAGATCCGTCCGCCGGGAATCGGCCGGTTCCGCGTCCGTTCCATCGTGGCGTCTTCCTTGTGTTCTTGAATTTGATTGAGTGCTCCGGAACCGAGGGCGAGAAAGCCTACTCCCAGTAAGGAAAAAGCGAGGTTCGCGCCATTCACGGGCCGCTCCAGCGGATGTCCGATGAGGAATCCGGCGGCAAGGGTGATCACTTCGAGCAGAACGATTTCTGCTTTGGTGAGGCGGAGAATGTCTTTGCCAATGCTTGCCAATTTTGTCATGGTTCGGTCACATTTTTATTACAGAAAAAACAATGTGCTGATAGGGTAGTCATCATACGAAGAGAGTAAATTGTGAAGGCGCATTTTGTTCGAAATGCTTTTTTGTTCATGCTTGTCGCATCCGTCGCGGGATTCGCCCATTCCGTTCGCGCGGAGCAATCCCAGGTCGAGGTGATGGGGAATCCCTCCAAAACTCCCGAGGAATTGAAGGGCGTTGGAGTGCGCGAGCATCTCGGTGAAACCCTTCCTTTGGAAGGAATCCGGTTGTTGGATCCCGAGACCCGCCAGGAGAAGCCTCTTTCCGCGTGGTTTCAAAGCGGGAAGCCCGTGGTGTTGAATCTCGTTTATTACGAATGCCCCATGCTTTGTACGATGGTGTTGAATGGGGTGAATGAGGGCATGAAGAAGCTCGCTTGGTCGGTGGGCGTGCAGTTCAATGTGGTTACGGTGAGTATCGACCCCAAGGACACTCCCGAGATGGCTCTCGCCAAGAAGCAGAATTATCTCAAGGAATATTTGAAATCGGGACACGACGCGGGCAGTGCCGCGGCCGGATGGGCTTTTTTGACCGCTCAGGAAGACCAGATCAAGAAGCTCGCGGCGGCACTCGGTTTCGAATACAAGTATGATGAGGTGAGCAAGGAGTTCGCCCATTCGGCAGTGACATTCGTTCTCACGCCCGAAGGAAAAATCTCTCGCTATCTTTACGGAATTACCTATGATCCGAAAAACCTGAAGCTCGCTCTTCTTGAGGCTTCGCAGGGTCGGATCGGATCGGTTTTTGATCGTTTGCTCTTGTTTTGTTATCACTACGAACCTTTGTCGCGGGGCTATTCCCTCCAGGCGATGAGGGTGATGCAGCTCGGTGCGATGGGAATGATTGCTTTCCTGGGTGGATACCTGTTGGTGTTCTGGTCCAGGCAAAGGAAAGGAAATGCGAAATGACAAAGCTTCTGCTTTGCTTGATCTCCCTTGGAATGAACGCTCACGCTGCCACTTTGCCCGTGGCCGCAACGGATGTGGCCCAGAGTTGGGACAGCATCTATTGGTTTCTCGTCTACCTCAGTTTGATTTTCTTCGTCGGCATCGTCGGAGCCATGGTTTGGTTCGCGTTCCGCTACAGCAAGGACAAGAACAAGAAACCGAAGTACATTCACGGACACACGGGGCTTGAGATCATCTGGACGGTCATTCCCACCATTCTGCTCTTCATTTGCTTCGGCTGGGGTTGGTCGGT
>JAGWXK010000004.1 GCA_018969905.1 Bdellovibrionales bacterium
CTGCAAAACCCAAAGCGCTCAGTGGAAATGGGCTGGGAGTCTGTATTTTCCAAACTTCAAACCCCGGAAGTCCGAAGACTGGTGGGTCACCGTGTACACCACCGAGCTTTCAGAAAGTCAGCGATCTTCCATTCCGCTCAATGACCCTCTTCAGCCCGAGGGCTCGCTTCATATGGTCTCATTATCCCGGGTGTTGTGCCTTGACCTCTGGGAAGGCGATGCAAAGTTCCTACCTCTGGTCTTTGACCGCATCCCGTTTGAGGGCACTTTTTTCTACGAACAGGGACGCTGCGCCCGTTATCAACTCTCTCCAATCAAGTGAACTCTCCAGGCCTCTTCGGCCCTTGGACCATTGATGCCATGGTACTTCATCCTCACAAAAAGCGTGCTTCGCGCGATTCCGAGCAATCGGGCGGCCTCTGAGCGCCTGCCATTCACCACCCGTAGCGCGCGCAGGATCATGAACTTCTCCATTTGGTCGAGGGTGCAGATTCCGGGAGCCTGCACCGTAGCACTTGCCTGGATCGCTCCTGCGATCGCACTTTCTTCGGTCTCATTCATGAAATCAAAGTCTGAGGCATGCACCACTCCCTGTTCGGGACCCACGCTTCCACAAGCGCGCTCGATCGCGTGCCTGAGCTCACGAACGTTTCCGGGCCAGGGGTTGACTTGGAGTCTGTAAATTGCCTCGCGAGTCAGGGTTTTTCCGAATTCCTCTGCAAATCGGACCGCAAGAGCTCCCACATCCTCGGGTCGGGAACGAAGGGAGGGGATCTCGATGGGAATGGATGCCAACCTGAAATAAAGATCCTGTCGAAATTTTCCTTCCTGCACCAGAGCCTTCAGAGGCTTATGGGTTGCACATACGATCCGAACATCCGCGTGCAGTACCCGATCGGAGCCCAAGGGCCTGATCTCGCCACTCTCCAGAAACCGAAGCAGCTTTACCTGGAGCTCAAGCGGCAGATCACCGACTTCATCCAAAAAAAGCGTGCCCCCATGAGCCTGCAAAAGTGCGCCCGGGCGATCCTTCACAGCACCCGTAAAGGCTCCCTTCACATGACCGAAAAGTTCGCTTTCAGCAACCGATACGGCCACGGCTCCGCAGTTGATCGGCACAAAGGGACCCGAAGCACGCTCAGACCAAAGATGGGTCCACCGTCCCAGCACTTCCTTGCCGGTTCCCGTCTCACCACTCAGATACACCGAAAGCTTTGTACGAGAAGCCTTTCTTACAGCTTCCAGCATCTGTCGGCCCTTCTCGGATTCCGTATACCAGGTTCGCTCGCCCGGTGCGGTTTCTCGGACCTTGGTCCGGACTTCGGTCTCAGTGAAGATCAATTCGGTGTCCCCGACTTTGATGGGTACAAAAAATGGAAGCTCCAAAGACTGCACCCTGTAATCACCAAGGCCGATCAGGAGTTCTGGATCCAGAGCAATCATGATCGGCCCCCTGACGGGGTGCCTTTCGATTCGAAGCACCCCGGCCTTGAGCTTTGGATCCCGAAGCTGGTTCCGATCCGCGGGATCCGTTCCAAGTTCGATGGGATAGCTTCTCCATTTCAGGGTTCTTCTGTGTCCATCCGGGTCTCTGATCTGTACAAAGAGTTCATTCATGGTGGAGGACTCTCAAGCAATCCATATGCCATACCCTAAATGAAAAGAGATGAGTTTTAAGACGCTTCCACTGTGGTAGTGTGGACAAATGGCATCAGAGTATCTGATCACCCTTGCGGATCCGGGACAAATTCCCACACTTTTGAAGCGCGGATTTTTAAATGGCAGGTCCGAACCCCGGATTGCATTTGTCGGACGATCCAACGTCGGAAAAAGCTCGCTGATCAATTCCCTATTGGAACAAAAAATCGCACGTGTTTCCTCAATGCCCGGGAAGACCAAATCAATCCACTTTTTCCTTTGGCAGGATCAGCGGAAGATTGTGGCAGACCTTCCAGGGTACGGATTCGCCAAGGTTGCCCAATCCGAGAAAAACGCCTGGGTCAGGCTTTTGGATAGCTACTTTTCTGCAGACAAGGCTCTCGAATGCGTTCTTCTTTTGTTCGACAGCCGGCATGGTCCGACGGATCAGGATCTGGAGGCGCTTGAGTTCTTCGCCAAAAAGGGCATCCCGATTCAGATCGTACTGACAAAAATCGACCAACTGAAAACCCAGTCCGAGCGAGCCAAACGGAAACGCGAGATTCTCGAGGTCCTTTCGGCCTTTGGCGTAGACGATTCGGACCTCGCATGGGTATCCGTGAAAGACAAGAAGAGCATCGCCATGCTCAGGGAGAGATTGAAATGATCAAAATCGGAATTGTCGCAACCTCATCCGTCATTCCCAAGGTTGAATTTGAAATGGGCGTCGAACATTTGAGGCGAGCGGGATTTCAGGTGGAAATCCATCCGATCGCACTCAATGAGTACTACTTTTATCCGGCAGGCGATGAAGAACGTGCACGAGCACTGATCGAATTCTCCATGCGTCCGGATCTGGATGTGATCTGGTGCGGACGCGGAGGCTATGGTGCCACCCATTTGCTTCCCTTTTTGAACCATTGGAAGCGGTCGCTCAAGGGCAGAAGGCTCAAAAAAAAGACAATGATTGGCTTTAGCGACATTACGGCTCTCCTTGAGTGGTACCGGGTGAATTTCAAATGGGAAACCATCCACGCCCCCATGCCATCTCTACGAACCTTTTCTGTGCTCAAGCGTTCCGAGTGGGATAACCTGATGAATCTTCTCAAGGCATCCCTGAAGAAAGAAAAACCAAAACAGGAACCCTTCGGGCTCGAGCCAATCTTTGTTCCAAAAGATTTCAAAGCCGTGACCGCCCCGCTAGTGGGCGGAAACCTCGCGGTTTGGAACGCGCTTCTCGGAACCCCGGACCAGGGATCGGCCCGTGGAAAAATCCTGTTCCTGGAGGAGATCCAGGAAAACCTCGGCCGAATCAACCGGATGATGCATCACTTGGAGCAAGCCGGAGGGCTCAATGGCTGCAAGGGAATCGTTCTTGGGGATTTTACCGAATGCAATGACAGCGTACCAGCAGGACTCAAGATGGCGCCGCCCGAGGCTCCGGGTCGCGCAGCATATCTCCACACACCCCCAAAAGAAGCAATGGGGTTCCTCAGAAGCTCATACACCACCATCGAAGGATTGGATTTCATCTTTCGTTCAGTAGGTGAACGCCATCGGATTCCGGTCTTTTCAGGACTTCCGGTAGGCCATGGAAGCTCTCACCATAGTCTGTACCTTGGAAAGAGGCATACGCTCGATCGGAAAGGGAATTTTTTCATCAATCCCTAGCAGGAGTTCTTTCCCCTGAGTTTGCTTGCAACTGCGCTCCACCTTTGCTACTTTGGGATTCCGATTTTCGATGGCTCCGTGGCGGAATTGGTAGACGCGCTCGATTCAAAATCGTGTATCCTTACGGGTGTTCCGGTTCGACTCCGGATGGAGCCACCACTTTTTGATCAACACCCACTCCACAGTGTGGAGAACCGGAGAACCAGATTAGCTTTCTTTATTCGAGTTTTTACCGCGCACTTTCTCCAGCATCCCGATCACGTCGTCAAACCCAAGTCCACGCGCGATTGAGTTTAAGGTAAGAATTCTTGTATTGCTCCTCCCCGCGATGATTTCCCGAATGCTTGAACGAGCGATTCCGGATTTGAATGAAAGCCATTCAACCGGCTTTTCCTTTTCAAACAAAACCCTGTGAACAAGCAGCCCAATCTGCTTCAGAAGGATTTGCTCAGAACGGCTGGATCCCTTCGATTCGAACTTACCGTTTTTACGCGATCCGTTTTTTCCGGATCCGTTTTTAAGCGATCCGTTTTTTCCGGATCCGTTTTTTTTGTTCTGACTGTCAGGCATAATTTCTCTCTTTGTGGAGCATATCAATCCCAACTTCAAAAAACGGCGGTTTGCCGGACTTTCGGACCGAGCACAAGAATTGAAAAAGTCCGGAAAACCGCCGCCGTAAATATGGTTTCGGGCCTATGGTTTTAGAATGATCTCCCTACAACCAACGCTTCTCATTGTGGATGCTGATGCTTCATGGAGGGAACTCTTGGGTGAATTTTTCGAAATGCACTCCTTTCGGGTTTTTCTGGCAGGTTCTGGAAAAGAGGCGCTGGGCGCTTTGGGTTCGCACAACGATCTGATCCTCATGGATCTTGTTTTTTCCGACATGAGTGGCATCGAGTTGATTCAGGAAATCCATCGGGTAACTCTAAATTCCTCCTCCCGAATTCTGGTCTGCGGAAACGGAAAGATCCCGAAAGATGCTTCGATTTTGATTCACTCGCATCTTCCAAAACCGGTCGCTCTTCCCCTGCTCCTTTCCGAAGCAAACCGGCTCTTGAGCCTGAATCCGTAAAAAGCCACACCCACTGAAGCAGATGGCATGCCACCAGTGACCTCTGCTTTATCCGGGCCCCTCGGCAAATTCGAATCTCATGCGGGACTAAATTGCATGATCAAGTACATTCTTGCCCCGCTCACTCCCTCATCCAATCGGAATAGTTTTTCTTCATGACAGTAAGATGGGAATAACTCCCCTGACTGAGCTTGACCCGATCCTCATCTCTGAAAATGAGTTCCGAGCCCTCGGATGTGGGTGAGTTCTCAAGGTAGTATGATTTGACTTTTCCAGGAAAACGATCAGCAAATTTTTTTAGCCCCCTACAGGGGGGGGAACTCAAACTCGAACAATAAGTCGCATCAAAGAGACCCACTCTCTCGATTTTTTCGTCCTGAAGGGATTCACTCAGAATCCCTCCAATCGAACGATAGGCTCCACTGTGCCCCGTAATCCGATGTCGAACGGCTTTCGCATCGGAAGCCCCGGCCACAAGACCTGAGTTCTTCAATAAAATGAACAGTTGATGATGAAACGCATCGAATTGGGCACGGGTGGAAAGCTCTGTTTTATAAGTATCACACTTCCCGGTGCTCTCAGGGATGATCAACAATCGACTCAAGCCGGATCGATGAAGCTCGGCATCCAGACGATAGCGATTCAGGGTTCCGGAAAAATCATCATTCTGGACAACATGGCCATGAAAATGAGTAACGATTTCAGGATCGGTCTCGTTCAGGTCGAAATGAACGGGAATGTGAATTGCAACTTTTTTCGGATATCCGGGGACCTTACCCACACATCTCCACGGGCTCCCTTCCGGCTCTTTTGCACAAACAAAACCTAAAGACTGCAACCTTCTTACCGAGGCCGCCAGGTCATGTTCCTTCACCTCGTTGCTAAACCCTGAAAGCGCACCCAAATTTGCGTTGGCCGCGTTGTCGTCTTCACATGCCCCCTCAGCCCGGACCTCATCTGGTGCAAGCCCCAGGAAAAGAAACCATACAAACACAACCACTGCCTTCATCATCAAATTATAACACCCCATCCGGGAAACCGGGAACCTCCGATGGAAAGAACGAGCTCACCATCGGAGGTTTTCACCGTTCTTACCACTTGGAATTAAATCTTCCCGACCAAATTCACTCCGGGCTTAAGCGTTGCGGCTCCGGGCTTCCACTTCGCAGGGCAAACCTCGCCTGTGTGCTGCGCCACGAACTGGGCTGCCTGCACCTTGCGAAGAAGCTCATCTGCGTTCCGACCAATTCCATTGTCATGAATTTCCGCGATCTTGATGCGGCCTTCAGGATCAACTACGAAAGTCCCACGGTAGCAGAGTCCTTCTTCCTCGATGTGAACGCCGAACGCGCGGGTCAAAAACCCGGTCGGATCCGCAAGCATCGGATACTGGATTTTTTTGATGGTTTCAGAGACATCATGCCAGGCCTTGTGGGTGAAGTGGGTGTCGGTACTGACGGAGTACACCTCCACCCCCATTTTCTTGAATTCCGGGTATTTCTCGGCCATGTCACCAAGCTCGGTCGGACAAACAAAGGTGAAGTCGGCCGGATAGAAGAAGAAAACGGACCACTTTCCGCGTAGCTCGTTTTGGGTCACTGGCTTGAAGGCTCCCTCATGGAAGGCCTGAAGTTTGAAATCAGGAATTTTGGTGTTGATCAAAGTGTTCATAATGGTCTCCTTAGCTTAAAGATTAGTCGATCCGGGTCCATAGATAAAATAAGTTGTCTCTCTTGCACAATAGAGGGAACCTATGAACGAGACCAGCCGCGTTTCCAGTTGATTTCACAGACCTTTTCATGGAAGATCGGGTCCGCCATGTGGCAATCCCTGACCTCCCCCTCCGTACCCTATCTTGAGCTCGTGATCCGGGCGATCGTCATCTATGCTTTTGTCTTGTTCCTGATCCGCGTCTCGGGAAAACGTCAACTCGGGCAACTCAGCGCGATCGAGTTCGTGACCATTCTTCTGATTTCAAATGCGGTTCAGAATGCGATGAATGCCGGTGACAACTCTCTCACCGGAGGCATGGTGCTTTCCTCGGTACTCGTTTTCCTCAGCACCGGCATTGCAATTTTAAGTTTCCGACACAAACGATTCCGCCACTGGGTCGAGGGCACTCCCACCATCCTGATCCGGCGAGGGGAAGTGATCAAACCCCATCTTGAAAAAGAAAAGCTCACCCACGAAGAACTCGTCACCCTTCTTCGGCGCCAGGGGGTTCACAAGATCCATGAGGTGGAACTCGCCATTCTTGAGTCAGACGGATCGTTGAGCGTGACGCTCAATCATCACCCTACTTGAAGCTGTCCGCGTAGACAAAAAACTCCTGTCGATTGGAGCACAATTGAACTGCGGCAAGATCCCGGAAGCCAAGCTCGGACACCCGCTTCAGGTAGAGCGGGATGCTGCTTGCAAACTTCCAATCATTCAGCTTCAGGGTCAAAAACCCTTTGTTCAAGGCAAGCTTTGATCCGTGAATGGATCGCAAAAGCTCAAGGACATGATGGATCTCGTCGAGTGCCTCCAGTGGCGCGAGATTCATGTCGAGCACAAGCCACTCGGGATTCGCCGTTTTCAGGTCGTCACGGGTCAGGGTTTTTGCCGTCTTCTGAATGAACTGAAAGCCGGTGTTCTGATGTACGGAAGGATCCACCCGCTTCGGATCAACCCCGGTCACCTTGAACCCGCGTGAAAGCATCGCAGTGGATGCGCCACCCGGAGCGCAGCCGACCTCAAGCACCCGGGTTCCAGCCTTGCACTCGGGCTTGAAGCGATGAATCGCCTCTTCCAGCTTCAGATATGCACGCGAAGGAGCGGTCGCCGGCAGAGAGATGAGCGGCTGATTTCCGGGAGCTGGCTCCATGCCGTCTTGGTGAAGGTGCTTTCCCAAAAACACATGCCCCTCGTCCAGATAAATCAGGTCAAACACGTACTCCCCCACCCTTGGAGCGTTGGAAAATCCCTGAAGACCTCCGGATTCCATGAGTTTTTTGATTCGCGCATTTTGCACAAATCCTTCCGGCTCATCGCCCGGAACAAAGGTATCGCGTTCAAATGCATGCAACACCGAGCCCTTGGGAATCAGAGGGATCAAACTTTGAAGAGCATCCTCCCCCTTTCCCTGCCCGACGCTCTCGCCCCAGACCCGGGTAAAAATGCTCTCCGGATTTTGAATGAAGGGAGCCTCACCCGACTCTTCCTTGAAGGTCATGAAGCCAGGTCGTGAAAATGCAAAACGAAGCGAAGGGTGCGCGCGAAGAACCTCGTCTTTCACGGTTTTCTCGGCCCCGAACTGGCAGGTGGCATAATAGAATCTAGGTGTCATAAAGAACCCGGAGCCTATCATGAAACCCTGTGATTGGCAGCCACCTTAAATGGAGTTTTAAATCCGACTCACTTGCCGAAATCCGGTTGAGGTTTGTCAAAATCCCTTCTACTCTTGAGAGCCATGCAGGCCCTGCTGCGTTCCCTCCTCATTCACGGAGTCATTTTCGGTTCGCTCTGGCTTGCACTTCGCTCCTCATCCATTCCTGAAGAGATCCCCATCGAACTAACCGAGTTCCTGAGAGCTGCGCAACCCTCGGGCGCCCCGAAACCGAAATCACAGCCCCCAAAAGCCAAAGCGGTAAACGCCAACTCCGAGTCAGGCACGCCCAGCCTGAGTGCCGCCTCCACCGCCTCTTCCTCCGGGGGGACGGGAATCGGAGAAACCGTAGTCGAGGAATACGAGGTTTCCGAACTCCCGGTCATCTTGAACGAGGTGCGCGTGCCCTACCCTCCATCTGCCCGAAGCCGGGGCATCCAGGGCTCGGTGATTTTCGATTTGATTGTCTCCTCCAAAGGCGAAGTCGCCTCCGCAAAGGTTGTGAAATCCCCGGCTCCTGAACTTACCGATGCCGCCCTGAGCGCTGTTCAAAAGTTCCGGTTCAAACCCGCCCGATTCAAAGACAAACCCGTTGCAATTCAGATTCGCTACACCTATCGTTTTATCCTAGAGTGACGGGGAAATTCTTTCATCTGAGTTTGTTTTTCATTTCTGTTCTTCTTTGCGCAGGTAACGCCCATGCCGCGTTTCAGATCGAAGGAAAACTCCTGATCAAGGGCACGAGCGATCCGCTACCTGAGGCCAATATTTTTCTGCTTCCGGACAAATTGAAGGTTACCACCGACAGTGATGGCTCCTTCCTGATCGAAGGCATCGAATCAAGCCAGGTGACCCTGATCGTAAACACGCCGGGCTATCAAAAACTGGAAGAAAGCCTTGCTCTTGAAGGTGATTTGAAACGAACCTTCCGCATCGAACCCACAGCCGCCCTCGATTATGAAACGACCATTCAATCGAGCGAAGATCGGGATCAGGTAAAACGCACTTTGAGCAAAAAAAGTGCGGCACTCCAACCCGGGGCGGGCTCTGATCCGATTCGTGCGGTACAAAACCTTCCGGGCGTGAATCGTGCGCAAGGGTTCACCTCCCAGGTCATCATTCAAGGATCCGCTCCCGAGGACACGCGCTACACGATCGATGGTCATGAGATTCCGCTGATTTTCCACTTCGGGGGCTTAAGCTCCGTATTCAATCCGGACCTTACCGAAAGCTTTGATTTTTTATCCGCAGGATACCAAAGCAATTATGGACGCGCGATGGGCGGGCTTTTGAACCTGAATACCCGGGATGTAAAAAACAAGCGCATCAAGGGCTCCGCGTTCATCGATACCTTCAACTCGGGTGCAACGATTGAAACTCCGGTGGGAGAAAAGGGACAACTCGCAGTAGGCGGCCGAATCAGTTATGTCGGACAGGTGCTGAAGGCGATTTTCAAGGATAACGAGGATTTCGCCCTGACCGTCGCTCCCTCCTACGGAGATTTGAGTGTGATCTATCAGCGTCCGCTCTCTTCGCGGCTTGATTTCAAATGGGTGATGATCGGCTCCCAGGACTCGCTTGATTTTGTCGCGAACAATGCGCTTGGAAACGACCCCGCTCTTCGGGGAAACTTCTCAAACAAGATCGGATTCTTCAGGATCATTCCGGAATTTCAATGGACACACTCCGCACGGTCCAAAACAAAATTTTCGGTGGGATTTGGTCGCGACTTCATCAATACCGATATCGGCTCGAACTACTTCAACCTGCGCACCCTCACCACGACCGTTCGCGCCGAGAACCGCACACGAGTCGACGACACCCTGACCCTTGCATACGGAATGGACCATAGGTTTGCGTCTGCGGATGTCTCTTTCAGACTTCCCGTATTCAACAACGAGGGCGGAGTCGCAAATCCCCTCTCGGTCGGCGAATCCCGCAATGCGGATCTCAAGCAGGTTCCCTCGAATCTCATCGGATTGTATTTCAATCCCGTGTACAAACCATCACTTGATTCACCTTGGACCTTTTATCCGGGTTTTCGGATTGATTACTTCGCCCAGATCTCCGATTTGAAGCTGGGCCCAAGACTTGGTGCCCGCTATCAGCTTTTGCCCGATCTTGCATTGAATGCCGCAGGCGGACTCTACGCCCAACCTCCTCGCGAGCAGGAGTCCTCGGCGAGCTTTGGAAACCCCGACATCCGGGCTCCTGAATGCTGGCACATCAAACTTGGTGCGAACAAGGATCTCTCCGCAAGCTGGTCCCGCGGCTCCGAGGCCTACACGGGATTTTTCGGGCGCTGGTTTCGGAATCTCATCATTCCGGACATCAGAACCAACTTCTCGAACCTTGGCTCAGGGCAGGCCATCGGTTGGGAAAACAGCGTGAAGTACAATTTTGAACCCTGGAATTTTTTTGGAAGCTACACCCTTTCGCGCTCCACCCGGGAAGATCCGAACCGTGCGAGCTATCTCTACCAGTTTGATCAGACTCATTTCCTTACCCTGATTGCTGGAGTGAACCTCAAAGGAAACTGGCGGATTTCAAGCAGGTTTCGGTACGTCACGGGTCCGCTCGATACGATTCCAATCGGCGCAGTTGGAGACCTCGACAATGATGTATTCATTCCGATTCGGGGAAATCTCTTCAACCAAAGGCTTGATGCCTTCACGATGCTGGATCTTCGAATCGACAAAAAGTGGATCTATGAAACCTGGTCACTCTCGTTGTACCTCGACATCCTGAACGTTCTGAACCGCCAAAACACCGAAGGATTGCAATTCAGCTATGACTACTCGCTCAGCGAGCCCGTCAGAGGCTTCCCCATTCTTCCGACCTTCGGGCTGAAGGGAGAATTTTGATGAAAAGATCCATCACCAAATTAAGGACACTCCTCATTCCAGGCGTTATGATTACTGCAGTTCTCGCTTCAGGCTGTGGGAGCGAGAAAATGCCAAAATACTCTGTGCTTCAGGGTCTCCGGGTGATCGGTCTTTTGACCAATCCCCCCGAAGTCGGATTTGATGGCGTTTCAACCTTCACGCCCGCAAGCTTCAACCTGACCCCGGTCATCAGTGACCTCTACGGTGCGGGGCGAGGGCTAAGTTACAATCTCTACCACTGCATTGACCCGGGAATCGGTCTTGGCGCGATTCCCACCTGTTCGGGGAATCCAACCCGTGTGAATGTCGCAGTTGCCCAGATCATTTCCTCTCCGAGCGGAAGTTTCGAAGCAACCGTGAATCGAACAGGTGCACTTGCGCCAATTTCGATCACCCTCGATCCTGCAACTCTGGGTGCGGGGGTGATGACGCTTTATGCTTCAAAGTTTCAAGGCCTGAGTACAGCCCAGAAGTTCAATGGATTTTCAATCTTGATCTTCTTTGAACTCTACCCGACTGCCGATGAGTCAAAAAAGGTCACCACATTCAAGCGCCTGATTGTCTCAGGGCCCGCGAAGACAATCAAAAACTCGAATCCTTCCGCACTCACCTTTCTCGATGGTGGTACCGACCTGAGCTCCACGCAAACCCTGCCAACCACGAAGAGCTCCATTGATGCTTTCGTGGATCCGGGGGATTTTCAAATCTATCCGGTGATGGACTCTTCTGGAAATACCTCCTCAACCACTGAAGTTATCGAGACGGTATGGTTCCTGACCGGCCCCGAGGATGTGAAGTGCTCAAAAGACAAGGACTGCACCACGGATGGCCTTTTCAGTCTTTCGCGTTCGCGCCCGGGTGAACTCAATGCATTTACACCGCCCTCAGTTTCCCTGCCCTCCACCCGCGGGCGCGTCTTGATTGGAATCGCAAAGGACAATCGTGGCGGGTCCACCCTTACCAGAATCTGCGATGAGAACGGGAATCCTCCGGGCACGCTTTGTCCCTGAAGGCACCTCCGACCCGCAGCGCAACACCACCGATTTCGTGCTCGCCAGCTCCCTTGATTTTGATTAATCTTTAGCCCATGAAACCAAGCAATGAAAATCGCTTTGAACATGAGTTTATCGAGGATTTTGAGGATGGTGCCTGTATTTTTGAAGAGGGCGACACGGGCCGTGATCTATACATCATTCAATCGGGCGCGGTTCAGATCAAAAAGAACACGCCAAAAGGTCCGATCGAGATGGCGGTGTTTCAAAAGGGAGATTTTTTCGGTGACATGGCCCTGCTCCAAAGCCTTCCCCGCTATGCAAGCGCCTACGCAAAAGGAAATACCAAACTTCTCATATTGAAACCGGGCGGATTCCTGATGAAGATCCGTCGTGATCCGACCTTCGCCTTTGAGATGCTCCAGCAACTGAGTTTTCGGGTGAAGATGTCGAATGATCGTTTGCTTGAGGTATTGCGGAGAAATCAACTCCCCATGGAAGAGGTCCAGGGGATTCTGAATCTCCTCGGAGGCGGAGAGCGTCCGTGATCACTTCCATTCGAACTGATCGTCTGGTGGTCATTTCCGATCTGCATCTTGGGAATCCTTTCTCAAATGCAAAGAAGAAAGTGCTGCCGTTCTTGAAGTGGGCTGCTCGAGAGAAATACGACATCTGCATCAACGGGGACGGCCTCGAGATCGCACAAGCCAGCTTCTCGAAGGTTGCCTTTGAGGTGCCCGAGTTCTTTCGCGTCCTTGGGGATTTCAAACGAGCTGGCCGCGAGGTGTACTATGTGACCGGGAACCATGACATTGCGCTTGAGCACTTCCTCGAGGACTGGGGCATGATGAAGGTGTCCCCCTTTTTGAATGTTACCTCGGGCCGCACACGTATAAGGATCGAGCACGGGCACATTTATGATCCATTTTTTGTGAAATACCCGCGCCTCTACGAGACCCTCACTCATCTGGGAGGCTACCTTTTAAAGGTTCACCCCGAACTGTACCGGGCTTGGATTTCCTTTGAGCGATTCACCTCCAAAATGCGGGCACGGAAAACTGGAATATTGGGCGAAAAACCTGAATTTCGCGAAGCAGCACTCGAGCTTTCGCGCCGCGGCTTTGATGCAATCGTCCTTGGCCACACGCATCATCCGGGCGAGTCCACCCTTGAGACCGGCTCTCGTTATTTGAATCCGGGCTCCTGGATGCTGACCCCTCACTATGTAAGCATTCATTCCGGTGAAGTCAGCCTCAAGGAATGGCGATAATGTTGGCAGTTCTTAAGATTACACTTAGCAGCATTCTGATTTGGGCCGCCTCTGAGGCAGGAAAACGGGGCGGAATCATGGGTGCACTTATGGTTTCCTTGCCACTAACCTCGATTCTTACCCTTTCCTGGGTTTGGTTTGAAACCAAGGATACCGAAAAGCTCGCCTCCATGAGTACCGAGATTCTTTGGTTTCTTGCTCCTTCTACGGTTCTTTTTTTTGTTCTTCCCCTGCTCCTCAGACGTGGTCTTGGATTTCCTTTTGCGATGCTGGCTGGAATATTTCTGACCATGATCAGTTACGCATTTCTTTTCAAGATTCGCTCATGATAGTTTTCTAAAAAAAAGGGGGCTTCATGGAATCAGGACTTCGTCTTCGTTCGCGCGTTCACCTCGTCAGTATCTTTCTTTTTCTCTTCACCACGGCAACGGCTCTTGCCAGTCCGGCGTGTCTGAACTTTCTCGGGGAGGAAATCCAGCTCAACAATGAGCAGGTGTTAAATTGGAAGAAAGTGACGCCAAACCAGTATCTGGATCGGGCAAAGGTCAAGGGCGTTGTGCAGGACATTTATCCGGCCAGAAAAACCCATTATCATTTTCAGATCAAGATCGGACCGAAAGAAAAAGACACCTTGGAACTGATTTACAACATCAGTTTCGGAGCCATTGATCGAATCGTACCTGGAATGAACGTGGTTGCCTGCGGAGATTACATTACATCCAATGCTCCGACCGAAGTCTATCAGCCTTCACCCGACGGCGCGATCATTCATTGGCTCCATCGCAGTCCGAGGCCGAATCGCCACCCCCACGGCTATCTTGAACTCGATGGCGTGGTTTACGGCGATTGATCTCCGCTTGCGGATATCTTCCTAGTGAATCGTTGGCCCTTTTCCGCGAATTGGACCTGTCTTGAAATCAATGGGCTTTACTCCCATCCGCTCGAGCATTTGCCAGAGATCCTCTTTGATTCCGGAGGTGACCAGATACTCGAGTTTGATTTTTGAGCTTAGCTCCAGAAACTCCAGGATCTCGCGATCCTCGAGCATTTGACGCTCCGGCGACTTCAACCCTTTTCGATCCTTTGTGAATTCCTCGACCGTCATCGGATGCCTCTTGGTCTTGAGTTCAAGCCAGGTGTCGATCCCTTCCGAACTCCGGACCACGTCGATTTCTTTTTGTTTGATCCATCTTTGAATGAAGTCGAGCTTCTTCTCGACTGAAACCATCACTGCGTCCTTGAACTGATTTTGAATTGCCATCGATTGGAACACGTTCGGATAATCCTGCTCGAGCTTATGAAAAAATTCGGGATCCACTCGGACCCTCTCTCGAACCAGAGCCATCTTTTTTTCCAAGGCGGCCACGACCTCCGGCATTTCAGAGAGCAGGGTGGATGCAGTCTTTACCTTGGGAATTCCGGCAATTGCATAAAGCTCGCCCATCATCCCGAACACATTGCTCTGAAACCCCTCCACTCCACTCTTCACCTGGTCAAAGCCACGATCCGCATGGAACTCACTGATCTTTGCCCGAAGCTCCTTTACCTTTCTTTGGTAGCTTGATTCGATCCCAGGCGCCTTCTCGGGATTCGTTTTCCTAAGCTCCACCATCCAATGCGCGAGTCCATCCTCGAAAATCGAAAACCTCGACTCGTAAAAACTCACGTAGTCATGGGCATTCGGCTTTTTTCGGAAGGCCTCGATGAACTCTTCCTCAAAACGGGGAAGATCGAGTTGGTAATGACAAATGTCATCGAGCAAAAACACAAGCTCCGGATTCTTCTCGCCTAAGGATTCCTTTCCTACTGGAACAAAAGGCTCCCACGGGTGCTCCAACTTCATCTTTCGATAGGGGCGGTTTAAGGCAAGGATCTCGTCTCCCTCTCCCCAGGTCGTGCGAAGCCCGTTCTTTCCATGAATGGCAATCCGCTCCTGCCGATATTGAAGAAAGGACGTGCTTTGAAGCACATGGCGGAGGCTCTCCGGGCAGTCACGAGTTCCCGAGAACGAAACGCTCGATGCGAGAACCAGAAGTCCAAGAAATCCAAGATGTTTTGCAAAGCGCCCGAGCATGACTTTTCCTTATCGGCTGGGGACGGGGGGAGCTTTACGAATGAGGGCAAAACGACCTGGCAAATTTAAAGCATACTCCATAAATATCATAGACTTAGGCTCCACGAAACACACCCTCGATCAGATGCGTCTGCCGGGGCGTGATCCGCCACTGCCAGTAGCGATAGTTGCCTGAAGTTCCCTCAAACAAATCCGGCGCATGGTGGGCATTCACTTCGATGCTGCCTGATCTTGGACTCCGAACATAGATCCATTCCTTCATTTTTGGCAAAAGCGCCTTCTCGGGACGCGCGTCCTCCAGGTCAAAATCAATTTCATACCCCGAAAGCGCATCATGGAAAGATGCCCACTCGCGATCCTTGAGATGGGTCTCAAGGCTTTTCTTAAGCCTGTGGGTGCTTGGAATCTCGATTTGGCCCAAGACATTGCAAAACAAAACAGCGGAGCCGTCTTTGGGCAACTGCTCGATCGGATCGGCCCCTAAAAACCGAAATCCGGATTTTTTCCAAACCGGACGGACCCCATGAATCCGCTCAAAAATCATTCGGGCCCACGGATCCGGCTCATAGGCGTAAACGGTCTCAAAGCGTTTTAAAAACACTGTCGGCAAGGAATAGCCCGCAGAAGGCCCAATCAAGGTAAGGTCCTTTGATTTTGGATTCCAAGCGTCTAGAAAGGAAGCAACGCTGCTTTGATGGCCGCTCCATAGCGCATTTTCAAATCGCAGAGCACGCAGGTGATAAAACACTCCCCCGCTCCGGATCACGAAAGAATCCTCACTTCCTCATGGAGTTCGATTCCAAGTTCTGAGAGAGCGCGGCTCTTGATCAGATCAATGAGCGCGCGCACATCCGAAGATGTCGCGCCTCCGAGATTCACGATGAAGTTCGGATGTTTTTCCGAGACTTGTGCGTTTCCGATTTGATGACCGCGAAGCCCAAGCTTCTCCACCACTTCCCACGCCCGGAGCCCGTGGGCCTTCGGGTTCATGAACACACTCCCGCAGGAGGGATACTCCACAGGCTGGCTTGCCTTTCTTCGCTGATAGAGCTCATCGATTTTTGATTTCACTCGCGCTGGCTCTTCAGGCTCATAACGGATCTCAATGTGGGTCAAAAGATCATGAGGCTGCAAAAAATGATTTCGTCGATACGAAAAGTCACCCACTTCGTGAACCCTGGAGTGAACCTGCAACGAATCCGAGTCTTCGGTCAAATTCACCCACTCGGATCGCAAAATCACATCACTCATTTCTCCCTCATGGGTGCCGGCATTCATGGCAACCATGCCCCCAACAGACCCAGGGATCCCGGTAAAGCGATGAAGGCCGCCGTATCCTTTTTCGGCGGCTACTTTCAACAACACATTTGCTCCCACCGAAGCTCCGACCCGAAGCCGTCCCTCTTCGATCTCTTCGACCTCGGTGAAGAGGTGCTTCATCCGAATCATGAGGCCCTGAAACCCATGATCCGGGAACAAGAGGTTCGACCCCCAGCCCATGACAAAAAATGGAACCGGATTGCGTCGCAATAGCCCATGAATGAGTTCCAGATCAGAAAACGCACGAGGGGTAATCATCACGGAGGCCTGCCCCCCGATCCGATAATAGACCACCCTCGACAGAGGCGGGTCAAACTCCACTTCTCCGCGGAACTGCCCCTGAGTTCCCCTTAGATCCGCAAGAAAATCCGAAATCAAGGCCATTGCGTGCGCCTTACCCCGCCTGCCCCGCTGGCGTCGATTTCTTCCACTTTTGATGATGATAGGCAACCCACAAACAAAAGGTGGTCTGAAGGAGCAAGAACCCGAACACGAAGGCCTGACCGCCCGTTGAAAATCCGTACGAATGAAGCCCTACTCCAAGCACAAAGTTCACGCCATACCAGGCCATGACCACGGTCGAAAAGCAGATCACGGTCCAAAGAGGAAAGGCGAACTTTCCGACCCATCCCGTGTAGCGACCGTGAAGAACCGCCATGTAAGAGAGAAGCGCAATCAAGGCCCAAACCTCTTTTGGATCCCATCCCCAAAACCGGCCCCAGGAATAATCCGCCCATACCCCGCCCAAGATCGTCCCTGCGGCAAGAAGCACCGTTCCGAACATCAGAGCCCGATAGGCGAGCTGATTGAGCAGCGCAATTCTTTCTGAGATCGTGCGCGTCTCGCCTTTTTTGGAAATCTCATAGAACCAATAAAGCGCAACGTTTGCGATTCCCATCGCAAGCATGAAGGCCCCGTAGCTAAGTGTGATCGTCAGAACATGAATCGTAAGCCAGTAATTGCTTCGAAGCACAGGCACAAGGGGCCTAATGGTCGGGTCCATCACCATAGGCGCCGCATCTGCCGCGAAGAGCGAAAGACCTGCAAGGAAGGTCGCTGTGGTCATGAGCACGTTCTGCCGATTTTTCAAAAACAGGAGCATTGCAAACACCATCACACCAAGAGACACCCAGATGATGGATTCATACATGTTGGTCACCGGAGGACGACCGGCGACATAACAACGAAGAGCAAAGCCCAAGGCATGCATGGCGACTGCGCAAATGGTCAAAAACTTGGAGAGGATCCGGGGAAACACATGAGCTCCGGCAAAGAGCCAAAAAATTCCCGCAATCAAATAGAAAATCATCGCCTGAAGGAAGGGGCGAAGTCGGTTGTAGAAAGTTTCGGCAAGGATCTTGTTCTTGTGCTGATCATAATCTTTCACTGCGCTCTCGATTGACTGCCTTGCGCTTGCAAGACTTGAATTCAAGGCATCGGTTTTCTTGTCCAGGTAGTTCTTGAGCACATCAAAGATCGCCTGTGACTGGGGCGAGGACTCCATCATTCCATCCGCTACCGTCTTCCATCTCTCGTTTCCGGATGCATCCTGCGCCGGGGTCACTGCCCACATCCTTCCTGTCACAATCGCCTGAAAGCGCGACACCCGATCCACCACCCTTTTCAGTTCCTCGGATCTTGGATCAGCCTTTCCTGTGACGGCATTCACACCGGTATCGGTCACCTGCTCTCCTGCCGTTCCGTTGGACAACACACTGTCCGAGTACTGCAGGAACGCGTTGTTTGAGAGCAACTCTGAGGGTGCGAAATACTTCCTCGATGCATCGAGTAACAGTTGCTGGTTCACCTCCGGAACCGAAATGCGGATCATCCTCACTTCCGACCACTCCTTCGGATTCACCATCATCGAAATCATCATTTCGCTTGGATCAAAATCACCGAAACTCCGGGACCCGGTGATTGCGAGAAGGTTTTCACGGGCAAATTCATCAAAGGGTTTAAGCCGACCCCCACTTTGAGTTGGGGTCAGCCTCAAGTCGTTGAGTCGAATCCCGGGCAGCGGTTTTGGTGTCTCGGCCCTGGCCATATCGGGGGCACCCACTGAAAAAAAGATGTATGACAGAATCAACACTCGTCTAAACACGAACGGTCTCCTTTTTCTTTTTTTGAATCACCTTCGCAAGATACAGAAGGATTGCCCCAAGAATCAGCAGGATCGAGCCCGAATACTTCAGAAAGCGTCCCGGGTCATGGTTCACGGAAAGAATGGTCACGGTGGGACGTGGTTGATCGGGAATGTAGCTGGCCTGATAGAAGGTATAGCCTTCCATCGGAAGGGGCTCATTCATGGTGATGTGATGGACGGGGATCGAATTGAGTTCCACCTCACTCTTTTTGAGGTCCTGTACAACCTGAACAAAGGATGAATAACTCGCAGGCTCCATGGTTCCCGGATTGTGGGTCATCTCAAAGCGCTTCAAACGAATGCCGTAAGGAAGGATCACCCTTTTTGGAAAATATCCAATCGAAATCGGCATTCCAAGGGCGTCCCTGAAGTCAGCTCGATCCCCAAGCCCCAGCCAGAGCTTCGAATCGGGATTTTGAAGAAGTGAAATCTGGAGCGCGGGCTCCGGTTGGGCCGTGCCCATACCGACAGGCTTTACCTTCCGTGGAATATAATCCGTCTGATTCACAGCCGATGCCAGGAAAGCCTTCAGTTCAATCTTGATTGGCATTCTCCAGCCCGGATCGATGATCAGCGGCTCATCTTTTTGCTCAAGGCGCGCCAAATCAACCGCGCCCCTCATTTTTTCGCCACGGACCGAGGTTGACTCAAATCGAAGGCCCCCTGCATCAGAAACCACAAAATCAAGGCGAGCCTCCGGACCGTTTTCAACAGGAGCCTCCAGATCCTTTTGGGTCTCCTTTCGAATCAAGAAACGCGCGGGTCCGAGTTTTTGGGATGCCCACGGCGCTGCACCTGACCAGAGCCAGAACTCCGGAGCACCGCCCATGGGCGCACCAATAATCTTGATCTTCACCGCAGGAGCCGAGCGAGCTGGATCATTGGAGGGCAGAAATCGGATTCGGGGTTCGGCATCAGAAATGTATTTTTCCACCCTGATCTTGAGGTCGGGAAATTCCCTTGGCTTGAAATTCCGGGCAACGGAGTCCGGAACCCATGGGAAATCCGCAGTTTTTGATGTTTCCCCGTCCCGCATCATCAGCACGAACTGATCAAGCTCCACCGTGGAATTCACCTCACCCTCTCCGATCCGAATCACACCATCCACCCCATTTACATAGGTGAGCCATGAACCGCTTAGAATCATCAAAATTCCGGCATGAGCAAGGAGAAAGGGGGTGTGCTTTTTCTTCCAGGGAAGGCGACTCAAAGCCACGGCCAGGATATTCAACCCAAGCAAACTCAGAAGGACATAAAACCATCCCGCACGATAGACAAAATACTGTGCTGTGCGTGTATCGTGCTTGGACTCCAGAATCGTTGCGATTGCGAGGGTGACCGCAAGGGATGCAATGACAAGCACTGCAAGCTTGAGCGAGATCAGGATTGACCAGATTTTTTCCAGAATCCCTTCAATACGCGAATTCATCACTTACCGGCTCTGAATGGGAGGAAGCATTGATGCGATCTCTTTGGACAGATCCTGCGTCACTCCCCCGTGACGGACCACTGGTACCCCTGAAAGCTCCAATACCCGCTTTTGGGCCCAAGCTTCGCTTTCAAGATAATCCTTTGGCAGATTCGCATCCGTCGCTGAATCATAGATCCTGTCATACTTTGACTTGCGATAAAACCATCCAGACTTGCGACCCACTACAAACTTTCCAGTTCTTCGCATGGAAGGAGCAAACCATTTCGACTGCCTCGCTCCGGGCTCGGTAAAATCAATCACCAGATCAACCTTGGTAGGTGCAGCCACACCTACCGGATCTCCACTGACCGACACAAAGAAAACCACCGCTCCAGGATAGGCATGGGTGATCAGATTCCGAAGCCCACCTTGGTCAAACGCCATGGCCTTGGAGGAAATCACCACGAGAACCGTCTTAACCCCGGAAAAGGGGGCTTCCGCATGACTCATTTCAGATTGCTCCCAATTCCTTCAAATCCGAAAGGACTTGCTCCACGTGACCCGTGACAGAAACCTTCGGATACACTTTTGCGATTCTTCCCTCTGAATCGATCACAAAGGTAGAGCGCTCGATTCCCATGTACTTGCGTCCGTACATGCTCTTTTCCTTCCACACGCCATAGGACTCGCAAAGGGTACCCGCCTCATCCGACAAAAGGGTGAAGGGAAGCTGGTACTTGGTCTTGAACTTTTGATGGGATCCTACCGAGTCCTTGCTCGCGCCAAGCACTACCACGCCTTTCGCCGAAAGCTTCCCGAACGAATCTCTGAAATCACAGGACTCCTGGGTGCATCCGGGCGTGTCATCTTTTGGATAAAAATAAAGGACCACGGTTTTCCCAAGGAAAGCCTCAAGACTCACCCACTCCCCTGTTTCCGTCTGAACCTTGAACGCAGGCGCTGGATCGCCGCTTTTCAACAAAGATTCCACGACCGTTGCAGCCTTGGTCACCTTGCCGGATTTCGCAGGCTTTGCGGTTTTTTTGGTCGAAGCAATTTTTTTTACGGGATTCTTCGAGGCTTTCTTCGCAGGCTTCTTTGTCACCTTTTTTTTGGATACTTTTTTCCTAGCAATTTTTTTCGCAACTTTTTTCTTTGCCATGGTGCACTCCTCTCAAAGCTCAAGTGGTCGAAGTGGACTCAGGGGTCGCGACCACCGGAGCCGCTTCCGCCGATTCAGGGGCCGCCTCGCTTGCAGACTTGGTTGAACTCGTCTTCCTCGTCTTTTTCGCGGGGCTTGCCTTTGGCTTGCGTGCAAGACCGACCTTCTCCCCCACTTTTTTCTGGATGAACTCGGCCGCTTCAAGCGCGTTCACGGTCTTTAGGATCTTCTCAAGCTCCTTGCGCTGGGACTCGACAAACTTGCTGAATTTTGCAAGCTCGACCGGGATCGCATGTTGGAGCTTTTTGATCTCGTTTGCTTCCTTGGAGAGAATGGTCTTCACCTTTTTCACGTCCGTTTCCTTGATCAGACGCTGGATCTCCTGCTTTGAGGTTTCTGCATACTTCTTCGCCTCTTTCAGGGTTTCCTTGCTCATGAGTCCTTGCAGTTGTTTCTGCTTGGTTTTCAGTTGCCCCACCACTTCCTTGAACTTGTTCAAATCGATCTTCTTGCTCATGAAATCTCTCCCGCCTGAATCAGGCCCTACGATTGGTTTGGGCCACCGATCCCGGGAGGAGACCTCCCTTGACCGGTGGCCTTCGACATTAAAATCTGCTGATCACTTCGTTCTTTTCAAAGAAATACGAAATCTCGCGATCCGCGCTCGTAGTGCTGTCAGACCCGTGAACCGCATTGGCTTCAATGCTGTC
The DNA here is from genome assembly GCA_018969905.1 of Bdellovibrionales bacterium. Taxonomy (GTDB): domain Bacteria; phylum Bdellovibrionota; class UBA1018; order UBA1018; family CAIMNF01; genus CAIMNF01. Next base: position 21,722 of record JAGWXK010000004.1, read on the forward strand.
TGCGAAGTCCTTGCGGATGGTGCCAGGAGCCGCTTTCGCAGGATCGGTCGCACCCATGATTTCGCGGTTCATGGCGACTGCGTTTTCGCCTTCCAGAACCATGAGAAGCACCGGACCACTTGTCATGAAGTTCACAAGACTTCCAAAAAAGGGACGCTCTTTGTGTTCAATATAGAAGCCTTCTGCTTTTTCCTTGGAGAGACGGGTGAATTTTGCCGCAGCAACGCGAAGTCCGCGGGATTCGAAGCGATCCATGATCTTTCCGATGCTGTTCTTCGCCACTGCGTTTGGTTTTACGATACTGAATGTCTTTTCGATTGCCATATACTGCTCCTTTAGCGCTTCAGCGCCTCTTTCATCGTTACGCCTAGGGTTGCAGGGGACCGGGAAATCCGGACTCCTGCCTTTTCCAAGGCTTTGAATTTTTCCTCCGCCGTACCTTTTCCACCCGAGATGATCGCACCTGCGTGCCCCATGCGCTTGCCCGGAGGTGCAGATGCCCCCCCGATAAAGCCGGCCACAGGCTTTTTCATGTTCTTTTTGATCCACTCGGCTGCCTCTTCCTCTGCAGTTCCGCCGATCTCTCCGATCATGATCACGCCTTCGGTCTCAGGATCATTGTTGAATGCTTCCAGTACATCGATGAAGTTTGTTCCGTTCACGGGATCGCCACCGATTCCAACACAGGTGCTTTGACCGATGCCGAGTTTTGTCAGCTGATGAACGGCTTCGTAGGTAAGCGTTCCGGAGCGGGAAACCACTCCGATTTTTCCTGGCAAATGAATGTGGCCTGGCATGATCCCGATCTTGCATGCGCCTGGGGTGATGATTCCTGGACAGTTTGGACCGATGAGTCGCGAGCCCTTTTCTTTGACGTAGCGCTTGGTTGCGATCATGTCAGTGATGGGGATCCCTTCGGTGATGCAAATGATGAGGGGAATTCCGGCATCGGCAGCTTCGCAGATGGAATCCGCAGCAAAGGGAGGCGGAACAAAGATCATGGTGGCATTCGCTCCGGTCGCCTTCACCGCTTCGGCTACCGTGTTGAATACAGGAAAGCCATCGACGGTTTGACCGCCCTTGCCGGGCGTCACCCCTCCGACCACCTTTGCTCCACCCACTTTTTCGCCGTATTCATTGCAGCCTTTCGCATGAAAAAGGCCTTGAGACCCTGTGATCCCTTGTACAATCAACTTTGTATTTTTGTTTACCCAAATTGCCATGGTTCACCTTCCTTAGCGCGCTGCCGCGACCACTTTTTTTGCTGCATCCTCAAGATCATCGGCCGGAGTGATCTTCAGACCACTCTCACTCAGAATCTTCTTTCCAAGCTCGACATTCGTGCCTTCGAGGCGAACCACAAGTGGCACCTTCAGCTGAAGTTCCTTTGCGGCCGCAATCACGCCTTCCGCGATGACGTCACACTTCATGATCCCGCCGAAAATGTTCACCAGGATCGCCTTCACCTTCGGATCCTTCAAAATGATCTTGAATGCCTGGGTAACCTTTTCCTTCGATGCGCCACCACCGACGTCAAGGAAGTTCGCAGGAGTTCCGCCATGAAGCTTGATGATGTCGAGAGTGGCCATCGCAAGCCCCGCTCCATTCACCAAACATCCGATGTTTCCATCGAGCGCAATGTAAGCGAGTTCGTATTTCGAAGCCTCCACGTCTTGTGCGTTCTCTTCGAGCGTATCGCGCATCTCCATCACATCTGGATGCCTGAAGAGTGCGTTGTCGTCGAAATTGAGTTTTGCATCGAGAGCAAGAATCTTGTTGTCGCCGGTTACCACCATTGGGTTGATCTCGACCTGCGAGCAGTCCATTTTAATAAAACACTCGTATACACCCTTGAAGAAGTTCACCGCGTCCTTGTGAAGTTCTGCGGGAAGTCCGAGCGCATTGGCCAGAGTGCGGCCATGATAAGCCATAAAGCCCGTGCCTGGATTGATCACCACCCTGAAAATCTTCTCAGGATGAGTCTCTGCCACTTCTTCGATTTCCATTCCACCTTCTGTGGACGCCATCATCACTACCTGGGAAAGCGCTCGATCGAGCACCACTCCAAGATAGTATTCTTTCTTGATGTCGGATCCACCTTCGATCCAGAGCTTGTGGACTTTCTTGCCTTCCGCTCCGGTTTGCGGAGTCACAAGAACCTTGCCCATGATGTTGTTCGCAGCCGTTGGCACATCCGCCATGTTCTTGCAAACCTTAACGCCGCCCGCTTTTCCGCGGCCACCCGCATGGATCTGAGCTTTCACCACAAATACGGCAGGGTTCACTTCTTTTTTGAGTTTTTCCGCAGCCTGGGTCGCCTCGAGCGCCACCTGATCGGCACTTTTGAATGTGATCCCGTCGCGGGAGCCTTCAATCAGCACTCCCTCGGAAACCGGCACCTTGAAGCGCTTGAGTAAACTTTTTGCCTGATATTCATGAATGTTCATTAGCTAAGCCCCAATCGTTTCATGTCATCCACAAGCCCTTTCACCGCCGCGGCTGATTTTCCGAACATGTCTTTTTCCTCGGCATTCATTTCAAGCGTTGGAACGCCTTCGAGTCCTTTTGCGCCGAGTTTCGCAAGAACACCCACAAACAATCCGGTCACACCGTACTCGCCCTTCAAGTTCACCGCACAAGGAAGAATCCGCTTTTTATCGCGAACAATCGCCTCCACCATCTGAACCGCGGAAGCTGCAGGCGCGTAGTACGCAGAACCGGTTTTCAAAAGCTCCACGATCTCCGCTCCGCCTTTGCGGGTGCGATCCACAATCGCATCAATGCGCTCTTTCGGAAGCATCTGCGTGAGAGGCACGCCGCCCACTGAAACATAGCGTGGCATGGGAACCATCGTGTCTCCGTGACCGCCGAATACGAATGCTTGAACGTCTTCCACGCTCACATTGCACTCCATGGCGATGAAGCTGCGGAAACGGGCGGAATCCAGAACTCCCGCCATCCCGAGTACCCGCTCGCGAGGAAAGCCGGTCGCATCCATCGCCACATGGCACATGGCATCGAGTGGGTTGGAAACCACAATCAAGACGCAGTTTGGAGAAAACTTTGCCACATTCTGAGCACACTCTTTTACGATCTTTGCGTTGGTCGCAAGAAGATCATCGCGGCTCATGCCGGGCTTGCGAGGAAGCCCCGCGGTGATCACCACCACGTCGGAATCCTTGGTGAGCGCGTAATCAGATCCGCCAACCACATTGGAATCAAATCCTTCGACCGGAGAGGCTTCGAACAAATCAAGCGCCTTCCCTTTTGCTGCGTCTCCGTTGATGTCGATGAGCACGACATCTCCGAGTTCCTTGCTTGCTGCCCAGTGAGCACAAGTTGATCCTACAAATCCAGCACCAATGACGGAAATTTTTGGCCGGCGGTTTGCCATAAATTCTGATCCTTTCTCAAAGTTGAAGATGGAGAGAATCTACACGAAACGCCTTGATCAGATAAGGGATAAACGAAAAAAAGATGATCCTAACGCGCAGCGCAACCCCTGACTCAGCGAAGCAGGTTTAGATTGAAGTGATGGAGCCACTTGAGACGCCACACCGAGAGCACCGCCCTTAAGGCTGCTCAAAAAGGTCAAGATGCGAGGTCCAAGGGTGCAAAGCGAATGAGGCGTATGCTCAAATACGTCGGAATGAGCTTTTGCATTCTTGGACGCAGCAGATTGACCTTTTTCAGCAGCCTCCTAAAGAGCTCGGAAGAGCGGAAATCCGATGGATACCCCCGCACTCTTCGCGCTAAATGCTCCGGCATCGGTGGGCTCCTGCCATTGAATGAAATTAAACTCGTAAAAAAAGCTGGAATTCCCGAACCGGATCCAGGAATTGATATAGGAGCGATTGGAAATCAGAGGATAGAAAAACCCCCCGAAGGTAAAGTTCTGCCGCCGGATCAGAAAATCCCGAAAGCCGATTTCGATGCCCTGAGGCGCACTCATTCGGATGTACTGCTTTCCATCGGAATGAAAACTGAGCACATGCGCCCCAAGCAGCAAATTGAAGTGGATTCGTTCATCAATCCCCCGAAACTGCTCGGATACCAAATAAAGGCCGGTATCGACCTCGGGCTTTGCACGAATCGGGAAGGCACTAAAAGAGGCGAGCTTCATTCCCTCGCTGAAGTAATACCCAGCATAAATAGTCGGAAAAGCCCGCACCACATTCTGATGTGAATAGGGTCCGATTCCAAGTGAAACCCAAAGAGGATGAAACTTCTCGGGCAAAGGAACCTTGAGATCAAACGAATCACCCCCTTTTTCCAGGTGATAGACTCCGGACTCGGGATTGTAAGAAAGAAGATGACTCACTCCATCCGCACTATCCGACTCCACTCCATTGATCCGAATGGTCCGAGCGCCGGATTCGGTTTCCCAACGAAGCTCAAGATCAGAGCGCATCACAAAGCCTGTATCTTGCTTGGGATGAACGGTAAGGCAGGAAACATAAACCCAGGAATGGTCGAGCTTGGGAGAGGAAATCTGCACTCGCGTCTGACTGCAATTGGAATCAAGCACCACTCCGGGATTCAGATCACGAGCATGACGGAAGCGCACTTTGATCGGACGAACATTTTTTCCAGAGAGAAGCAAATGATTGCCGGCCTCATGACTCAGAATCACGGGGACTTCAATCGTGTCGGTGGATGCGTGGAAAAGCACATCATGGTAGCGAAGCGTGGTGCCGGGCTCCACCTTGATTCTTGCGCGCGCCTTGGGCACGAGGAATCTTCGGTCCACCCTCACCCATTCCAGGCTTCCCGGCACCCATTCCCACTTCAAATCGGTATCGAGAGTGAAAAAATCCAGATCAAGATCGCTTGGAGTAAAGATGAACTGATCTGACAATACGAGCGCAGACCTTGCGAGAAACTGGCCCGGCGGCTGAAAGCTCCCATCGGTCTGAGCAATCGCGAGACCGCCTGAGATCCCCGCGATTAGCGGCAAGCCAAAGGCAAGGGCAACCCTGCGTAGAACTTTTTGAACTGGCTCCGAAGAATCGGGGTCATTCAAGCGGGATGACTGGGAATGCTTGAGAATGATTTGGGGTTGGCCGACTCTCGCGAGTTTGGATTGACGAAAGCGAGGCCGCAGGACGCGGCTCGGAGGCCAAACCAAAATCATTCTTAAGCATTCTCCGATCACACGCATGAATTTGAAATTACTTGCTTGATCACTGAAAGTCCATGACTTAGCTCCGCCTCCGTGATCACGAGCGGTGGCGCGAATCGAATCGTGTGAACATGGGTCTGCTTTGCAAGAACTCCGTGATCCGCGAGTTCATGACATAAATCATAGGCTGTTTTTGGGTTGCCCTTTTGGTTCTTTCCGTGGGGCTTGATCACAACCGCATTCAAGAGCCCCTTGCCACGCACTTTCTCGACAATCGGGGACTTCAGCGCCTCGATCTCTGCGCGAAAAATGCGCCCGAGGCGCTCAGCACGTTCGGCAAGTTTCTCCTCCAGCAACACCTCGACTGCGGCCTTTGCAACTGCGCAGGCCAGAGGGTTTCCGCCAAAGGTGGAACCATGCTCGCCTGGCCTAATCGTCAGAATCACTTCGTTTGAAGAAAGCACCGCTGAAACCGGAAGCACTCCGCCTGAAAGCGCCTTTCCCAAAATCAAAACATCGGGTTTCACGTTCTCATGATCACAAGCAAGCAGTCGCCCTGTTCTTGCAAGCCCCGTTTGAACTTCATCCGCGATGAAAAGCACGCCCGCACTTTTGCACATGCAAGCCGCACAGCGAAGATACCCCTCATCCGGAACCACAACTCCCGCTTCCCCTTGAATGGGCTCCACCAGAAATCCCGCAACATGGGGATCTTTCAGCGCATGCTCCAGCGCCTTCAAATCATTGTAGGGAATGACAATGAATCCCGGCAGATAGGGACCAAATCCGCCGCGGGACGCGGGATCGGTCGACGCAGAAAGAATTCCAAGGGTGCGCCCGTGAAAATTCCCCTCGCACACGATGATCTTGGCCTGATTCTCAGGAATCTTTTTCACATCATAGCCCCAGCGACGGGCCAGCTTCATTGCGGTCTCGACCGCCTCTGCACCCGAGTTCATCGGAATCAGACGATCAAATCCCAAAAGCTCGCAGAGCCACTTTTCAAACTCTCCCAGACGATCGTTATAAAAGGCTCGCGAGGTGAGCGTAAGTCGGGATGCTTGCTCGGTCAGTGCCGCTACGATCTTCGGGTGCGCGTGTCCCTGATTGACGGCGCTGTAGGCTGAAAGAAAATCAAGGTACTCCTTGCCATCCACATCCCAGACCTTTGCCCCCTGCCCTTTGGTCAGAACCACTTCGAGCGGAGCGTAGTTCTTCCCACCATACCGGTTTTCGAGATCAATCAGACGTTTTGCTTTTTCGCTCAAATGCATGGACTTCTTTTAGCAGAAAGGCCCGTTTCATGTATAGTGCGATGGAATGAACCCGGGCTCCTCCAAACCTCCTCTCAAATTCAAGGTGATCCATCGGGACTCCTTCTGCCTTTGCGCTCACAAGCCCCACGGAATCTCCACCTACCGCGAATCTCGCGGTGGAAACGCTCCGGGACTGAAGGAGCTGCTCGAGGATCAGCTGAATCAGCGCTTGTTTCCGGTTCACCGGATCGATGCGGATACGTCGGGCCTCGTCTTGTTTGCCCTCGATCCAAAAAGTGCCGCAGCCTTCACCCGCCTTTTCAAGGAACACAAAGTGAAGAAGACCTACCATGCATGGTGCGTGGGCGAGACGCCCTCCAAGGGCTGTATCAAAACGCCCTTGAAAAAGAACAAATCCGATGAGACCGAATCCGCGCGCACCGATTATACGCGCCTGAAATCCGGGCGAGGGTTCAGCCTGGTGGAAATTCATCCTTACACGGGACGCTTTCACCAAATCAGGCGCCATTTCGATTCGATCGGACATTCACTGGTCGGAGATCCTTTGTATGGGAACCCCGAACCATGGACGGGCTTTTTCAAGGGCGCCCCCCGCCTCATGCTCCAGGCCGCCGAACTTGAGTTCATCCATCCGATCTCAAGAAAGCCACTCAAAATCAAAACCAAAGAGCCTCTTTAAATGGTCAACTGCTCCCGTTGAATTTGCGCCGCCCCGGCGAGCCAACCCTTCAGATATTCCTGATTGTTTTTATCTGTTTTTGGTTGAAAAAATACCCCCTCTCCACTAGTCTCTCCCCACTCCCAAAAGGACCAAAAAGCGATGAAATTTCCCGGCAGACGAAAGAGCAAACACTACTTCCCGGTCACCGAAAAAGATCGGGTCAACATCGATCACAACTTCATGACCGATAGTTCCTACCACGTGATCGGCATCGATCAGCTTCTGGTCGACATCGAGTGCCAGGTCGAGGACTCCTTCCTCGAAGAATATCGCCTTCAAAAGGGGCAATCCCAACTGATCGATCACAGGCTATGCGATGAAATCTATGAAAGGCTTCGCGCCGAGAAAAGAATTCACGGAGAGTTTGCCGGTGGAACCGTAGGGAACACGCTTCACAATTTTTCGGTTCTTTCCGACGAGCGCGCAGTTCTATTGGGTGCGATCTCAAAACAAATCACCGTGGGCGATTATTCTTTCAAGTACATCGCTTCCACCTCCTCGAAAGTCGACCTCAATCATCTGCAACCCTGCCCCTCGCCCATGGGTCGAGCCATGTGCTTCATCACCCCGGATGGCGAGCGCACGTTTGGAATCTCAAAAGGCTGCATGAACGATTTGAGCCCGGATTACATTCCAGCCGCCCTGATCGAGCGATCCTGTGCGCTTCTGATTTCGGCCTACATCCTGCGCGATGAGGCAGCACCGATTTTCAAGGCAACCCTCAAGGCCTGTGTAATCGCAAAAGCCGCAAAAGTGCCGATTGTGCTGACGCTCGGAACCAGTGGCCTTGTTGCCGAAAAATCCGAATTCTTCAAAAAGTTCATCGCGGATCATGTCAATGTTCTTGCCATGAACCACGACGAAGCAAGGGCGCTTACCGGAATCGAGGACCCGCTTCTTTCTTTGCAGGACGCCCTTCAAATCACGGATCTTGCCCTGCTTACGGTCGGCGCCCAGGGCCTCTACATCGGAGCGATCGTGGACGAAAAGTTCGCGCGCCTCACGAAACACGAACTCCACACCAAATCGATTGTGAACTACAACCAGTATGAATACTCGCGTGCCATGCGAAGATCAGATTGCGAAAATCCGGTGTCGATCTACTCGCACATCAATCCGTTCATGGGCGGGCCGCTCGAGATCCGAAACACCAATGGCGCGGGCGACGGCGCGCTTGCGGCGCTCCTTCACGACATGGCTGCAAACCGCTACCATTTCAGCAAAATCCCGAACAGTCCGAAGCACGCGGCTCCTTACCTCACCTACTCCTCGCTTGCGCAGATTTGCAAATATTCAAATCGCGTAAGCTTCGAGATCCTGTCTCGAAATTCCCCACGGCTCTTCCGGGGACTCCCTGAAAAAGAGGAAAGCCTTGATGAGGCCTACTGGGCAAAGTAAAGCCCAGCTGTCATTGCTCGCAATATTTCGCGGCGTTTTCAAAAATCGCATAACCTTGGCCGGGCGCTGCCGCGCGGGTCGGGTTCATGAACCAGTCCTCGGCATTGGTCCAGTTCAAGAAATACTCGGGATGCGGCGTCAGACCGAAGATCCGCCCCGATGGATCACAAAGGCCGATGATCTTTTCCTGCTCACCGGTCTTCAGGCACGCAAGCCCAAGCCGCTCGATCTTCCCCTTGGCCTCCACAAATGCACCGGGCTCGATCACAAACTCGGTGTCCTTCTGATTGAGCGGCAATTCAATGGTCCCCATTTCCTTGAGCCAGATGCAGCGGTTGCCGATCGGAACCGCCTTCACCCATCGGCTTTCGGTCTGAGCCGATTCGTTGATTCTCAAGGTGAAATCGTCACCAAAGACATTCATATGGAGCAACGCCTGAAATCCCGTGCCCACCCCAAGGACCAGGCCTCCACGCTCGGCAAATTTCAGGAGATTCCAACGAAACAGATGCTGCATCTTGATCGCAAACATCTTCCCCCCACCCAAAACCGAGGAATACGTATTGCCTCCGGTCACGATCAGTACCTTGTATTTCAGGCAGAGCTGATCAAGGTCAATCCGGTAATCGAGGATATCCGCAACGCTCAGGATCTCCGAGTCAAAACCAACCGAGTTCAAACCATGTTCAAAATGTCGCTCTCCCCGGCTTCCGGGTGCCGAAAGAATGAGTGCCCGGTATTTGCTGCTCATAAAAGATCCTCGATGGAAAGGGTCTCCACTTGATCCGCTTCATTCCGGATCACAAGGTAAGGCGTGGAGGTCACCCTTCCTACAAATTCGAACTCAACCCCGAGAACCCTCCATTCCTCTTCAATTGCATAGCGCTCGTTTTCACTCACGCTCACGAAAAAACCTCCGGGAAAATGATGCTGGAGCCTGACCTCAGCCCCGAGTTTCCGCTTCTTCAATGCAAATGAAAGCGCATCCACGACTCCTTTGCTCGCGTCCGCAGTGGACTCGATCGCAACCGCACTGTGAAGTCCTGTCTGATAGCGCCCTTCGAATCCGGCAAGCCAGCGGGTTCCGGGCTGCTCGAAGTCTCCGGGCAACCAGTAAATCCGGTCTTGGACAAACTTAAGCTCCTCTGTCCGTACGGTTCGGATATCGGAAACTTTCGCAACAACCTGAATGGCCATCCAATGGGCCTGAATGTCCGGTTCATGGGCATACTCGATTTCAGTCACCTGAATGCCGTATTCACGCTCTACTTTCTTTAGGACCTTCGACCACTCACGGAGTCCGTTCAAATAGGAAACCTGGATTGAATTGATCTGGCCACCCATCGCGGTACACTTCCGAAGCAGATAATCCAGATGCTCCGACGAAAAACCCTGATCCACAAGGTCGGAGAGCACCATCAATCCCGACCACGAGTCAAGTGAGGGTCTTATCACAATGGGCGTGGCCACCGAAGTATGAAAAACTTCAGGCTTCAGGATCAACTCCTCGGTGGCAAACCGGTTCCGGAACCGGGAGGGCTGTCTCCGGTCTTCCTGTAAAAATAGCGGTTCCTCAAGCAAGGACTCTTCTCCCCGACTCTCACTCGAATCAAGACCGAAAAACTCTTGAATCGTGGCTCCCGCCTTGACAGAGCCACCCTCCAGGATCCGCACATCTCCAGTCAAAGTAGTGGTTCCGAATGAAAGAAAAGGAACTCCTCGCAATCCGAGTTCATGAAAAACCCATTCCCTTTTATCCGGATTTATTCCCCAAATGAATCCGAGCGAAAGTCCGGATTCAAAAAATCGCTTGAACCACTCCTGCACTCCATCAATCTGAAGATCCATTCCGTATTGAAGGTGACTCTTGCCTCCCTTCAGACATTGCAAAAGACTGCGTCCGGATGCATGAATCGAAAAATCCAATGCCTCACCCTGGATTGCATGTCGGAATACGGACTTGAGCTCGCTCAAATAGGTAAGGTTTCTCAAAAGCCCCTGATCGGAATACCCCACAAACAAAAGCTCCGAGATAGAGCCGGTTTCTCTGGGATTCGGAGGCAAGAGTCCTGGATTGAAAAGACTCACACTTCCCGTCCAGAAATACGCAGGAAGGGACTCATGTCCTTCCTCAAGAACTTTCATCACCGCAACCGGAGTGTTGGTGGATTCGGCAACCCGCTCGATTGCGCTCTCGAAATCGTCGCGGACCTTGAGCGGTGATTCTCCTTCGATTTCGCTCCTCCAAAGCCTGTTCTTCTCGGGAAGGACTCCCAGCAAGGTTTGAAGACGCATCTCGCCCTTTTGGTCAAAATGCTCGAGCTGATGCCTGCACAGTTGGAACTCCGTTTGAATCAAGGACTCCAACTGAAGTTTTGAGGAAGAAAAACGCATGTCCGAAATAAAGCTCCACTCATCGCCCTGACAAAGAGGAGCCTTTGCAGTCCGATCCGGAAGCCGGGCGCGAAGAAGCTCGTTGATCCTGGACCATTGGATCGGAAGATCCTGCGGCCTGGACGGACTTCGAAACTGAAGCAGTTTCGATCGTACGGCCAGTTGAGGGGATGCAAGATACTTGGCGACCTGCTCTCCCTGAAACCGGGAGTTACGCTTCAACTCCTCTTCCGAAAGAAGCGACCAGGATTCGGTTTGCTCACGCGCAAACCAGTTTCTTGCCACCCATTCAAGATCAGACTGGATGAGCCTTGCACCCTCCATCAGCAGGAGTTCACCGGTGACTACGCGATCCTCGGGAGACTTTCTGCCCATGATGGTTTGGACTGCGTCCAGAATGACCAAGGCATCCTCATCGTGGACACTCAGGCGCTTACGCTTCTCGATTCCATGAAACACTCCGGGACGAAACGGGGATTCCTGCATCAGGTCGTAGAGGGTGCCTGTGGCGCCCGCGGCAGAGGGCAACAAGTCCCCGGTAAAGACCCAATCGGTCACACGATTCTTGAAAGCGGCTTGGATGGCATGCACAACCTTGTCTCGCGGAGCATCGATTTCCATCCAAGTCACCTTGAGCTTTCGAGTCCAACGGATCTTCTCGGAAAGACTCGGATGGATCTCTCTGATCTTCCGGAGAATCTGTTCCGCTTCGGGATCCGTGAAATCTGTCTTGAAGCCGGTCTCAACCCTACAAAACATCGGAACTCTTCCCGAAAAGATGGGTGGCAAGAACCTTGAATTCTTCCTCCACCCTGGTTTTTACTTTTGGATCAAGCAAGGGAACGGGTTCGACGCAGTTCCTGCGCCACTCGGAGGATCCCAGATGCAGTGCCTGGTTTTTTGAACGTGTTACAGCATCATACCAGCTGGTTTTCTTGTAGTGCTCAAGGGCTGTCTCGAATTGAAACCGCATGCCATTCTTTTCCAAGCCCATTTCATCCAGAGCAAATGCGTCGACCAAAACAGGTTCCTGGTTTTCCTGAAGCGCGAATTTCAACTCGATGAATTCAAGATTCAATCCGAAACTCCGAACCTGAGCCCGGGCGAATGCAGAGATCCATGCAGCAGAGAGCATCAGCTCCTGAAGTTTCGATGCCGACAGGCCAGTCATCCAGATGGCTTCAGAAAGTCCGATTCGCCTGCGAAACGGATCCTGGGGCAATACGAGCTCAATTACCGGAAAATCCCACATCACTCCGGGCTGAAGCGTATGGAGTGCCGCTGTTTTTGGAATTGAAAGATCTGACGTGCGAAGCGACTCCACACTTGATTCATTCAAGGTGAAATGACACAAAAATTGAAACGGAAGCATTTTGGGAAATGCCTGCCCACGCCAAACCGAAGGATCCCAGACTGCGCGCCCCATGACGGTTGCCGAAGGGACTTTCTCTTCCTGAAAATATTCGCAAACTGGATAAAGACATGGCGTATCCTTCAATCTCTCTTGAAGGGCACTCCTTGGCACCAGATGCTCCGCCCGCAGAGGTGACTTTGAATCTAGGACCTTGAAAACCTTTTCATCGATCACTCCAAGATAATTGGAGCGAACAGGCAGACGCTCGGAAATTTCATTCAACATCGAACTCACGTTTCCGCTCTGTGGAATGCTTGTGCCCGCCTTCCGGAAGGAAAGCGCCTCCGGTGAGCGCAGGAATTGATTCCAGGATTCCTCGGAACGATAGATTTCATTGAGCAGACTGAAGACCCCGGCCGCAATTCTTCCCCGATCTGCAATCGGATCCGGCATCCGGCCCCACCCAAGAACAGAAAAACCGTCGTTGAACTTGTGCACGACGGAGGGAATTGAGGTTTTTTCAGTGAAAGCCACGGGCCCGTACGAATCTTTTGTCACCTGACGCAAAAAAGAGTCCAGCATGACAAAAAGCTATCGGTCACTGATCCATCTGCGCAAGAGGATTCAGGAAAAGTCGAAAAGTTTTGTCCCGATGACGACGGATGGCAAATACTCCATCTCCCTTTTCACCGGCGAGAGCTGCATAAAGATCAGGATCCAGAAACTGAAGTTCCTTCACCGTTCGTCCCTCATGTTTTCCAAAATCAATAATCACTTCGGATTCGTCGAGGATCCCCGTAATCGGACTATTCTGGTTTTGACTCATTCCCCCCCCTATCTTTGAATGATTTTCAAAGACACGAAGCGAACTTGCAAGAGTCAGGAAATTGACCTTGGGTTGACCAATGCGGACTCAGCACTCCTGAATGAAGTTTTTGGAATCAAATCGGATTTGGGCGCCCCAAATCCCGTTGGAAGCCTCGGGCTCACCCACCGAAATGACCATCACCACACGGTCACTGAAACCAAGGCCCAGCAACCCCTTCACCCGACACTCATCAAACCCTTCCATCGGACAGGTTCCAAAGCCTTCGGCTGCGATCGCAAGCATGAAGTTCTCACACGCAAGAGCGGCGGACTTGATGGAAATCTCCTCCCGATCCCGAAAACTCCAAGGTCTGCGCGTCATGGGCCTGAAAAGACCGACACCATTCAAAATGAGCCATTTCAAAGGGGCGAGAAACTGAAAGCCGTAGGTGAATGGAATCAGCTTCTGATAGTAGGGATACATGAATTTCGGGGCCTGTGCACGATCAAGCTCCTCAATCATCCGGGCACGATTTTGCTTCCACCTCTTTGGCTCGGCGGTCACCACAATCAATTCCTGCGCGGTCCTTGCTGCCCGTTGGGAAAGACATGCCTCCACGAGTTTTTTCTTTTTTTCGGGTGTTTTTACCCAATAAAAGCCCCAAGTTTGAAGATTCGAGGAGTTGGGAGCGAGAAGCGCCGCACTCAATGCACGATCGATTGCCTCTTTCGGAACAGGTTTCTCTGTATAACTTCGAATGCTCCGCCGGGTGCGGACAGCCTCGTAGAAATCCATCTCGCTCAATGGTTCACAATTTCACAAACGGCATCCCCCGCGCTTCCCCGAAACTCAAGGTCAGCACCGGGAGGACACTTCTCTTCGTGATTGACCCAGTCACATTGAAAATAATGAGAGATCGAATATGTTCCATCTTTCCGGTTGCGCTCAAGATAGCGATAAGTGGTGCCAACACCGAACTCATTCGTTTCATACAGATAGATCCTGAAATCCGAAACGCTCCCATTGGAAACCCTGAGGATGGGTTCACTGGCCCCATCTTTTTTGGAAAACAGGATGCGAGCCGCAATCTGTCCTTCAAGATCCGTTTCCTCCACTTCAACAGAGAGAATCTGATTCACATTCTTTTCTACTCTGCACTTGAGAGTCTGCCGCGGTTCCGCGAAGGATGAGGAAGAAAGAAGCGCCACTCCAAAAACCAGGAAAAGAGAAAGTTGATTTGACATACGGGCAGGACTCTAACATTTCCGACAAAAACAGTCAATAGATTAGGGGGCAAATCAAAAGTCACCTTTGAAAAAATGGAAATAGCCGAATCTTGATCTGTTATAAACAATTGAATTATAACGCGTTTTCAAATCATCGCAACTCGCGCTCGGGCATGAGTCCGGGTGTGGGTTGCGTAGCACGCCGGAGCAGAATGCGTAGGCGACCTGAAGCGAGCGAGGCCACAGAAAGCGGCTCGGAGGACAAACTCGTTAGAATTCAAGGGATTCCCACCTCGCGACCTTCCTCCAAGCCCATTTCTCAGGGGTAATGCAAACCACTCAACGAGACTCGTGGCCTACCCCCCGATTCGATCGCGCCCACCCATATAGGCCTGAAGCGCCTTCGGTATGCGAATGGCTCCATTTGAAAGCTGATGATTCTCAAGGAGTGGAATCAGAATCCTCGGCGTGGCAACCGCCGTGTTGTTCAGCGTGTGCATGAATTTTACTTTTTCATCGCGGTCGCGGTAGCGGAGGTTCGCGCGCCTTGCCTGCCAGTCATGAAGACTGGAGCAAGAATGAGTCTCGCGGTAGCGCTTTTCGGACGGCACCCAGCACTCAAGATCGTGCATGCGGTATTTTCCGGCACCCATGTCACCGGTGCAGACTTCGATGATCCGGTAGGGAAGCTCAAGCGCCTGAACGATCTCTTCCGAGGTTTTCAAAAGCTCCTGATGCCAGTGTGCGGATTCATCGGCATCGTTTCTGCAAAATACGAATTGCTCCACCTTGTTAAACTGGTGAACCCGCATGAGCCCGCGCACGTCCTTGCCCGCACTCCCCGCTTCGCGCCGAAAGCATGGCGAAAACGCACCAATGCGCTTGGGAATTTCACTCTCCGCAACAATCTCGCCTGAGAAAATCGAAGTGACCGGAACCTCGGCGGTTCCCGAAAGATACAAATCGTCTTCTTTCAAGTGATAAACCTGTTCACGGCCCGCGGGAAAGTGCCCGGTCCCGAAGAGTGCCGCCTCCCGAACCATGGCAGGAACCGTGATGATCTGAGAACCCTTGCTTGCCAGAAAATCGAGCGCAAAGCGGATGATGGCGAACTCATAAAGCGCAAGATCGTTCTTAAGCGCGATCATCCGGGAGCCGCAAACCGCCGCCATCCGTTCAAATTCCGCCCAATTGTTTTGAAGGGCGATCTCGACATGATCCTTGGATGCAAAATCAAACGCAGGAACAGTTCCGCCCTTTTTTCGCTCCACATTCTCGGAATCATCTTTTCCAATCGGAACATCTGCGGCGGGAACCAGAGGGGTGAGCCAAAGAAGGTTTTTAAGCCCCTCTTCCTTAATCGCAAGTTCCGGCTCGATCTTTGAGATCTCTTGCCCCACAGCCCGTCCCCGCTCAATCAAGCCCGGACGCTCTTCCGGCGTGGCCTTCGGCATCTTCTTTGCGTTTGCATTTTTTTCTTCTTGCAGGGACTGAACGCGCTTTTTCAACTCAAGCACTTCCGCATCAAGCAAGAGGAGCTCATCCAGATCCAAGTTCACTCTTTTGTTTTGCAGCGCACTCCGTACCAGGTCTTTGTTTTCGCGGATGTATTTGATGTCGAGCATGGCGCAAGCTTAGCCGCGCCTTCCGCAAGGAATCAACCGGAAAAACGATTAGGTTTTCAAATTGCCCCGGATCCATTCCTGAATTGCCGGTAAATCCGAGGGCCGTGCCTCCAGCACCCAGTTTCCTTTCGGGTAGGCAACGCAGGCGATGCCGGACTCGCACTTTCCAAGGCACCCAGATTTGTTCACCCTGACCTTGCCCGGAAACTTCTGTTCCTTGGTCCAGACCTTGAGTTGATCGACGATTTCCTGTCCGCCCTTCGGCCCACAGCTCTCGCCCTTTTCTTTTTGGTTCGTGCAAACCAGAATGTGTAGATCGTATCCTTCATTGCTTGTTTTCATGATGCAGACTCCTTCAATACTTCGAGCACTCGCTCAATTTCAAAATCTTCATTGTACGCATGGGGTGAAATACGGATAAAATCTCCGCGCTTCATGACAGCGATTCCGGAATTCCGACAGGATGAAAGAAACCGCGACTCCCGCTCAGGCTCTAGCATGAAACTGGTAATACCGCCCCGCTGGTCCTTCGGAGTCGAGAGTGAAATCCCAAGACTAAGAATCCCCTCGCGAAGAACCTTTGATAACCTTGCGATCTCAGCTTCGATTCCATGCATCTCGGTTTCCAGAAACAATTCCACCGCAGAATCGAGCGCAAAAAGCGAGACAAATGAAAATGCTCCCGGCTCAAACTTGGATGCAGTTTCCACCATGGAGGCCTTCGGATCAAAGTCACGCCCCCACGCGCTGAACGTTCCAGCACCGATCTGAAGAGGCACAAGATGTTTCATGAGCTCGGGCTTCACCGCAAAAAAACCTTGGCCCAAGAGTGAGGCCATCCACTTGTGGGCGGCGCCCGCAATAAAATCGACTGGAAGCGAATTGAAATCAAAGGGAAGCTGGCCTAAAGCCTGAATCCCATCCACCGCAAGAAAAGCACCGTTCTTGTTGCAATGCTCCCCCAGCATCCTCAAATCCAGAATGCTTCCCGTTTTGAACTGAACCCAGGATACCGAAACCACCTTCACTCCGGGGCGAATCGAATCAAAAAGCTGATCGAGGTTTACTTGCGCATGAGCATCCGAAGAAACCACCTTCAGTTCCGCCCCGCTCCGCTCACATGCAACTTTCCAGGGGTAGAACTGACTTGAATATTCCTGATCAATGGTCACGACCCGGTCTCCGGGCTTCAACGGAAAGCCCAGTGCAACCTGGGAAATCGCACTTGCTACATTCGGAGCAAATGCGAAGTGCTTTGGGTCCGCTCCCAAAAATCCGGCAATGCGACTGCGAGCACGCGTGAGCATCGACACGAGCTCA
Source organism: Bdellovibrionales bacterium (assembly GCA_018969905.1). Taxonomy (GTDB): domain Bacteria; phylum Bdellovibrionota; class UBA1018; order UBA1018; family CAIMNF01; genus CAIMNF01. The sequence continues at coordinate 38,967 of JAGWXK010000004.1, forward strand.
GGATCAGAAAAAGAAGCATGCCTTGCCTGAAGCTCCACCACCTCTCTCACCCGCTCCTGAACCCGCAAGGAAATCGGTGACTGCCCGGCTGAATTCAGATGGATTCCCTCGCGGCTCCTGAATTGCTCTTTGAATTTTTGGATTTCAGATCCCTTGATCGAAGGCATGCTTCTCAATCCTCTCCCACTGGCGTTCAAGGTCGGTTGTAAGTTCATCCCAATACCGGGGCGACTCAAAATGCGGAAACGCTTTTTGAAACGCGGGATCCTCGTAGCGCTTGGCAATCCAGGTTGCATAATGAATCATCCGAAGTGCGCGAAGCACTTCCACGATTCGAAGGCTTCCATGAGGAAGATCACGCATCTGCTGATAGCCTTCGATCAGGTGAACCAGAGCCTCCGGATCAGGAGCAAGGAGCCAGAGATCCTGAATCGGGGGCCCCATCACCATGTCATCAAAATCAATGAAAAATGGGCCCGTCTTTTCATTCCATAGAATATTCCCCGCATGACAATCCCCATGGATCCGCTGAAGGGGCTGCCCTTGAAAAAGGGCAAGCGCGCGGGACAGAATCGGATCGACAATCGCCTCAAAACGCTTTTCAACATTCGAATTGATGAAAGGACCTTTGAGCAAAAACTCCAGCGATGCTTTTCCATAAACTTCCGGCGTGAGCTTGACCCGCGAAGGGGCCGCTTTCCTTCCGCCCACCGCATGCATCCTCGCGATGAGACGTCCAAGCTGACTGAGCTTTTCAGGCGGAAGATCCTCGGGCTGGCGTCCCCCCACTTTCGGGTACACGCAATAAAATAGCCCAGCCGGGGTTTTTCGGAGCGTATCCCCCTCTTTTTCAAAAAAATCGGGGACCACCACGGGAATCTCTGCATCCCGGATCTCAAGCATGAATTCATGCTCCTCCAGAATCTGTTGCTCGCTCCAGCGACCGGGCCGGTAGAACTTCACCACCTTGCGGGTGCGTCCCTCGAACTCAACCTCGTAGACCCGGTTCTCAAAGCTCGCAAGGGGCTGGCAGTAGCCCGTGCAACGCTCCCGAACTCCGAGGATCGGGTTCTGCTCGAGCGCATCCATGACCCTGTCCGGGGTGAGATCGAAAAAATAGCGCGTGGGGCCCGATCCCCAGCTGAGTTCTGTCATGGATGGAAGCCTAACATTGAGTTTGAGAGCTTTCCTCTTGTTTGTTAGACCTGTGGGCATGAACGAATCCAAAACAGGCGCATCCCCGCTCATCGTGATCTTCACAACGGTTTTCCTTGATCTCGTGGGCTTTGGAATGATCATCCCGCTCGTCGGCATTTACGGCAGGCACTTCGGCGCAAGCGGTCTTGAGCTTGCAGTGCTTGGGTCGATCTACTCTTTGATGCAATTCTTCTTTTCGCCCATCTGGGGCGGACTCTCCGACCGAATCGGAAGGCGCCCGGTTCTGCTGCTCTCCCTTTGCGGTTCCACCACTTCTTACTTTCTATTTGCCGCAGCCAAAACCCTTCCTCTCATCATCCTGTCCCGCGCGCTTGCCGGGATTTTTGCCGCAAACATTTCAACGGCACAGGCGTACATCGCGGATGTCACAAAACCCGAGGACCGCGCAAAAGGAATGGGACTCATCGGTGCAGCCTTTGGCATCGGCTTTACGCTTGGCCCCCCGATCGGAGGCATCTCCACCGCAAAGATCGGAATGATGGCGCCAGGGCTCATCGCGGGCACTCTTTGCCTTCTCAATCTGATCCTTGCCTGGTTTCGGCTCAAGGAAAGCCTGCCGCCTGATGTGCGCTTGCGCAATCAATCCAAAGACAAGCGCGAGGGTCGCTCCCGGCTCATCCAGTGGAACACCCTGAAACGGGTCATGAAGAACCACTCCCTTCTCGTCCCAGTGATCTCGACTTTTTTTGCCACCTTTGCCTTCTCCAACCTTGAACAGGTGTTTTCGCTACTGATTCAAAACCGCTTCGATCTTGAAACCACTGATGCCGCCTACAAAACAGGCCTGGTGCTGATGTGGTCGGGAATTCTGGGCGCGATCATCCAAGGCGGATTGATCCGCAAATGGGTCCCGAAATACGGAGAGGTGAAACTTGCGATCGCAGGCTTCCTGATTCAAGGCGCAGCCATGGCACTGTTTGCCCACAGCCCGGGCTATGAGTGGTTTTTTGTGAGCGCCATCCCGCTTGCGCTCGGGAGTGGTTTGATCAACCCCACACTCGCAGCGCTTGTTTCAAAGCGGGCGTCGATCGATGAGCAGGGAGCCGTGATGGGTCTGAAGGAAGGCCTGAGCAGCCTTGCGCGGATCCTAGGTCCATTTTGCGGAATTCTGGCATTCAGCCTAAAACCCGAACTTCCCTTTTACATTGCGGCCGCTGTTGTGCTTCTTCTGGGACTGTCGTGGATCACAAGAGGGGAACTTCGCCGTTCCTTTCCCTGAGCCGATCCGGGAAAACTAGCCCCTCGAGCGCAGATATGCCTCAGTGATTTCCTGGGGCGATACGGTAGCCGTTCCACGCTTGCTCACCTCGACTCCGGCCGCAAGGTTCGAGATGTAGGCCGCCTCCTCGATCTTTGCCCCAGAGGCAAGTGAGAGAGCAAGAACCGAAATCACAGTGTCTCCGGCTCCTGAAACATCATAAACCTCGCGGGCAAAGGTCGGAATCAGGATCGGCTTTACGCCCGGTCCCTTGAAGATCGCCATTCCGTCTTTTCCAAGAGTGATGATCAAACTCTCAGCCCGGGTTTGCCTGAGGATTGCAGCCCCCGCATCCATCAGGCTCTTTGAATCATCAATCTTCACGCCGGCAAGCGCTTCGGCCTCTTTCTTGTTTGGCGTAAGTAGGGTCGCGCCTGCATACCAATTCGCCGGAGTTTTCAGGTGAGGATCCACCAAAACCGGAATCTTCTTTTTTCGCGCGGCCTTGATCACCCCTTGAATCATCATTTCGTTCATGAGGCCCTTGGCATAATCCTCGATGATGAGCGCGTCCGCATGTTTCACACATTGAAGAATCGATGCAGAAACCTTCTTTTGGATCTCCTTTGAAAGCGGATGCGTGCTTTCATAATCCACCCGTAGCACCTGCTGGGTCTCAGCCACCACGCGCTCCTTCAAAATGGTTCTTCTGGACTCATCAACCACCAGATTCCGCGTGGAAAGCCCCTTCTCCTTCATGAGCTTGAGAAAATCCCTGGCATCTCCGTCATTTCCGACCACTCCTGAAATGTAGGCCTCACCGCCAAGGGCGATGATGTTGTCGGCAACGTTTGCGGCAAGCCCGAGCTTCAGGCTCTCACTTTGGACAAACACGATGGGAACCGGCGCCTCGGGCGATATCCTCTCCACCGTGCCCCGGGTATAGCGATCAATGCCAACATCCCCAAGCACCGCGATCTTTTGTTTTTGATACAGGGACAATACCTGCAGGAGTGTTTCTTCGGTGAGGGTTACTGGGTTGGCTGGATTTCTCATACGCTTACTCTCTCCACTTCCTGCACTGCGGATTCGACATCAAACAAGTTCATGCAATCAAAATGCGCACAGCGCTCCCCCCTGCATTTGTAGGTCTCAGGACATTCCACTCCGGGAACCCAAACTGATCTCCGGGAAATGAGCGGCCCCCAGCGCTTTTCAGAAAGCACAAAAAGGGGCGGAAAAATCGCAAAGGTCGGAGTATCCACCGCGGCAGCCAGGTGCAAAGGGCCGGTTCCGTGCGCGATCACCACCTTTGCGTGCCGATAAACCTCCGCCATGCCATCGAGTTCAAGGCCATCTGCCGGACCAAGCAGCAAAACCCCTTGCGCCTTTTCGCGAAAAGCCTCAAGAATTGCCGTTTCTCCGGGACCACCGGACACCACCACCCGATGCCCCCGTTGCATCAGGCGCTGAGCCAAGTAATGGATTTTTGCGATCTCCACGTAGCGAGCCGAACCACTGGAACCCGGATGAATCACGATGAAGCCTCGGCTTCCAAGCTTCTTTTTTGACAAGTACTGCTGAGCACGGATTTTTGCGGAATCGGAGGTTGCAACCCAGGCCCTCGGAAGATCCGAAGCATCAACTGCGGGCTGCCTCGGCGCGATCAAATCCAGATTGTACTCCGCCTCATGCATCAGGCACTTCGAGCGACGCTGCCACTTGCCTTCGTTAAAAATGAAAAATGACCGAAGGGTGGAATAAGGTCCGACCCGTACGGGAACCCCCGCCGACTTGATCGCGCGTGAAACCATTTCTTCATCTTTCAAAACATAGGCCACATCGATCCCTTGTTTTCGGATCAAATCCGAAAGGGATTTTTCTCCTACGTTTGGATCATGCGGAAGGAGCTCAATCGGAGCTCCATACTGGAGAATGGGATGCCAGTGGCGCTGGGCTAAAAAAAAGATCTCGTCGTTTGGATTGAGCTCCCGGAGTTTTCGAAGCACCGGGGTTGCGAGGATCACATCGCCAAGGCGATCGGTCCGGGTGACGAGAATCCTCATCCTTGTTCCTTCTTCTGGATCCGGACTTGAACCGTTCGAATCTGCTCGGCCATGAGTTTAACCACCTGATCCAGCGTGTAACTCGTGGTATCGATTTCAATCGCATCCGGCGCCTTTTTTAGCGGTGCGATCGCTCGATTGGAATCTCCCTCATCTCGGATCCGGATCTGTTCTTTCAAATCCTCAAACGATATCGTGTCGCTGTCTTGCGCTTCCAGCTCCGCAAGTCTGCGCTTGGCTCGTTCATCAATGCTTGCAGTCAGGAAAAACTTGATGGGCGCATCTGGAAAAATCACGGTACCGATATCACGCCCCTCCAGGATAGAGGGAGCCTGGAGCCCGAGAGTCCTTTGCAGGCCCTTCAGCGCTGACCGAACTCCGGGGATTGCCGAAATCCGGGACGCCATCATACTCATTTCGGGGGTGCGGATCATGGAAGTGACATCGCGCGCATTCACAAAAAGACGATTCTTCGGATTTCGATCCTTCACTCGCCTAAATTCAAATTTTGCTTTTTCCGCGATCTTGGAGATTGCCGCATGATCGGACTCATCAAAATCGGCGGTGAATCCCGCCTCAAAGCACAGGTAAGCCACTCCCCGATACAGGGCTCCGGTATCGACATGAATCAGATTGAGAAGATCCGCGATCCGCTTGGTTGCGGAACTTTTTCCGGTTCCCGCAGGACCATCCACAGCAACAACAAAGGGAGTAGACATGGGAAAACCCTACCACAACCTCATGTTTTTTTATTCTTTTTTAGCTTCTCGAACGCGGCAATCGCGGTGCGGTTCTGAGCCTCTGTTCCGATCGTGACCCGCACCCAATCCGGCATCCCATAATTTGAAATCGGTCTCAAAATCACACCCATCCTGAGACAAGCCTCAAAAACCTCTGGCCCCGAGAGCCCTAGCCCCTGACGAGTATTGATCAATAAAAAATTGCCCTGAGAGGGAAGAAAAGGAATTCCGAGCTTCCGGTAAGCCGCCATCATCTTCTTCATGCCGGTGTTGTTCAGGCGAACGGACTTCCGGATGAATACCTTGTCCTTGAGCGCAGCTTCGGCTCCGATCAACCCAAGGCTCGAAACGTTGAACGGCATCCGCACCTTCTGAACCATTTTGGCAAGCTCCGGGCGAATCACCCCATAGCCCACCCTAAGCCCCCCAAGCCCATAGATCTTGGAAAAGGTCTTCAGCACCGAGACATTCGAAAACCGGCGATACAATGGGATCGGATCCGGCAGATCCTTTGCCGTAACGTATTCCCAATAGGCGTAATCCAAAATCACATGGACCGAACCCTCGCGGACTTTTTCCACCTCGGTCAAAAACTCCACAAGCTCGGACTCAGTCACATAGGTTCCGGTCGGATTGTTTGGGTTCGGAAGGGCCACGAGCTTCACCCTCGGAGTGTTCCGAATGAGCTCGATCATCGCCTTCAGGTCAAACCGGAAATCCTGGGTCATGCGGGTAAAGAGCGTATCCACCCCCTGGATGCGGGCCGAGATCGGGTACGCGGCAAAAACTCCATCACTTGCCACCATGAAATCACCTGGCACGCAAAACGTGCGAATCAAGAGCTCGATCACCTCGTTTGATCCGTTTCCTAGAACAATCTCATCAAAGCTCACTCCCTCAAGCTTGGAGAGCGCGACTCTCAAATGAAATCCGCTTGCATCCGGATACAACTGCAGCTCCTTCATCGCCTTTTTCATCGCAAGAACCGCGCGCGGCGAGGGACCAAGCGGATTTTCGTTCGAGGCAAGCTTGATGACTTTTTTCACTCCGTACTCGCGCTGGGTCTCTTCGATGGGTTTTCCTGCGATGTAGGGTTTTAACTGTTCAATGTACCTTGGAAATTGGATGGGCATGATTCACCTTTGACTTTTTCTAAATGACCGGACGCACCTTTACCGATGCCCGATCGACACTTTGATATTCATTCTGAAAGCGCGACAAGATTCGCGCGGCCAGTTCTTCGACCTTCACTCCGGGAAGCAAGGACCCGAGCCCCACTGCCGAAACAGGCGCTCCTTCCGGATCAATATTGATTCCCAGATGCAAAAGCACCGACACGGGAGAAGCCGTAACGATCGAGACACTGAGCTTCTTTCCGCCCACGAACAAATCATCCCCCTCGCGGCTCACTTCAATTCCCCGCTTCAGGAGTTCCACGCACCACTCGCTCACAAGCAAGCGCTGAATCCAGATTCCCTCTTTCAGCGTGATTCCAAAAAACTCGCCTAAAAAATGAACCATTTCGCGCGCGCGGATGAAATCACTCTGCAGACGATCCTCCCAGTCCACGAGGTGCTCTGTCTTCACATCACAAGGCCCCCGGAAAGCAACCAGAGTCGAGCCCTCGATCTTCCATTTCGAGAGGATAAAATGGGGTTTCAGTTCCGGTCCAAGGTAGGGCATCGGAGATTCCATCCACTGGGTCTTCATGCTGATCCCCCCTTCTTTGCGCGCTCAAAGCGTTTGCAGGATTCGCACACTCCGCATGAGGCTTCCCCACCCGCATAGCAGGACCACACATGCTCGAAAGGAAAAGGCTCGGGGAGGTTCTTTAGGGCCTCCACAATCTCCACCTTGTTCATCATCTCGGTGTAGGAAACCACCTTTACTCCATTACGGGTCGAGTATTTGAGCGCAAGGGTAGAGACCCCCAGAAACTGCGAAGAATTGTCCGGAAAGGTCGCGGCCTCTTCCTTGTTGAACCCAACAACCACCTGCTGAATCCCTTTGCTCTCAGCGATCGCTGCCGCAACATTGATGAAGAGACCGTTCCGATTCGGCACCCAGACCGTAGCGCCGGTTTTTTGCGTGGTGGGAAGATGATCGAGGTCAGAAATTGAAAGATTCGGAATCCCGACGCCACCGGCGGTGAGCGCACTTCCCCCGAGCTCGCCAAGCCACTTGAGATCCAGAATCCGATGAGAAATCTTGAAATGGTTTGCAAACGCGATGGAGCTTCTGATCTCGCGCGCGGCGGCTTTCTGCCCGTAATCGATCGTAAGGGCAAGCACGGGCTCATCGAAATGGCGTGCGAAGGCAAGATTGGCGCTGCTGTCGAGTCCCCCGGACAAGAGCACCAGGGACTTCAATCGGGATGGTTCCACCGCCCCTAACTTAAGGCGGGATCGCCCCAATCGCAATGCTTTTGATGAAGGCGGATCTAAAGCAACTTTTTCGCTTTAAAGAGCTTGATTGCGGCCTCATTCGCATACACGTTGGGGACAAAATTGATGTAGCCCGAAAGGCGTTTCACGATGGAGTTATCGACCTCGATCAGGAGTTTCGGTCCTCCGCGCTTCGTCACGATTTTTACTGGCTCAAGCTCAAGATAGAGGGGGCCTTTGCGTTCCTTTTTGTTGAGCTTGTCTTTGGACATCGTAAAAGAGATGTCCTTTGATGGAATGTCGGCCAGGATCCACTCCTCCCCGGTTCCATGTTCCTCGATCACGTGCTCGAAATCATCGACAATCGCCCGGATGCGCTTGATCCGTTTTTCGCGCTCTTTTTCGGAGCCGCTCGACTCGAGGATCCGGTGCTCGAATTCGGGATGATGAACGGTCTTTGGAGCCTTCCGGTACAAAAGCATCTCGATCAGTTCATTGGTATGGCGGTCGTCCAGCAAGCCCAGATGCCGCACTTCCTGACAGCGATTCAGGAAATAAATGTCATTCCACCAGAAAAATCGCTCATCCCGCTCCTCAATCATGGAAAGAAGGTCATGAAACTGGTGAATGAGATCCTCATCGAGGAACTTTTCCGCAATCTGGGTTGAGATCACATCAAACTTGGACGACTGCTGGTTTTTTACCACCTGCGAGTACCAGTTGAAGCGCGCAATCAGAAAGTCCTCAACCGCGCGCATTGCATTTTCACGCACCCCGAAGCCCACCTGACCCCGACCAATGTCAAAGGTGGTGAGGTTTGCAAGAATGTAATCGCGGTCGAATTGCCCGTATTTGATTCCGGTGTAGTAGGAATCACGAAGAAGGTAATCCATGCGGTCGGCATCAAGGTCCGAGTGCATGAGTTGATTTGCGATCACATAGGGAGACTCGCCCTTGATGATCTTTGAAATCATCGCCACATCAAAACCATAATCCTCAAGGATCCGGGTGACCCCACCCTCATAGCGGGTGTTCTTGATGATGAAGGCGCCGAGGTGCTCGTGATTGTTCGAAAGCTTTTTCGCACGTTTTGGAAGTCTTCGCTCATCATTGCCGTGCCTCATGTAGGCGTACTCCACGGTGTGCGAGAACGGAAAAGTCCCGATGTCGTGCATGAGTGCCGAGATCCTGAGACTCTTGTGGAGCATGGCCTGGGGTGAAGTCGCCTTCGCATCAAACAGCTCGTGATCCGGAACCGCGAGTCCCAAGGCCCGAAGCATCTGATCCATCGAGTGCATCACCCCGATCGTGTGCCCGAATCGATTGTGTTCGGCGCCCGGAAAAATATAATTCGCAAAGCTCAGCTGTTTGATCCAGCGAAGACGCTGAAAGAAAGGAGAATTGATGATCCGCTCTTCCCATTCGGTGATTGGAACAAACCCATAGAGAACATCGTAAATTACTCCGCGTTTCACTGGTCCACGCCTCCTGCTCTCCAGAGCTTAGCCCAAATCGAAGGCACCTGCACCTTGCATTTGGAGTGGCTCTCGGGGTACCTAAGACCCCATGGAACGCCCAAATGCAATGAGCCCAAGACCTGCAACCGTGGATGACATTCCCGCCATTCTTGAAATCGAGCGCGAGAGCTACCCCGAGCCCTGGTCCGAGATCCACTTCCGGAAGGAAATGGACACGGCTTATTCTAGGGTGATGGTTCTCACTGACGACGAAACGGATTCCATTGTGCTGGGCTATCTCGTGTACTGGCTTCAGGCCGAAGGTGTCTCGCTTTTGAATGTTACGGTTGCACCAAAATGGCGGGGTTTAGGACTCAGCCGGATTCTTCTTTCGACCATGATCAATGAAACCGTCCGCGAGGAAATCCCCCGGATCATTCTTGAAGTGCGGGCTTCAAACCAGCAGGCCATCGGCGTCTATGAACACCTGGGCTTCAAACGCACCCATGAGCGCAAAGGGTTTTACTCCGACGGCGAATCCGCAATCGTCATGGAATTAAAGACGAGCGACATTCCTGCGATTCTTCAGTGAATGAATGGAAGATGAATCGAATGGAAGCGTAAAGATCCGACGCATGGTCTGTCTTTTGGGATTGGTATTTTGCCGACTCTCGCGAGCGCAGGATGCGCGAAAGCGAGGCCGCGTGATGCGGCTCGGAGGAAAAAAATCAATCTCAAAAGACAGCCTGGGCGTCTAGCTCTTTAGGGGTTCCGGCCCATACTCGATCGACTCCACCCGGAACTCGTTTGCCGCAAGCGCCTCATCCCGGATCCAGTCGATGTGCTCGACCTTGGATGCCGACATCACATCGCGAGAAGCAGGTAGGAAGGACTCGATGGTTTTCGGATGAGCCTTAAGCATCACCTTCACCACCGGCCTTGCAATCGATACCTTGGAAACAGTCTTTTGCTGGTTGATCACGCTTTGGGCGGCCATCGCAGCATCAAACACCGCAGGATCACCTGCCGGAATTCCGTCAAAGTCCGCAGCCTCGGGATAGGACGCATGATGAATGCTCTTTGATTCACCCTGAAACCCATAACTCCAGACTTCTTCCGTGGTGTACGGCAAAAAGGGAGCAAAGATCTTAAGGAAGGTCTTGAGCCCAAGTCTCAGCGCATGCACCGCGGACGCCTTTGCTCGCAACTCCTCTGCCGTCGTCTTTTCGCCCCAGGTCCTGCCCTTCACAAGCTCAAGGTAAGAATCGGTAAAATGCGACCAAAAGAACTTCTCGGTCTCCATGAGCGCTTGCGCGGGCTCAAAGTCCTCAAAGGCCCGATTGGCTTCCAGTACCGCCTTTTTTAATTTTGCCAAAAATGCCAAATCCAATGGCTCTGAAACGCCCCCCTCGACTGCACTCTGGGAGAGCACGAACTTTCCCGCATTGAAAAGCTTCATCGCAAGCCTTCGACCAATCTTCATGATGCCGGGATCAAACGCCGTATCAACACCGTAGCGGGCAAGCCCCGCCCAGTACCGAACCGCATCGGCTCCGTGCTCCTCCAAAAATTGGGACGGAGTCACAACGTTGCCTTTTGACTTCGACATCTTCTTTCGATCCGGATCAAGCACCCAACCCGAAATCACAATATGCTTCCAGGGGATTTTCTCTTCATGAAGCATCGCCTTTGCGATCGTATAAAACGCCCAGGTACGGATGATTTCGTGCGACTGGGGCCTGACATCCATCGGAAAAAGTTTTCGGTGACGCGCGGGATTCACTTCCCAATGCGAGCCAAGCTGCGGGGTAAGCGAAGAGGTGAACCACGTATCAAATACGTCTGACTCTCCGATGAAGCCACCGGGTTTTCCACGCTGGGACTCGGTGAAACCTGCCGGCACGTCTGACATCGGGTCCACCGGAAGATTTTCTTTGGCTGGAAGAATCGGCCGCGTATGATCAATCACGCCATTTTGATCGAGCGCGTACCACACCGGAATGCTGACCCCGAAGAACCGCTGGCGACTGATGCACCAATCGATGCTGAGATTCTCGGTCCAGTTCTTAAAGCGCGAGTACATGAACTCGGGATGCCACTGGATCTTCGAGCCATATTCGATGATCTTCTCTTTTTTATCGACGAGCTTTACGAACCACTGGCGGGTGGTCAGGATCTCCACCGGGCGATCGCCCTTTTCATAAAACTTTACGGCGTGTTGGATCGGCTTTGGAGGATTTTTCAAAAACCCGTTTGCTTGCAGAATCTCTACAATCGCTTTTTGCGCCTGCTTTACGGTCTTGCCCACAATGATCTGATAATGGGCGGCGGCAGCTTCAGCGTTCTTTGAGGGATATTGGTCGGACGCGAAATTCACCGCCTGAAGTCTGCCATCCCGCCCGATGATTTGCCGAAGTGGCAGTTTTTGTTCGCGCCACCACTGCACATCGGTTTGATCTCCGAAGGTACAGACCATCAAAATTCCGGTTCCTTTTTCGGGATTCACAAGTTCACTGCCAAAGATCGGAACCGAAATCCCAAACAGCGGACTGATTGCTCGCTTTCCAATGAACTTCTTGTATCGCTCATCACTCGGGTGGGTCGTGATGCCCACGCACGCAGGAAGAAGCTCGGGCCGGGTTGTGGCAATCGTAAAGCTCCCGCCCCCCTCGACCTGAAACTCTATGTCGTGAAACGCGCCCGGGATCTCGCGATCCTCAAGCTCGGCTTGCGCAACCGCAGTCTGGAAATCGGTGTCCCAAAGAGTGGGTGCCTCGACCTGATAGAGCTCTTTTTTGGAGTGGAGATCAAGAAAACTCAGTTGCGCGATCTTGCGCGAATGATCATCAATGGTCGCGTACTCGAGGCTCCAATCCACCGAGAGCCCGATGTGACTCCAGAGTTTCTTGAAAAGCTTTTCGTCCTCGTGGGTGAGCTTGTGACAGTGCTCGATGAAGTTTTTGCGCGAAAGATTACGCTGCGGGAGCTTTTTTGCCTCAAACTCTTTTTCGGTCATGGTCGAAAGTATGGGCGGCAAATCCAGACCCGCCACATAGGGCTCGTTCGCCTCACAACGGATGTGAAAAAAATTTTGAACCCTCCGCTCGGTCGGAAGTCCGTTGTCATCCCAGCCCATCGGATAGAATACGTTCTTTCCCTTCATTCTCTGATAGCGCGCAAGGATGTCGGTCTGGGTGTAACTGAAAATATGACCTACGTGAAGTGAGCCGGAAACCGTCGGAGGAGGCGTGTCGACCGCGAACACAGGGCGCGGGTCGTTCTCTTGAAACCGATAGGTTCCCTCCACTCCCCACCGCTCCTGCAGCACTGCTTCGACCTTGGGAAACTCAAGATTTTTGGGAAGAGAGGCAAAGTCAATGCCCTCAACTTTTTTGAATGTTTTACCGGTGTTCGCCATGGCAGAACGCTAGCAGACAGGCCTAATAAAGGCAATTTGCGCGTTGCTGGTCGTTGGTGCGGATCGTTCGACTGATCCGCCCCTGATTGCCGTCAAAACCGAGTGCTGGATACATGAGTGCATCGAGGTATTCAGGTTCCGCATTCGAGCAACTCGGGATTCCATTGGACGCACTTCCGGAGCAGGAGTGGTCAAGACCCAGGAGATGCCCAAGCTCGTGGGCAATCACGCTCTGAAGATCGGGGACGGGCTGGCCGGAGTTGAAAAAGTGCTGGTAGTTCACCTGCAACACCCCTGAGATGAACGCACGGTATGGCGACCCTGGAACCGCAACGGGACAGGTGCTGGTGATTGCCATCGCCGACTTCCAGTTCTCAGCCCAACCCGAGCGGGTTTTTTGAATGAGGACAGGGCCGGTAAACCCGTTCGCAGAAACAAGATTTTGACCGCAGATCGTGGCACTGGTGAAGGTTTGGCTGCCGGAGGGCACTGAGTTGGAGAGGTAGAGGGAAAAGCCCTTGGATGCCTTGAAAAACGAATTCCATGAGTTAATGGCCGCGGAAATAGCCGAGAGTTCAGATGAACTGAAGTCATTCGCAATCACAGCCACCGGTACAGGACGAGCGGTCCATCTCCCGGTAATGGTTCCGACCTGGTCGGCAGGAAGAACGCACTCTTTCGTGACGGACTCGGACTTCTCTCCACAGGATGTGCCAAGCACCAGGAGAAGGAGAAGACTCCTTAACCTGATTCTCTTGTATGCAATGGAGCCCCTGAACCAATTCATTCGACCTCTCAAAAAGCCCGATGGAAAGAAAGTCTCTCCTTATTATCTTACCAAACTAATCGGATATTTTTGTGAAAAGTTTAGCTCATCAGAGGACAATTGTAAACATCAATTATTTCAATTGCTTAAGATGAATTAACTCACCGAGACTTGGGGGAAATGCCAAGGCGCTTGGCCTCTTCTGCGGGAATCCTTTCGACCTGAACCTGAGATCCAAGACCAATTCCACTTGAGATGGCCCGATTTGATTCCACTGCGAGAAGAGCAAACAAAACCACGGCCGACACCGCAACGAGCCACCAAACCCCCCGACCATAACCGGGGATTCCAAGGGGTTGTTTTCGGTATTTCGGCTCAACTGGCTTTGTCATCTGGGTCACGCTCCTTGAAGGATGATTTTAACAATATCCGTTTAAAAAAATGAACCTCAAAATGAAGGCTCATCCATTTTTTTCAAAGGATTCCCGGATGAGCGCCGGAATGTTCAGAAACTCCTGATCCCGCATTTCCGCTGAAATCATGTCCCGAAACAAAAAATCAGGCCGCGCACTCGCAATTCCGCACGGATCAATTCCCAAAAAAGCCTCGTCGCTCGGCACACAATTTAGTGCAAAACCGCTACTTGTGTAGCCGTCACGGATTTTGATTCCAATGGAAGCCACCTTTCCGCGAGAGGACCAGATTCCAAGACGGGAATCATCCTCGATTCGCGCGTCTGGAAGATACAGCTTCACGACCGGCTCAAGGAGTCTCAACATTTTCATGACGGCGACCCTTACCCCTCGCTCGTGTCCCGAGAACTCAAAAAGCGGAGTCAGGACAAAACCCACCCACTGCCCGGGCCCGTGCCAGGTTTCATTTCCTCCCCGCTCACCCGCCACTACCTCAATGGGAAGCGTCTTAAGATACGCAGTTCGTGAATCACCCAAATGGATTTGCCGCGCTCCCAGGGTAAGGGTCGGAGGGAGTTCCGCGAACAAAATCGCGCTCTCCCGACCCGGACGAAGGGAGAGGAGCACCTCTTCCTGAAGCTTGAGCAGATCGGAAAAACGAAACGGATGCTCCGGCGAATGCCGGTTAATATAAACGGACCACATCGCCTTCTTGGAAATTGCCTCCCGTGTGGATGATTGCCATTGCGCTGTCGGTTCCGATGAAGTCGCTCACTTCAAGAGTCCCTTTCAAAAAGCCTTCGGAATGGCCCAAAAACGCCTTCGTCACAGGGTCGATGATGTCCTCCCCCACTGAAAGAACCTTCAGGATGTCTCCCGCAAGAACACCGGAAGCCTTGCCCGCATTGATGTACACCTTGTTGCCCGAAATCTTTGCGATTCTCCCCTGCCACTCCATTTTTTCAAGGGCAAG
>JAGWXK010000088.1 GCA_018969905.1 Bdellovibrionales bacterium
TCCCGCGCCAGGCGCCTGGTGATTTTTCGGTGGGGGCTTCGATGCAGGTCATTGCTTTGGCTTCGGTCCGGATCAAAAACACGGAAACTCCGGCCGCGGTTGCCGGTAAATCCATCTTCCGTTCGTTTCCGATCATCAGGCAGTGCTCTGCGCGGAAGTTTTCCTGCTCCAGAAGTTCAAGGTAATATTCCTTGTTGGGCTTGCACGCGTGCATGCGATCGACCGTGGTTACACTTTTGAAGAGCTCCGGATCAATCCCGCCCCACTTCATCCGCATGTGTACAAAATCGAGGTGCCACACCGGATTGGTCGCAAGGGTCAGGGAGTAGTGTTCTTTTGCCCACTCCAGAAACCGGGACGCACCGTTGATCTTTCCAAAATGTGACTTGAGTTTCGGGAAAACCGCCCCGAGGTTCTCCTTCATGATGGACTCTGCTTCAGCGAAGGAAACCTTGAAGTGTCGCGCGATGTTTTCAGTCAAGCGCTCGTGATTGGTCTGGGTTTTGGAAGGACGCCTCAGAGAAGAGGCTCCGCGGGTAAGAGCCTGATAGGCTACCCGCCATCCTTGGTGCTTCCTCATCAGAGGAAGCGTGCGACCGATAAATTCAAAGTGAACCATCAGTCCACCCGAGTCGATCAAGGTGCCATCAAGATCACAAAGCAGGTGTTTGAATCGATTTTGGGGGAGACTCATCGGGCTCATGGAGCCCTCCTTTTCGTCTGTCATCTTACTTGAAAATTGAAGTAGCGTCATGTTCTAAGCTTTGTTCTAATCAGTTCATGGATTTTTCGCGTTATGTCGATCAAATCGAAGCGCTCTATTTGGCCGGACTTCCGGAGGGTCAAAGGAAGTCGTTTTCCGCATTGACTCCCTTGAGTCAGATCATGGGGGAAGTGCCAAAACGCCTTTTGATCATCGCCCCTCATCCGGATGATGAGTGCCTGATGTCCGGGCTTGCGCTTCGGGCCAAAGAAGAGTGTGGTGCTGAGGTTGCGGTTCTGGCCTACGGATTCGGAAGTGATCCTGCTCGTCGGGATGGCAGAAAGGAAGAGTTCAAGAAAGCGCTCCAAGTTCTTGGATTCAAAGAGCTTGTGAGTGATCCTGCCGACCTGAGGGGGGCGATCCATTCCTTTAGGCCCGAGGCTATTCTGATTCCGAATCTGCACGATTCCCATCCCACCCACATTCGCTGCTCGGAGGAGGCGTGGGATGCGGCCCGCGCCACAGTGAGTGCCGGCGGGATGAGGCTTACAGTGCTTGAGAGCGAGTATTGGGGGCCTATGGGGAATCCCAATCTTTTGATCCCGCTTTCATCCAGCACGGTGAAACGAATGGGGCTTGGGCTTTTGTGCCACGAAGGCGAGATCGCAAGGAATCCTTATCACTTGAGCCTTCCCGCGTTTCTGATCGACCAACAGAGGCGAGGCTCTGAGATCGTGTCCGGATTTGGCGCAAAACCCTCTCCTTCGATATTCGCCCAACTGTACCGTGCAACCACTCTCAGCCCTGAAGCCTGGTCCTGAGTAGATCTGCAAGCGCTTTCATCGCGTCGGTTGCGGTAAAGATTCCGACCAGGTGTTGATTGTCGAGAATCAGCGCCGACCCGATGCGCTTGTCGGCCATGGTGGCCACGACTTCATCCAGCTTCGCGTTGCTTGAAACCGTATACGCATCCTCGAGCGCGACTTCTTCCACCCGGGTGATGATGGGGTTCACGCCCTCAAATCCCAGGGCCATCTTCAGGTCCCGATCGCTCAGGATGCCTTTGAGTTTTCCCGCTTGCATGACAGGCAGATGTCGAATGCCGTGGGATTTCATGAAATCACGGGCGGTGGCGAGGGATTGGTCTGCGCCGATGGAGTGAGGGGCTGCGGTCATGTACTTGGTGATCGGAGGAATGGCTTTCATGGGGTTCCCTTTCGTGAGACGTTTTGACCCGTGGGGGAATGGTTCCCCGAAGGTGTCCCGGATTCGGAAGCGGACTTTAGGCTGATTTTTCGGGAAAAACCTTGATGCGGATCAAGCAGGCATTTTTTTTGCAAACTCTGCGTGCATGAGGCTGGAAAAAAATCCCGATGAGAGATTGATCGAGTCAGCCATTAGAAAAATGGAAAGTGAGCCTGGCGTCATTCGACTGCAATACCGTGCCGGGGAAATGATCTTCCATCCGGGGAATGAGCCCGGGGGGACCTACTGGGTGCGAACGGGGCAGATCAAGCTGGAGGCGATTGATCCGGGAGGAAAGACTCATTTTCTCCATGTGATGTCAGAGGCAAAGGTACTTGGTCTGGGTGCATGCCTGATGAACCGGCCCCACGCGTATCAGGCGAAAACCTTGGGCGAGGTGAGTGTGATCTGGCTTGATGCGAAGAGCACTAGGAAATTCATGGTGGATCACCCGGAAGTGGCCGAGCCCCTGATGCGCCAGCTCTGTGAGGAGTTGGAGTTGCTGGAGGGTCGGCTAAGGTCCGCGTACTCGCTGGACGCGACTGAGCGGGTGTATGAGACGATCCTATACCTGAAAAAGTGCGATCCGTGCCGGAATTGGTCGCGCGGTGAAATTGCGGAATGGGCCGGTACCACTCCCGAAACCGTGGCGCGCGCGATCGCAGACCTCCGCGAGCAAGCTCGGATTTTTACGGAAGGAAGAAAGATCCATCTGTTGCGAAAAAAATTTCTGAACTAGAGCAGGCTTGCGGCTTCTGAATCCAGAAACCAGGTCACGTTCGGGTGCAATTGCAGCGCACTTGCAGGGACGTTCGCGTTCATGCGCTCTTCAATCGCGTTTTGCACTGCTTTGGCTTTTGTTTTTGAAAGTGCCACGACCCAGATTTTTTTTGCTTGAAGCAGGGTCCCGATTCCAATGGTCATTGCTTTTGGGATTGGGGCGCCGTTCTTGAAATTCGATGCGAGAGTTTCAGGGTGGAGGTCAATCACCCGGGTTTTGGAATCAAACGGGGATCCTGGCTCATTGAAAGCGATGTGTCCGTTGGTTCCGATACCCAGAAGCGCAAGATCGATTCCCCCTTCAGCCGCGATCTTTTTTTCGTAGCGCTCACATTCGGCCTCCGGATCGGAGGCGAAGCCATCGGGAGATTCCATGAGCGTCGGCGGGGCTTCGACTTTTGAAAAAAAGTGATGCTCCAGATACGCGCGAAAGCTCTTCGTCTCGGAACCCTGCTTCAGGGGATAGTATTCGTCCAATTGAAAACACTTCCAGGTTGAAACCTTGAGCTGTTCCGCCTTTTGAGTCACAAGCCCATAAAGCGGAACCATGGTGTTTCCCGTGGGGAGTGCAAGCACGGGATTGCGGGAGCCCGTGCGGAGATTTTCGATTTCGCCCTGTAAGCGATGGATCAGGTCGGGATATAACTCGGCTTTGGTCTCATAACGAAGGATAACAGGCCTCATGGATTGGACTTCACCCTAACATACATGGTAGGCCTGTCCAAATATGAAGAGCTTGCAAGAGACCTATGCGCCCAACAGCATTTGCTTTGGCTGCGGCCCGAAAAATGAAAAAGGCCTACGGATTCGCAGTATGATCGGAGAAGCCGGCGAGGTCGTCGCAGAATTCATGCCCGAAAAGCATCATGAGGCGTTTCCTGGCATGATCAACGGCGGAATCATTGGGTCACTTCTCGATTGCCATTCCAATTGGACGGCTGCCTACGCACTCATGAAGCAGGCGGGTTTGGATGCGCCCCCATGCACGGTGACTGCAGACTTTCACGTAAAACTGCGCGCACCGACTCCGTCCGCTCAGAAGATCAGACTTCGGGCAAAACCTGTTTCGATCGAAGCCGATCGCGCAAAGATTGAAGCGCAATGTTTTTCTGTTGGCGCGGACGGGACCGAGAAGCTCACAGCAACTTGCAGTGGAACTTTCGTAGCAGTGAAAGAAGGCCATCCGGCCTATCACAGATGGGGTTGAGTTCATGAAAATTGTATCGTGGAATGTGAACGGGTATCGCGCGATCCTTGGAAAAGGGTTTCAAAAGTGGTTTCACGAGCAAAACGCCGATGTGATCGGACTGCAAGAAGTGAAAGCGCACAAAGAGGCGGTTGATCCGAAGAGCATTGAGTATGACGGGTATGAGTGTTACTGGCATGCAGCCAAAAAACCGGGATACAGCGGCACTGCGATTTGGACACGGGTGAAGCCGGTTTCTTACCAGGAAGGCTTTGGAAATCCCAAGTTCGATGACGAGGGACGGACTCAGATTCTGGAGTTCAAGGATTTTTACCTGCTCAATTGCTACTTCCCGAATTCCCAGGATGAGCGCGCGAGACTTCCCTACAAGCTCGAGTTTTGCGAGGAAGTGCTCAAGTTTTGCGTGAAAGCCCAAAAGGCGGGCAAAGGGGTGATTGTCCAGGGGGATTTGAATGTTGCGCACACGGAACTGGACATCAAAAACGCGAAAAGCAATGTTGATTCGCCCGGGTTTTATATTGAAGAGCGAAACTGGATGACGGAGTTTTTAAAGCACGGGATGCGGGATGTGTTCCGGGAGCGGCACCCTGGAGAGACCGGGTTGTATACCTGGTGGAGTTACCGTGCGAATGCGCGTGCGAATAACACAGGCTGGCGGATTGACTATCACGTGGTGAGCTCAAACCTTGTAGAGCGGGTAAAGGGAGTGGATCACCAGAGGAGCGTATTCGGATCCGATCATTGTCCGGTCTGGATCGAGCTCAAGTGAGCTTCACGAAGCTAAGGTAGTGCTTTAGTTCTCCGATGGATTCCTGAAGGTCACCAAGCGCGCGGTGGGCATTCTTTTTTTCGTATTTGATCTGATAGCGCTCCCGAAACACTTCCTTGAAGGAGCTTACGTCCACCATCCGGTAGTGGAGCTCCCGGGCAAGTGCGGGTAAATGAGAATCAATGAATCGGCGATCATTGTGAATGGAGTTCCCGGCGAGCACGGCCCCATCCTTGCCTTGTTTTTCTCCAAAATGGGATTTTACCCAAGCAACGAGCTCGGCTTCTACGGTTTCCTGCTTCCAGCCGGAGCGAACGAGTTCGGTGAGACCGCTTTTTCCATGATGCTCTTTGCACCAGTCGTTCATGGATTCGAGCACCGAATCGGGCTGGTACACGATATAATGCTTTTCGGCCACCGAATTGAGTTCGTAATCGGTGATGATTGCAGCAATCTCAAGGATTTTGTCGGTCTTTTCGTCGAGCCCCGTCATTTCGAGGTCCATCCACAGAAGCAGTTTCTTAGCCATAATGAGTTGCGCGAGCATAGTCCAAAGATCTCGAAAATTAAAGCGTTTCCCGGTTGCTTAAAGCCCTTCTGTCGGGTAATGATAGGGCATCCGAAATTTTTAGGACCCAGATGATTTCCGATCCCGAGTCGGGGCGGATTGAGTCTATTTGAATGCCACAGTAAGGAGCAAAAAATGGCTGAAGATACATCCAAAGTACCCATCGAGATGGTGAGAAACATCGGGATTTCCGCACACATCGATTCAGGAAAAACCACTCTCTCCGAGCGGATTCTCTTCTACACTTCCAAGATCCACGCGATCCACGAAGTAAAAGGGAAAGACCAGGTCGGCGCCACCATGGACTTCATGGAACTTGAGCGTGAAAAAGGGATCACCATTCAGTCTGCAGCCACTTATTGCATGTGGAAGGGATTCAACATCAACCTGATCGATACTCCGGGCCACGTGGATTTCACAATCGAAGTGGAACGCGCGCTTCGCGTTCTGGATGGCGCGGTTCTCGTTCTTTGCTCGGTTGCGGGTGTTCAATCCCAGTCCATCACCGTTGACCGCCAGATGAAGCGGTATAAAGTTCCTCGCCTTTGTTTCGTGAACAAGATGGACCGTGCAGGCGCGAACCCGTTCCGCGGAATCCAGATGCTTCGCGAGAAGCTCCGCCACAATGCTCACTTGGTCATGTATCCGATCGGAGCAGAAGACCAGTTCCAGGGCGTGGTGGACCTTGTGCAGATGAAGGCCTTCTATTTCGATGGAGATAACGGCGAGAAGATCCGCGAAGAGGCAATTCCAGCCGACATCAAGGGCGAGTGCGAGAAGTACCGCGAAGAGTTGATCTCTGCGGCCGCGGAATTCGACGAAGTGGTCGGTGAAAAGTACTTGGGCGGCGAAGAAATCAGCGTGGATGAGCTTCGTGCGGCAATCCGGAAGGGAACCCTTTCTCTTCAATTGACCCCTGTTTTCGTTGGTTCCGCTTACAAGAACAAGGGTGTTCAGCTTCTTTTGGACGGCGTTACCTATTACCTTCCGAATCCAAGCGAAAAAGAAAACATCGCGCTCGACCAGAACAACAACGAAGCCGAGATTTCGCTCAAGAGCGAGCCGAACCTTCCGTTCGTGGGTCTTGCATTCAAGCTTGAGGACGGACGTTATGGTCAGCTCACCTACATGCGCGTTTATCAGGGCCAGCTGAAAAAAGGGGAGTTCATCGTGAACTCCACCAATGAAAAGCGCGTAAAGGTGCCGCGGATCGTGCGGATGCACGCAAACGAGATGAACGACGTCGAGACCGCAAAAGCGGGTGACATCGTGGCCCTCTTCGGCGTGGAATGTTCTTCAGGGGATACCTTCACCGATGGAACCATCAAGTACTCCATGACTTCGATGTTTGTACCCGATGCGGTGATTTCCTTGTCGGTACAGCCAAAGGACAAGTCCGGCGAAACCAACTTCTCAAAAGCGCTCAACCGCTTTACCAAAGAAGATCCGACTTTCCGCGTTCATCGGGATGAAGAATCCAATCAGACCATCATCAGCGGGATGGGTGAACTCCACCTTGAAATCTACTGCGAACGGATGAAGCGGGAGTACAACTGTGAAGTCGTGGTAGGTAAGCCTCAGGTCGCATATCGCGAGACGATTCAGGCAAAAGGTACCTTCAACTACACCCACAAGAAGCAGACCGGTGGTAGCGGTCAATTCGGTCGGGTTGCAGGATACCTGGAACCCCTTCCATCCGATGCAGTACTTCAGTACGAATTCGTGGATGAGATTACCGGTGGTGTGATTCCCCGGAACTTCATTCCTGCCGTAGACAAAGGCTTCAAGGAAGCGATCAAAGAAGGCCGCTTGATCGGGTTCCCGATCGTGGGTGTTCGTTGCGTGATCAACGATGGTGCCTACCATGCGGTTGACTCCTCGGAACAAGCGTTCAAAACAGCAGCTCTCATGGCCTTCCGCGAAGGCTATGAGCGCGCAACTCCGGTGGTTCTTGAGCCGATCATGAAGCTTGAAGTTTCCGCTCCGGAAGAATTCCAAGGTTCGGTCATGGGGCAAGTGAACCAGCGACGGGGCGTGATTGTGAATTCAGGCACATCCGATGGGTACTGTGTGATCGAAGCCGAAGTTCCATTGTCCGAAATGTTCGGCTACTCCACAGACCTTCGTTCCGCAACGCAGGGAAAGGGAGAGTTCTCGATGGAATTCCAGAAGTATTCTCCGGCTCCGCGCAACGTGCAGGATGAGCTTGTGAAGAAATATCAAGAGAAGAAAGCGAAAGAAGCTGCCGGAAAATAATCCGGTCTTGTTTCAAATGTCGGGCCTCGGAGGCGAACATGTCTCCGGGGCCTTTTTTATGCCCTAAGGTAAGCAATTCGGAGTATCCTATTCCTATGTGGCGAGTTTACCTATTTGGGATTCTTTTTTGCTTGGCACCGGTCAGCGCGGTGGCGGCGCCCAAGAACTGTGCGTTGGGGTTGAAGAGGAGATTGTCCGGAGTTCCTCTGCTGAATGTGGAGCAGGTGGTGGCGCAGATTGAATCAGGGGCGTGGAAGCTTGAGCGATTTTCAAATCAGGGAGTCGATTTTGTTCTTGGGAAAAGGGGGTATGAGCCTTACGTGGTACGGCGTAATCCTCAACTGATGTCCAATGTTGAGGCTTTGACGCGGAAGTTGGGCTTTGATCCTCGAACCCGTGCCGAACGGGATTCGGCTATGTACCTCGTCGATCGTGAACTTGGACTCGGTCTGGTGCCCGAGACAAGAATGGGGCTCATTTCCGGCGGAAAAGTTTCGATCCAGGTTAAAGTGAAGGGGCGTGAGTTTGCGCATGAGGAGGAGTTTGTTCGCCTCGTAAAGGAAACTGCCGCGGGGAATTCCGCTGTTCTTTTGGTTCTCAAACGAGAGCTTGAAAAGCTCGCCGTCCTCGATTTGATCGGCGGAAATATGGATCGGAATGTGACGAGTTTTATCTATGAGCCGGCCTTCGGTAAAGTCCACGCGATTGACAATGCTGACTCCTTTCCGATCATGGATAAAAACCCGGGCATGCTTTGGTTTTGGGAAAACATTGGGCTAGGGCTTGATGAGCCTATTTCTACCGAAACCCGGGGTTTGATTCTTTCCATTGACGAAAAGAGGCTTCACTCTCTTTTGGTCCAATCAAAATTGCTTGAGTCCGAGGCGATCGAACAAATGTTGCGTAGAGTTCGTTTCCTGAAAGCCAAATTGGTCTCCAGTGCGACATTGACCATGGAGGAGTTGGGAAAGGCAGCATTACTAGAATGGGTTCAGTATGTCGGGCACCGTAAATAGTGATCAAAAGAAGCTACTGGTTTTCAATTGATTCAATAGGTGTTAAACTTTCCCGATGAAAATTCTTTTGACGGGTGCAACAGGGCTGATCGGTAGTGAAGTGGGAAAGCAGTTGAGTGACTCCGGAATCGAAGTGATTTCTCTGTCCAGAGATGCATCCCGAGCCCGAAAAAGTTTACCGTTTTTAAGTGAGGTACACGAGTGGGCCGGAGGTGATGCCCCTTTTTCAAAAGAGCTTCTCTCTTTGTTTCAAGATGTGGATGGCGTCGTGAACCTCATGGGGGAGAACTTATCGGAGCATCGCTGGAGTTCCGAGTTCAAGCAAAAGTTGAGCAAAAGCCGGGTATCAGGCACTAAAAGTTTGGTCGATGTGCTGAAGGAAAACGCAAAGCTTCGGATCTGGATTCAAGGTTCAGCCATTGGCATTTATGGGGGCTCAAAAGATGATTCAAATTTTGATGAGGGTTCCCCGTCAGGGAGTGGATTCCTAGCGGAATTAAGTCGGGATTGGGAGGACGCCACCCGCGAACTACCCGATTCGATTCGGAAGGTAACTCTCAGAATCGGTGTGGTGTTTTCTCACAAGGGGGGTGCATATCCAAAACTTTTGACACCGCTTTTGCAGGGAGTGGGCGGGGTTTTGGGATCGGGGGGGCAGCGGATGAGTGTCGTGCATCTCACCGATGTCGCCCGCTTCATCCCCTATGCGATTCATCATGAGCAGGTGCAAGGCAATTACAACCTAGTTGCGGGCATGCCGGTGACGAACCGAGATCTCATGAGAAAGATTTCCAAACTTCTGAGCATCCGGCTTGCTCCTAGGGCGCCTGCATTTGC
Source organism: Bdellovibrionales bacterium (assembly GCA_018969905.1). Taxonomy (GTDB): domain Bacteria; phylum Bdellovibrionota; class UBA1018; order UBA1018; family CAIMNF01; genus CAIMNF01. The sequence continues at coordinate 9,382 of JAGWXK010000088.1, forward strand.
CTTGAGACTTGCGATAGGCGAGATGGCGGATGCGCTTCTGACGAGTCAGGGCGTGGTTTCAAAGAGGATCATTGAAACAGGATTTCTGTTCAAATACCCGGATGTGGATTCGATCCTTCAGGAGGTCACCCAGTGGAATCTTCATCCATTCAAGTCAGGTCAGGCCGTGTTTGTCATGTACGCTGAGCAGTTTGTGCCACGCAAGCTTGAATCGATTTTCCCATTTTTTTCCGAGGCGAAGAATCTTGAAGCAATCACGCCCGAGTGGCTGAATTTCAAGATTCAGAGGGTTTCAACCCCTTCCATCGAAAAGGGGACCAAAATCCGCTATCGATTGAAACTCCATGGCATTCCCCTTAAGTGGGTTACTGACATTGCCGAGTGGGAGCCGCCGTTCCGGTTTGTAGACAACCAGATTCGTGGGCCTTATTCCCTTTGGTATCATGAACATTCATTTGAAGCGGTTCGAGGCGGAACCTTGATGAAGGACTGGGTTCGCTACCAGCTTCCGATGGGAAAGCTCGGACAATGGTTTGGCTTGGGGAAGGTGAAGTCTGATGTGGGTCGGATTTTCGAGCATCGAAGAGTGAAGATCCAAGAGATGTTCGGCTCTTGACAATTAAATAAACATAGTTTAAAAACGTGCCATGAATGTACTGATCCTTGTTTCGGTGCTGGCTGCTTCGTTGTTTTGGAGTTTTATTTCCGGAGTGGAAGCGCATGGCGCCCTTACTCATCTCGCAAAAATTGATGTGGAGCTTGGCTGGATCACGCCATCCGGAAGATTTGAGCCAAAAGTGGAGCATGATCTGAACTTCAGGCTCGATTGGGGTTCAAAAAAATGCGAGTTGGAATTTAAAGGGATCTTCTATTATTGCGTTTTGGATGTTGCAACCGACCTTAAGGATCGAGATGGAAACATCCTCATGAAGCAGTTGCCGGTGGCACACTTTGGCTACAAATCGCTCGATGCTCTGCTTTTGGCGTTGGGACGTGAAGATGAGAGTCTGAAAAACCTGATTCCGAAATTTGTGAAGGAGACGACCGAAAGTCGTGAAAAGGGGTTTACGATCCCATTTTACACCTGTGAATCTTGCATGAAGGACGGAGAACGGGTTCCGGTATGGAATGCGTTTGATAGCTACGTCAGACGGACTCTCGAAATGAAGCATCCCATGTTTTCATCCCGGAGGCTTGCTTTGGTTATGAAAATCCATCGAATGAAGGCCCTGGGAGGATCATTCAACATCATCGGACGAACCAATGCGGATTCTTTCATCGAGAATACACGGTAAGTTACTTCTTCACGTCCTCTGACGGACCAGTCGGAGGGGCTTGTTCTGCGCTTGCTGGCTGGCCTGCGGCAGGAGCAGCCGGTTGGGTTGTGGTTGCAGGAGGAGCCGAATATCCTTCCAGGACCGATTTTTTGAGTCTTGAGGGAAGAATCGTAAGGGTGAGTGAGGTCACCATGAAAATTCCTGCCAACGTGTAGGTAAGCTTTTGGAAGAAGTTCTGTCCTCCGGAGCTCCCAAATACAGTCTGACTTGATCCACCAAAAGAAGCGCTGATTTCAGCGCCCTTTCCGGACTGAAGCAATACAGAAATCACCAAAAGAACAATCGTCGCAATGTGAATCACGGTAATCAAAGTAATCATAGGTGCTTGGAAAGGTAGCAAAAAAACCGAAGTAGGGGAAGAAAATCTGCGATTGCAGGCGCTTCTAAATGAGATCCCAAAGCGCACGAAAGGATTCGGGCTTCAGTGATGCCCCTCCGACGAGTCCGCCGTCGATTCCAGGGCAGGACAATAGCTCCTTGAAGTTCGTCGGAGTCACACTTCCTCCATACAGGATCCGGGTGTCTTGGGCTTTTTGCTGGCCGAGGGCGGTGATGAGCAAGGAGCGGACATAGGCGTGGGCTGACTGGGCCTGTTCTGGTGTGGCAACCACTCCCGTGCCGATCGCCCACACAGGCTCATAGGCGAGATGAAGGCGTCCTCCGAAATGGGCTTTGCACTCTTGGTTTTCGAGCACCCGAATCAGTTGTTCACGCAGGACCGGTTCCGTTTTGGATGCTTCGCGCTCAGATAGGAGTTCTCCGATGCAAAGAAGAACCTCAAAGCCCTGTTCAAGAGCGCTTTTTGTTTTTAACAGCACACTCTCATTGGTTTCCCCAAAGAACTGACGACGCTCGGAGTGCCCGATCAGGACCTGGTTGATACCGATCTCGGAGAGCATAGGCCCTGAGATTTCTCCGGTAAAGGCTCCGGATTTTTCATGGTGTACATTCTGGGCTCCAACTTGAAGTGGCAGAGAGTGTTCCAAAGTTGCTGCAAGTGCGCTCGTAAGGCTTAATGTCGGAACGTAAAGTCGGGCCTGGGCATTTTCTTTTTCTGGGAGCTCGAGCTTTTGCAAAAACTCCCGCGCGGCCTTGGGTCCATGATTCATTTTCCAGTTACCCGCAAGAAGGATCGGAGGTTTCGCGCTCATAGAAGATCCGGAGAAGATGCCCGGTAGGGCGCTTTTAAAATTTCGATCCCCGGCAGGGAGCCGTTTTCAAGGTACTCAAGAGCAGCACCGCCTCCGGTCGAAAGATGATCAAATTTAGAGGCGTATCCAGCCTGGGTGATTGCGGATACGGTATCGCCGCCTCCGACCACTTTGATGGCAGACGATTGGGAGAGCGCCTCTGCAATTGCAAACGTGCCTTTGCTGTACTCTGGCTTCTCAAACCATCCGAGGGGACCGTTCCAAAACACGGTTTTTGCGCCCGCAAGGGAGTTTTTGTAGGTTTCCACTGTTTTGGGACCGATATCAAAGCCGGACACGGTATCCTCAGGCAAAAGAAGGGGGATGTGTTTCCTTTGGGCCTCAGCAAGGATGGATTTTG
>JAGWXK010000166.1 GCA_018969905.1 Bdellovibrionales bacterium
AACCGAAATCCTCCAAAAAGAGAATCAGTGCATAGAGAATCAGGATCTGAGGCAAAAAAACCAGAGTCCCTCCGACCCCGGCGATCACCCCGTCCGAAAGAAAACTTTTCAGGGTGTCAGGCAAACCTGAATCCGAAACATATTCCTGAAGAACTGAAAATCCTGAGTCAATCAGATCCATCGGAAACTGGGCAAGATTGAACATCAATTGAAATACCAATCCCAATACCAGTACCAGGATCACAGGACCCGCAATCGGGTGAAGAACGACCCGATCGATGGATCGACTCCGATCATCCGGAAAACCTTTTCGGATCATAACCCTTTTGAGAAGCCCATCTGCTTTCTTGTAAAATTCGAGAATCCTCGCAGAAACCTCCTTTACTGAACTGGTTTCCGGGGAGAGATCGAAAAAGGCGTGTTTGGCCCGCCTTTGGTTCTTGAGCGAAACCTCAAGAGCTCCGACCACCTCAGGAAGGCCCCTTCTACGTGTGGCTGCAGTCGGAATCACTGGAACGCCCAGAAGGGCAGCGAACTGCACCAGATCGAACTCAAATCCGCGTTTTTCTGCAAGATCAATCATATTCAAAGCCACCACTGCAGGGACATCGGTGGAATCAAGAACCTCAAGAAGAAAACGGATCGCGCGCTCCGGCTGCGTTGCATCGACAACCAAAATCATCCCCGAAAACTCGGATCCCTTCAGGGCTTCCGCGAGAACATTTTCCTCCTCGGTATACGGCCTGAGGCTGTAGGCGCCCGGAAGATCAACCAGACTTAGAGAATCACCGCTCGGAAGGTCAAAATCCGCCTCTGCGCTCTCGACGGTCACACCCGCATAATTCGCGACACGCTGGTGTGAGTGGGTCAATGAATTGAACAAGGCGGTTTTCCCGGCATTGGGAGTACCCACCAAGGCGATGCGCTTTTTCATGCACTCCCCGAGCGCCTAACCAAAACAAGGTCGGCATCTTCGCGCCTCAATGCATAAACAGCATCTTTTATCCGAATGCTGATCGGATCCCGGCCCATCGGAGCACTCCCGAGAATTTCAACATGCTCCCCTACAATGAACCCCACCTCATGAAGACGGATCAAGAAATCCATTTGTTCGGCAGAAACTCCGAAACCCACGATTTCGGCGCGGGCACCGGGCGTAAGCGTCCCGAGTTTTTCCGAAGACTCACTATTGAGAATCATTCTCATTTTATAGCGGAAGGCTTCTCGCGGGTCAAGATTTCCGCTATGCTAGGAGTCCTATGGGAAAACTCATCATTCTTCGTCACGGCGAAAGCCAATGGAACCTTGAAAATCGATTTACAGGCTGGGTGGATGTGGATCTTTCCACGAAAGGCATTGAAGAAGCGGCGCAAGCCGGAAAAAAACTCCGTTCTCTTGGCGTGGAGTTTCATCACACCTATACGTCCGTGTTGAAGCGTGCAATCAAGACCCATTTTGTGGCACTCGAATCCATGGAAAGGCTTTGGTATCCAGTGACCCGATCCTGGCGATTGAACGAGCGTCACTACGGAGCACTTCAAGGACTGAACAAGGAGGAGACCGCAAGAAAGTACGGGGATGCCCAGGTCAAGATATGGCGCCGCTCCTATGAAACGCTTCCCCCCTCCCTCGATCCATCCTCCGAAATGAATCCAAAAAACGACATACGGTACCATGACCTATCCTCCGTCCCTCTCGCTGAGTCCTTGAAGGTCACCATCGATCGCGTGATGCCGCTTTGGAATGAGGACATTGCTCCGAGACTCAGGAACCACGAAAACATTTTGATCGTGGCTCATGGAAACAGTCTGAGGGGTCTGGTGAAACACCTGAAAAAAATGACCCCTGAGGAAGTACTGGAACTGAACATCCCCACCGCTTCTCCATGGCTGTTCGAGCTGGAT
>JAGWXK010000089.1 GCA_018969905.1 Bdellovibrionales bacterium
GTTGAATGATTACAACTTATAACCATTCTGGCTCATTTGAAGCCGTTTAGAAACAGGGCGAGTCCATTCCATTAGTTTGCAAAGAATTGTGACATCCAAGGCCTCTGCCAGGTTTTCTGAATCATTTCAGCTGCTTTTTTGATTTCAAAAAAATGAGGAACCTCGGATTTTTCCATTATTAAAGTTGATTCTTCGTGTTAACACGTCCTCATGAAATCAAAACTCACCCTTGGCATTTTCCTGGTTTTTTCATCCTTATCGTCCCAGGCCGCTGAATTGCCCTTATCGGCCCGAAAAATCATCTTTGATCAGATTCAAGAGGACATTTTTTTCGAGGACGAGGGTCTGACCCGCTCCGTTCAGAACTTGCGAGACCTTCAGTTCAAGCTCGTTGATGAGTCGAAAATCATGATTTCCGGCGATTCTTACTCTGCATGGGACCAAAAAAGGGTTCATTACGAATGTGAGTCCGAAGTGCTGGTTCGTGGAGTGATTCGCTCGGACGAGGATGTCAGCACTACCTGCCAGATGACCGGAGAAAACTGGCCTCATGGAAAGAAGCGGCAGAGGGTGGATCGTCATCAGTTGTTTGTAAAGCTTCGTTCTGGTGAAGGCCTTCCGGAATCTGACCGGATCAAAGGAGTAAAGCCCTTGCACGGACGGTGGATTTTGGTTCGCACATCCAATGCCAAAGCACTCGCACGCGAGCTGAAAGGATCGCAAGCAATCGAGCACCTTGAGTTTAACACTTTCCATGGCAAGGAAATGCTTCCCAAGCTTGAACCCACTCCGCCTTTGCTTGAGTCTGTGGCAAGCAATTCCCCCTTCAATGATCCCCAGGTTTCAAGAATCTGGTCTTTTCTCGATGACTCGGGCTTCGGGGTTTCCGTAAACAAGACCTATTCGGCGTTTGGGTCACAAGCCCGCGAAGACGTGATCGTTGCAGTGGTTGATACAGGTGTCGATTACCGTCATGAGGATCTTGAGTCCGTGATGTGGGTGAATCCGGGGGAAATTCCCGGAAACCGAAAAGATGATGATGGAAATGGTTATGTGGACGATGTCCATGGCATCAATACCCTGGTGCGTGATTCAAACGGGGTTGCAAGCGGAAACCCTGCCGCAAGCCATGCCCACGGAACCCACGTGGCAGGAACCATCGGAGCCGCACAAAACAATCGAATCGGAATTGCGGGAATCGCCTCACGGGCAAGGATTATGGCAATCCGTACGGTGCCGGATGATGCGGACGAAACGGATGTCGACATCGTCGAGTCTTTTTTATACGCGGCAAAACATGGAGCCCGACTCATCAACTGCTCTTTCGGCAAGAAAACCAATGAGGGCGGAATGGTGGTCGCTGAAACGATTGACCATATCGCATCCACTTACGGCACTTTGGTGGTCGCAGCTGCAGGAAATGATTCCACCCCCTTTTCCCGTTGGGACATTGATCAGGATCCAAAATATCCGGCATCATTTGCTTCCGATGGATTACTCGTTGTGGCGGCGACCAATTCAACTGGAGGGCTTGCGTCTTTTTCAAATGTGGGGCGAAGGTCCGTGGATCTGGCTGCACCGGGCGTAAATATCTTTTCCACAATCCCAAAAAACGCCTATGGAGGCATGTCCGGGACTTCCATGGCAACTCCAACGGTGGTCGGAGTATTGGCCGAAATCTTGGGACGCTATCCTTCGCTGACCCCCTTTGAGCTGAAAAAGATCGCAATCGAGTCCGTTACACCCGTGAGTTCGTTCAAGGGCATGATGGTGAGCGGGGGAAGGGCAAATCTTTACAATGCTCTTCAGGCAGCAGGACGATATCGTTAGTCACTTTCGGGGGATGGCATCCTGATGCTCAAGAAATCAGGTGCCATCCCGCATTGAACAGAGTAGTTTCAGGACATGACGACTTCCTATTCTCAGGCGTTTCTGAGGGAAATGCCAAAATCCGACCTGCATCTCCATCTTGACGGATCCTTGCGGATTCCAACCCTCATTGAACTTGCACGCGGACGTAATGTTCAGCTTCCATCCTTTACCGAGGAGGGACTTCGCAAAACCGTGTTCAAAAGTTCGTACTCGAACCTTGGCGAGTATCTGAGCGGGTTTCAGTACACTTGTGCAGTTCTTCGTGATCCTGAGGCGATTGAACGGGTTGCTTATGAACTCGCGATCGACAATCAGAACGAAAATGTCTACTACATCGAACCGAGGTTTGCTCCACAACTCATGATGGATCCCGAGCGGGGTGTGACCTTGGAGGCCGTGATGGAGGCCGTGAATCGCGGTTTGAATAGGGCCAAAATCGAGCACAATGAAAAACCCGAGGTGAAGTCTGGCACAAGGCCAGAGTTTCACTACGGGATTGTCAGTTGCGCCATGAGAAATTTCGGACCCAAAGGGTATTCGCCGTATTTTTCAAGATTTTATGAAACCATGGAGTACTCTCAGCACATGGAGATTGTGGTTGCGGCGGCTCTCCAAATGGTGAAAGCCGTAGTCAAGCTTCGGGACGAAAGAGGTATTCCAATTGTGAGCATCGATCTTGCGGGCCAGGAAGAGGGGTATCCGTGTTCAAAGTTTCATGAGGTGTATGCGTACGCCCACAAGAACTTCATGCACAAGACCGTGCATGCCGGGGAGGCCTACGGTGCCGAGAGCATTTTTCAGGCGATTACGGATTGTTATGCGGACCGGATCGGGCATGGATACTATTTGTTTGATGAAAACAAAGTGACTGATCCAAGGATTACCGACAGGAAAAAGTACATCAGGGAGCTTGTGTCATTTGTTGCTGACAAACGGACTACGATCGAAGTGTGTCTGACCTCGAACCTGCAGACCAATCCGGCCATCGGGACCATTCGGAATCATCACGTAAAGGACATGCTCGAAAACCGCATGTCGATGACGATTTGTACGGACAATCGCCTGGTATCCGATACCACCGTGACCCGTGAGTGGAGTCTTCTGACCGGGAATTTCGAGATTTCCCCAAAGCAGCTTAAAGACATCGTGGCATATGGATTCAAGAAGAGCTTTTATCCCGGTGCCTACATTGAAAAAAGGAATTGGGCAAAAAGTGTCATGATGCACTTTGATCAGGTAGCGCGAAATCACGCGCTGGTTTAGCTGCGGTGTCTTTCCGGTCAGCTTGCATCATGTTTTTTGAACCGCAATTCAAAACAGGTGTTCGGCAGATTTCGGTTCAAAAACAAAGATGCCTTGTGTTGAGCGATGATGCCCTTTGAAATGGAAAGACCAAGTCCGGTTCCTTCACCAATTTCCTTCGTGGTAAAAAATGGCTCAAACAAACGCTCTTCCACCTCCGCAGAAACTCCTGAACCGGAGTCAAGCACGCGGATCACCACTTCTTCGGATTCGTCATACGCCTCGATCCGAAGCCAAGGAGCAGTCCCGCCCTTGGCGGCATCAATCCCGTTGTTGATCAGATTGATCATCACCTGTTCAATTTCGACCGAATCGCAGAGGATTTTTGATCCGGTTCTGATATCAACCTCGATGCGCGTCTGATTTTGCTGGGCCCTGGTTTCCGTGAAGGAAACCGACTCGCGTATGATTTCTTCGACTGGTAAGGCGACAAGCCTCGGCTCATCCGAAGAACGTGCAAACTTCTTGAGCCCCCGGACAATCCTGGCGATCCGTTCGGTCGATTTTTCAGCTGAAATCAGTTTGGCCTCGAATTTTTCAGGGTTCTCCCGATATCGTCTGAGAAGCCCAAGACTCCCGGAGATGATCGCAAGAGGGTTGTTGATTTCATGGGCCACTCCGGCGGACATTTCTCCAAGGGAGGCGAGTTTCGAGTGAAGGAGACTTCGGCTCCGCTCCTGCTCGAGGCTTTTTTGGAGTTCAAGCTCTTCTGTGATATCGGTTGAAATTCCAATCAGAAGATTTGGAGAACCATCGGATTGGAAGGTGGGCACCTTTACGGTCTTTAGGATCCGCTTGCCCTTTGGTGTATCAATAGGCTCGTGCTCGATCACGAGTTTTTGACCCGTTCGGAAAACCTCACGGTCTTTTTCGATAAAAAAGTCGGCTTGTTCTTTGGGAAAGAGATCATAATCGTTTTTTCCAATCAGATCCTGGTTCTTTAGACCGAGAAGGGACTCTCCGGCAGAATTGAAGAGTACGAAACGGAGGTCGTTTCGGAAGTCCTTTGCGAACACCATGTTTGGAAGGTTGTTTAAGATGGTTTCAAGCAAATTCTTCTGTTCATTGATTTTTTTTTCAGAACGTTTATTCACAAGGATTTCCTCGGCTTGCATCCGATTGCGTGCCACCAGGTAGGCACAAAGAGCCAAGACAAGCGGGGCGGTGCAAATGACCAAGAAAAGAAGGTTGGGGCGATCGCGAAAAAGATATGAGAAAACCGGAAAACAGGTGCCAATCAAGGCACCTTTCAGCATGGTCCGGATGAGGATCTTTTTTCGGTTCGTGGGGTCAGGCATGCTTGCAGCCTATCACGAAAAGGACAGGTTCCAACAGGCCGGTGAGAGGGGCTGGAGTTATTTCCCCGGTTTGATCAAGAGATAGCCCCGTGACTTCTTTTGGCCGGAATCAAGGGTGTTCATCCCCTTGATAAAGGTTTCAAGAGACACCCAATATGGTTCATAGTACTGACGGTCTGGATCCAGAATCAGCACTTTCTTTGACTTGGAATCAAAAGCGGCAACTGGAGCATAGTGTCCGACTGCGCCCTCTGGATCCCCCGTAAACTCACTTTGGAGGTAATTTGCAATGATAAACCCGTCCGCCGATTTTTCATTTTCCAAAAGTTCTTCCAGAAGATCCTTTCGGAATTCCGAACCCCCGTCGGCATGACGGGTGAGGATGATCGGATTCTTGAAACCATAGGACTTGAAACTGGCCTCGAGCAAGGGACCATACTCGTCGAGCGCAATTCCGCGACCCCCGTCTCCCACTCCCTGATTCCAGGATGCAAGATTCACCCGAGCAAGAAGCCCCTTTTGCGTGATAAGCTCCTCAGAGGCATCAAGGTTCCGCTTGGCGCGCGCACCGTTTAGGATCATCGCCGCAGCTGCTACCGAACAAGAGCGCGCGTCTTGCTGGGCAATGTAATAGGGAAAAAGAGACCAAAAGTCGGGCGCTGGATGTTTTTTGACAAAATCCCTTGAATGATAAAGCCGGGTGGCAGGGGGGCCGTACTTTGGAGCGGCGTATGAGGTGGGTGAGAGCGCGAGGATCAAAAACACTGTCATACTGATTTTGCTTTTCATCTTGCACCCTTCATTTCTTTTTGCCAAACGTTCCGCTTTGATAGTCCCGAAACGCTTCCCGGATTTCATTCTCGGTATTCATCACAAAGGGCCCGTAGCCTACGATGGGCTCTTTGAGCGGTTTACCTCCCAAAAAAACGAGTTCTGAATCATCATGTGCTTCAATGAGCAAATCCGACTCTTCCGGATCGAGCACACAGAGCGCGGGGCCCTTGAGTTCAGCGGTTCCCGGCACGCTGATGGATCCTTTTCTTAAAAACACCACTGCCGTCTCGGTCGCCGGTACGGCAAGCAAGGTTCTTGTGTTCGAGTTCAAGCGCAAGTCCCAGAGATTGACCGGACTGAAGGTCCGCGCGGGGCCTTTTTTTCCACAAAAGCTCCCGGCAATGATTCGAAGGGTTCCCGCATTTTCAGGCAGTTCGATCAAGGGAATCGAGTGGTTCTTGATTTCCTGATATCCGGGAGGGTTCATCTTGTTTGCTTTGGGCAGATTTACCCAGAGTTGGATCATTTCGAAGTCTCCGCCACGTTTTGCAAAGTCGCGTCCGTGGAATTCCTCGTGCACGATGCCGGATGCGGCAGTCATCCATTGCACATCTCCAGGACCAATGGTGCCTCCCGCTCCGGTGGAATCCCGGTGTTCGACTTCGCCGGAGTAGACGATGGTCACTGTTTCAAAACCGCGATGAGGATGTTCGCCGACTCCGAGGCGCTGTGAAGTTGGTGGAAAAACTTTCGGTCCCGCGTAGTCCATGAGAAGAAAGGGGGAGATCTGATTTGCGACGTCGGAGTAGGAAAAGAAGTTCCGGACCGGGAATCCATCACCCACCCAGTGGGAGTCCACCTCGGTACGGATCAAAATGGCTTTTTTCATGCGGATAGACTCTCAGGTTTTAAGGCCCAAATCAATTCGCCCAGCGGCGATCCCGCTGTTTTCTGATGGTGTTGCCAAGTGAGACCGTGATTCCCACATTCATCATCATTTGCCCACCAGGCTGGCCGGTCTGAAACGCGCCCTGCAGGGGATTGGTCGGGCCGGAATTGGAGTCCGGCCCCGGGTACCAAAGCATGGGCTGTTCCGAGAATACCCTTCTGATTCCGCCACTCACCGACAGGGCCCGGCTGACCTGGAAGGTTGCCTGTCCGTTCAATGACCAGGTTGAGCGATTCCAATAGGTGAGATTGCCTTCTCCGCTTGCGCCCAGGGTCAGGTTCACGCGGTCCTCGAAGATGACCCAGTAGTAATAAATTTTTGCGATCACGCGCCAAAAATCCTCGCTCACATTTCCCAGATCGTTCGGCCGGTAGAGTTGCAAGGAGTTGTATTCCGGTCCGACCCTGAAGGCGATTTCCTGGTTCTCGGTGGTACGGAATGGAACAAGGGTCCACTCCACTCCCGCCATGGTCGAGTTCAGGTTTTGGATGTTCGCACCCACGTCCGTGGTGTTGCTGTTGAAAACAGCAACGCTCCAGGAGCCAGGATTTTTGTCGCCGGTGATGCCAGTTCCGGGAGGAGTCAGTGTGTACACTACGATTCCGCTCAGATAGGTCTTGAAATTTTCGGCCGTGAAGGTTCCTGCATTGCCCATGCTGAGCGATTGCCTTTGGTAGTTGAAACTCGCATTCAGGTTGACCTTGGTCCGATCACGGATGTGGAAGACCTCGAGGCTCGAGGAGCCGCTCGAGTTTCTGGTGAACACGGCATCGTTCCCGTTCTCGGAGGATTGTCCGCCGCCTCGAAGGCTGATGAACCAGGGGGATTTCTCAAGTCGCTGCATCCAGTCGGGGGGTGCCGAGCCGGGATCTGATGATGGAGCGGCGTAGGTCAGGATCAGGGTATCGTTTTTGATCTGGGTTGAGGTGATTTTCAAAAAAATCGAAAATCCCTTGGATGCGTTTGCGGAGAGCTGATTTAAACGGCTCAAGCGATCCAAGGTCGAGGGAAGGCTCAATGGATAGGAAAAGTTCGAACCCTTCATCGTTTCGATGTGGGAGGTCCAAGTGAAATGGTATCCGATCAGATTTGTTGCAATGATTTCATCCACGATCGCGAGCTCAAGGTCGGATTCTTTTGGCGAAGGCTCGCGAATGACGAAGTTCTTGAAGTCCGAGAAGAATGCATCCTTGAATTCATTGCAGGTGACTCCCGGAGTGTAACGGAACGAGCAATCAATGAATACCCTTTGCTTCTCGTTTTCACCCTGTGAGGTCGGGGTTTGAGCGAAAGCCTGCGGAATCAGAAGTGATAAGAGGAGTCCAGCCAACAAATGGACGCAGTGGGTCATATTGATGGCGAAGTCTGACCACGATGATCTAGTTTGGCAAGGCAAATCTGAAAAAGCCAAAAGATCTAGAGATGAGCCCTGAGCTCCTTTAGGCTCATTTTCCGGTGCGGATGGCTCTCCGTTTGCAGGGAGCTTGAGGTACCCTCAAAGGGCAATCGGGACTTGTAGGTGTATCGCTTGAAGGTGTCCTGAAAGCTTTGCTGGTAAAAATCCTCCATCCATTCGATGAACTCCTCTACAAACATTGGCTTCAAAATTCGAGTGGCAACGAGTTCGCGCATGAAGGGTTTCATTCCACCCTTCCCGCGGGTCTCACCATCCAAAAAGCCCATAAACCGAGCCCCGAAGGAGTAGGCCGCTGTGTCTGTGATCCGGGTGTAATTCGGGTGCGAGGACATGCCCGAACTTCCGCTCAGGGCGTTCAGGGTGGGGTAGCCGTTGTCGCGCCAGGAGGCCAGGGCCTCATCAAGCCAACCGGAATTGCCGTTTGCCGGCATCACCCCTCGGGCAAAGTATGAATGGAACAGTTCGTGGCCAAGTGAGCCGAAATCAGTCATGGTTGCACCACAGTATTCCATTCCTCCCGCGCCCGCCTGGTACACCAGGATCGAAGGATGGGGGAAGGGGCCGTAATCGGCCTCGAGTTCCCTAAATACTGTTCTGACCCTTTCTCCTAGTCTTTCAAGCTGGGCGCTCCAGGAGTCTTTTTGGGCATACAAAAGAACGGGAATCACCCGTCCGTCGCTTGATTTCAAAGAGAACCTGCTCTCGTTCATCACTCCTTCTGGAACGGTATGGAAGAAGAGGCTCGAGGCTGTGAAATGCGCCGGAAAGGCGATCTGAAAGGTTTCCTGATCCAGGCGAAGAACAGAGCCATTGGTGTAAATCGACTGAGGTTTGGAGAGGCCCTTGAAGCGGACCAGGAAATCCATCTTCACCTGGTCGAATTCGAAGTTCGCGGGCACATAGCGCTCAAGAAAATTCCGCTCATCCAAATCCGATGTCCAAAATGCACTCCTGACCCCTCCTGACCTGAAATCCACCAATTCCGTCAGGGGAAGCTCGATTCGAAGAAGATGTTCTCCCTTTCCGGCCTTCTGATCAAGCACCCGCAGTGTGGTTGCCTGATCAGGCGTTCGGATTTCCCTCGAGACGGTCCTCGCCCCATCGAGCATCACCGAGTCGGGCGATGCGACCGAATCAAAAACGGGATAGCCTTCCTCATTTGAAAGAAACGTGATTTCGGCAAGCACTCGTGCCGACTTCGCATCGATGTCATAGGTGATTTCGTAATGGGCGCGGGTGAAGTCCACAAACACGGCATTTCCATCACGGTGAGCAAATGCTCTTGGAGCATGATTCGTGTTGTTTTCATCGGCGATAGAAAGAGACGAGAAAAAAACAAGGACCAAAAAAAGCAAACGGTTCATGGTGAGCCCCCCCCGGGATCGTTTTTCCCATCAAACCAGATGATTTCCGCCAAGTAAAGCCGGAAGCTTCAAAAAGCCGGTCCGGGGAGTCTTGTTTTCGGGTCTGCTTTCAGCGTGGAGGAACTTGCGATTTCAGGGGTTCGCGTAGCTTTTCAGAGTGATGTTACAGGATCGACGGTTTCCATTTATGCGGCTCAAATTGCGTTGATTCTGTAAAAAAATGTTTTTTTAAATCCCTTTTCTCGGTATCACCCTTTTCGGAGGTTACGGATGGTATTGGGATTACTGTTCATGTTGGGGTTGTTTCTTGTTCTAGTATTCTATGCACTCATCACTTTTGCAAACCGCTCTTTTGATTTTCAGGTCGAGGCCGAAACCGACGAAGCTGGCGTTCCACCAGTGACTCGAACCCGCGAATCATTTCAGAGCTCTCTTGCCTCGGAGGGAATCCCCGGTGTTCGGATGATCGGTATGCCGACTGCGCGCGAGCGGTTTGAGCAAAGGATTCGGATTGATCAGGAGATGCGGAATCCGAACTATGAGGCAAGGGTCTCCGCAATGGACAAGGTGACTCTTCTTGATGAGATGATCCGATTTCAAGACGAGCAAATGAAAACCCGGGAGCCAAGTCGCGAACAGCTCATACGTGGACGAATCCTGTTTCAGGCGCTCCTTCGGTCGGCTGAGACCGATGAACTTCGAAAACTTTCCGGGGATTACAAAACCCGCCTTGAGGACGAGTACAAGTCAAATTATTGGGCCGGCTGAAATGCTTGTCTGGCTTGAACCACGGTGCCCGGTTTTGTTTTCAGGAGTTTTTCAATCTCCTTCCAAAGTGGCTTCTCTTCTGGGCTGATCAGCGAAAGCGCCTCACCCTTTCGTCCCGCACGCGCGGTTCTTCCGATTCTGTGAATGTAATCTTCAGGAACCTGGGGAAGATCGTAGTTGATCACGTGAGCTACGTGGTCGATGTCGATTCCACGAGCTGCGATGTCGGTTGCGACAAGCACACGGGTTTTCTCGGTTTTGAACTCCTCTAGCGCACGGTTTCGTTGGCCCTGGGTTCGGCCCCCGTGGATTCTGCCGGTATCCACTCCATAGCTCTCAAGGTATCTTGCCAGCCGATCGACTCTGCGCTGGGTTCTTCCAAAAATGAGGATTGAGCCCTCTCGCCCGTTGATTTCGTCAAGAATAGTGTTGTTTTTTTCGGTTTGGCCGACGTGTTTCGATGCCTGTTGGATCGTAGGGACTGCACTCGACACCGCACCAATCGTGATCCTCTCCGGTTTCACCAAAAGATTCCTCGCAAGGTCCTGGATGTGGTTCGGGAGAGTCGCCGAAAAAAGAAGGGTTTGGCGTTTCTCAGGGAGATGCCGGAAAATCTGTTTCAGCTGTGGCGCAAATCCCATGTCGAGCATTCGATCTGCTTCGTCAAGGGTCACGGTTTTCAGGTTTTTCAACGTTGCCGACTTTCGTTCCAGGTGATCCACGAGTCGACCCGGGGTTGCGACAATCACGTGATATCCCTTGGAAAGGGCTCTCAGTTGCGGCTGCATGGAAACTCCACCAATCAAGCTGACCACCCGGATCATGGGCAGGTGAAGGGCGAGCTGGCGGAACACCTCGGTGACCTGGCTGGAAAGTTCCCGAGTGGGCACCAGAACCAGGGCCATGCTTCCGGGCTCTTCAAGCAGATGCGAAAGAATGGGAATTGCGAAGGCTGCGGTTTTGCCGGAGCCGGTCTGAGCACAGGCCAGAATGTCGTTTCTTTTCAGGGCGATCGGGATGGCTTGTGCCTGGATGGGGGTCGGGGTGGTGAAGCTCATGCCCGTGATTGCCTTGGCAAGGGCGGGGTGCAAGTTCAATTCGTTAAATGATTTCAATTCATACCTCTAAAATCTACGACTGCGTATTTGAAGAATTGCAAATGAGGCAGGAGTGACCATTGAATACTAGCACGAAATAATCAGGATTGCAATGATCATGGAGTCACTTGGATTGGATAGGGTTGGTCAAGAGTAAGGCCGCCCGCACTTGCCTCAAGAAGCAGGGAATTGGTTGAGCTGGCTTTTATGTAGAAGAGGGCGCTTGAGGCGCCGGGTCCGATTTGTGGGCTCGAGAGTGGAATGCTGCAAAGAGGATCTCGGAAAATGGATGCAAAGGGGGCAAGTCCGTTCAGGGTAAGGTTGAGATTCACTGTCGCAAGCACAGGATTTTTGAGTGCATCTGTCAGAGTGATTGATAATGGCTCAGTAGAGCATGCGTCTTGTTTCAAGGTTTGCAACCCCCCCAGAGTGAGCTTTGCTTGCGATCCCCTTAGGAAAACTACCTCGCCCGGGTTGGATGCGGTCGCAAGAACCCGGATCGGAGAGGTAAGCCAGAGCCGTTTTACTTCGGCAAAGATTGAAGAAAGCGTGCAGGTTGATTGTCCAATCGAGTTGCTGGGGCTGCAGGTGCCCATGGTGTTTTGATTGTTTGAGTTTGTGGCCGCATAGGTCGGTGTGATCCCAACCATTGGGTTACCCTCACTTGAAGTCAGTTGGATTTGAATCTCGGAGTAGGAAACTCCATCTGCCGGAACATTCGAAGTTGCAGTGATGCTGGTGAGCGGTGTACCCGGATCAAGATCGATTCCATAGACTTGTGAGAATTCGTTGATTCCAAAGGAGTGCTCCAAAAAACTCAGACTATGGTTGTAAAGCCCGGAATTTCCCCAGCACCGGGGCATTCCATCCGAAAGCACCGCGCAGGTGTGGGATTCTCCTGCCGAAATTGCAATGGCGTTTGTGAGTCCCGAAACCTGAACTGGGCTTGTGCGATCCGCGTTCGTTCCATCTCCAAGCTGACCGCTTAGATTCCATCCCCAACATCGAGCTGTGCCATCTGAAAGCAGTGCGCAGGTGTGGTATGCACCTGCCGAAATTGCAATGGCGTTTGTGAGGCCCG
>JAGWXK010000090.1 GCA_018969905.1 Bdellovibrionales bacterium
CTACGCCATCGCCTACGCCATCGCCTACGCCATCGCCTACGCCATCGCCTACGCCATCGCCTACGCCATCGCCTACGCCATCGCCTACGCCATCGCCTACGCCATCGCCTACGCCTACGCCGCTCTTGGCACAACAATTTTGTTCCATTAGAAATGAGGTCTCAATCGAATGCTCATCTGATTCTTCTGGGGATGCGTCAAGCAGTCAAGATACTGCAATAGGTCCAAATTTTGGTTCTGGGTTCACCAGTTTGATTTCTGTTTCGATGGGGGCAAACCACGCATGTGCCTTGAATGGAAATGCCATTGGTAATCTAGTCAAATGCTGGGGTCAAAACATGTTCGGGCAGCTTGGAAGTAACAACATTCAAAGTTTTCCTCCCGATCAATTGAGTACTGTGGACAATTTGATTTCGGGCAATCAATCGATTCTCTCGATTTCCGCAGGCGGGAATCACACCTGTGCGCGGATCGGATCAAATGGCACCGGTAGCATTGTAAAGTGCTGGGGCCAAAACAATTTTGGACAGCTTGGGATTGCTTCTTCTTCATACTCTGCAACACCTGTAGCGGTTTCTGTTTTGGGTTTTATGGATGAAATACGCTCGATTTCCGCAGGCGGGAATCACACCTGTGCGCTGCTTGGACCTGTTGGTGATGTTGGTGGGAAGCAGGTTCGGTGCTGGGGCAATAATGCATTCGGGCAGCTTGGGAATGGAGCCTTTGTTCCTTCATCAGATAACGTACCTGTGACAGTCACTAATTTGATCAGTACAAATGAGCTGAACGCCGGGCGTAGAATACTCTCGATTTCCGCAGGCGGGAATCATACCTGTGCGCTGATCGGGATGGCAGAAAATGGCACTAGTAGAATTGTAAAGTGCTGGGGCTCAAATTCATCCGGGCAGGCGAAACCCCGCGAGATGGTCGGCTCCTATTCAGTTCCTGTGCCGGCATTTGAGTTGAACCAAATCGTAGATTCGCCGATGATTACGACTTTGGATGAAGTGGCGGCAGGTGGCTCTCACACCTGTGTAAAGGGACAAACGGGTTCCGAAAAAGCAATCGTTTGTTGGGGTTTGAACTCGAATGGACAGGTCTCAGGATCGTTGCCAGCTTCTGGCTCACCGTCAACTGCAATGCCGAGCTTGGTTATTTACCAAGAAATTAATTTTTCAGCCAGTACATCCCCAAACAGCATGGTATTGGGTTGGAATCATTCATGTGCCAGGAACGTTGCGAATGAGTGGATGTGTTGGGGTTCAATCCAAAAATGAATCAATCTTAGTGAATCAATCCAAGGAGCTTTAATTTTTCAAGAAGCGTCACGCGTTCCATGCGCGCGGCGCGTGCCGTCTTGTCGAGGTCGTGGTTGAAGCTCTTTAAGAGCTCGCTCAGGTAAATCTTCTCGAACTCGGAGCGGGTGGCCTGGAAGTTGATCTTGTCATGGCCGAAATCCGGCAGATCCTTCATCTCCACGCGCTCGGATTCGCAGGCAACCGATGCCATGCGAAGAACGTTCCTAAGCTCGCGCAAATTGCCCGGCCAATCATACTCGCGAAGCTTGCGCCAGGCGGTCTCAGAAAAACCCTTGATGTATTCTTTGTGAAGCTCCTGGGTGATCTCTTGGAGAATTCCCATCGCGATGTCTTCAAACTCATCCTCACGCTCGGCAAGGTTCGGCATCTCGATTCGGTTCTTGCTCAGGCGCAAGAGAAGCTCATCGTTGAACATTCCGGCACGCGCGCGCGAATCGATCTGGGGAACCGCTGTTGCAATGATCCGGACGTTTGCGATCATCGGCACCATCGGTCCGCCCTTTTGGCCCTGAGGAATCGCCTTGGTTTTTAGAAAATTCAAGATCACCATCTGCTCTGACACCGGATAGTTCGTGATGTCATCAATGATCAGAGTCCCGCCTTTGCATTCGCGTATCTGTTCTGCGAGCGGTCGATCGCGGGTTGCCATCACACAGGCAAGTGCCGCGCGCGGAGAGTTTTTGTGAATCCATTTTGCGAGCGCGCCCTTCCCGGTTCCGGTGCCTCCAATGACGAGCACGGGCTCGTCCTCAGCCTGGGCTGCTGCGAGAGCGATTTTGCGTTGGGAAGAGGGGATAAAATACACCATGCTCATAGAGACCCTCGATTATAGGGGAATTGGATAAAAATAGAAAGGCGAAAGTCGTCAGAAAACCCACGATTTGCCTCTCGAAATCGCAAGGTTATCCTGAAAGAACCACGGAGGCCCTTCTGATGAAAACACGTCATTTCCTTGTTCTTTCTCTGGTTTTTGGAATTCTGACCACAAGTCTTGCCCTGGCCTACGGAAGTTACGGTCGCGAGGATCAGACCATGATTTCAAACGGTCAGGGGGTGTCTTCTCCGAGTTTCTGGGAGGGACTGAAGGGTCAGAACCCTGCGGGTCTCTCGTACAATCAACGACTGAAGTTTCAAGCGGGGGCTGCAGCTTTCGGAAGTGACCTGAATCCCATTCGCGCTTCAGGAGGTGTGCTTTTCGGGTCTTCTGTCATCGGGGGCGGAATCGAGTATTCACAATTTGATTCGGGAGCCTATTCCTCGGGAATCGGTGCCGTTCAATGGGGTCTTGGTGGAAACATCGATGCACTTAGGCTCAGGCTCGGGATTTCGGGGCGGCATTTGAGCGGTTCCACAGGATCGTATACCGTCGGGCTTTTATTTGAGCCCGTTCGCGCGGTGCGGTTCGGGCTCATGGTTCCCAGAGTCCAAAACGGGATTGATGTAGTGGGCGCGGGGCTTACTTTCATGCTCGATCCCGCGATCGACCTGGTGGTGGACGGGGCGCTTGATCCCTCAACGAGTCACGGAGTGGTGAAGCCCGGGATCACCTTTCACTCCGATCGGTTCCAGCTCTCGGCCTCCTACGGATTCCGTTACCGTGGCACAACGGATCCGCTTTTGTATGCGCGTTTTTCGGGCGCACTTGGGCTAAAAATCAGCGATCATGTGTTTTTGGAGTATTCCTACCGGGGCCTCCCCGAACACCTCCTTGGTTTGACTTTGCGCTAGATCCATCCTAGATTCCTGGGTCTATGAAAACGCTTACCGAGTTCTCAGGATTTGTATTGAAAGAAGCCGTAACCAAGAAAGCCGCACTTGCGACGGAAGGAAAATCCGAAGAGGAGATCGAGGCTCGCGTGAACGAGCTTTTGAAACTCGATGAAGCAAAAGTCGGCTTTTACAAAAATGTGGTCGACATGACGAGCTCCCGCGTGGATCGCGTAAAACGGGTGGTGGTTGCGGTGAAGGCATCCGAGACCGAGAAAGTTCCGGAAAATTACATTGAGCGCGAAGGCCACTTTTATCTTGTGGAATATTTTCCAGAAGCGGGTCGCGCTCCCGCGCGCGGTGGGCGTGACGATCGTGATTTCCGCTCGGGCCGTGGTGGAGGCCGTGAAGGACGCGGCGGCGGACGTGATGGTGGCGGACGTGATGGTGGCGGACGTGATGGACGAGGATCTGGGCGTGATCGTCCGCGCAGTGAAGTTCGCGATGCTGCGCCTTCGGCTCCCCGTAATCCCGGAGCGCCTGGATTTGTATCGACCGGACTTGGAGTGGCAACAAAGCCCGCGCGTCCACCGCGTGAAAAGCGTGCTCCAAAGCCACGTGGCGAACCAAAGCCACGCAGTGGGGAGCCAAGGGCTCCTCGCGGACCAAAGGGTGCCGGCGAATTGCGATTGGTGTTGAAGGGACAGAATGCGACCACGCTTCAAGGTTCTGCTCCGATCGAGGCAGTGGCTCAAACTTCGGTTTCTACAGAAGCACAAACTGATTCAGCGCAGACTAGTTGATGGTTGCCACGGGTTTTCCGGTCTCGGGACTCATGAGTCTGACTTGATCGGGCTTGGGGGCTTTGAGCATCAGGCTCTCAATGCTTGGGCTTTCTTTGATCTCAAAGAGGGTCTTCGGAAGAACTTCGTTTTGTTTCAATTCCAGAATTTCAAACGAAACGCTCGCGGTCTGGAGCTTGGTTCCGATCGTCTTTGTGATTACTACCGCATGCGAGGCTTCCGTAAAGAGCGGGCTTTGTACGGCTTGATAGCCAAGGCGGGAAAGCGACTTCAGGGCGAGCTTTGCCTCGGAGGGGTCGAGGTTGTTGAGTACATGAACCTTAAGGCCATGCCTTGTGGGCGCGGCGGTTGGAGACGAAGCCAAAGCAAATGGCGAGGCAAGGGTCAATGACCCGACAAAAACCAGACTTAAATTGAAAAAGTTGAAAACTCTCATCTCTCAAACCTCTTACCGAGAGATAAAGCGAGGAGTGTGCCACCCGTAAGCCCATATAAAGGGGCCAGTGTCTAAAAGGTGAGCAGGATCGGAGTGAACTGTCAAAGCGGTGGTCACTCCAAATCAGCCACGCAATGAACCTGGTTTCGGCTGTTCAGGGATCGGTCTTTATCAGGAAAAACCCCTTCAAATACCGCATGGAGAGCTCCCCTTGGGTGGGAAAGGTGGGCGGAAGATCGATCCTGGAAATCACTCGAAGTCCGCACAGCGTTCGGCTTGCGGCGTCTTCAATGTCTTTCAAAAACTGCCGCTCGGACAGGTTCTCAGAGTTGATCGAAGTAATGAGGATTCCGCCCGTCTTTAAGAGCGGCAAGATTGCTTCATGAAGTCTGGCAGTGTCCTTCTGGGTCGAGAATGTTCCGTTTTTGGATCTTGAAAACGAAGGTGGATCGCAAAGAATCGTATCGAACTGCGCCCCGCGCTTTTGAAGCTTCGGGAGCCACTCAAACACATCGCCATAGATGAAATCGCCCGAGGAGTCAGGAAGTCCCGCATGCTTCCAGTTTTCTTTGGCCCATTCGATCGTGGATTTCGAAAGATCAATGGTCGTGACCTGAGCTGCCCCGCCTTTTGCCGCTGCGACCGAGAGGCTTCCGGTGTAGGAAAACAGATTCAAAACGGCTTTAGTGCTTTGTGTGCCGATGAGCCATTTTCTGAGCGGTGCGTGATCCAAAAAGAGCCCTGGATGTTTTGTCGCACTCATCTGCACAAGATACGTCACACCCCATTCCCGAACCTCAAAACGGCCAGCAAACGGAGTTCCAAGCAGGGGAGTCGCCTCGGCATCCGATGCAACTTCAGAGCGATCCATGAGGACGGCAGCTTTGAATTCGCTCCCAAATTCAGTCTTCAGGAACTCGGCAACGGCCGAGAGGGCTGCGCTTGAAACCTTTTTCCACTGCGTGATCCAGAAGTGATCGCGGAATCGATCAATCGCGATCTCGGAAAGCTCGGGATGCCGACTTTCTCCCGGGCCGTAAAAAATCCGAAGAGCTTCGGTGTTGTGATCGGCATGAATGCTTTTTCGGTATTCGAGTGCGAATTGAAGATCTTTCATTCCCTTAGCTCCTTCCAGAAATCCGCGAGATCCTTAGCCAGGGGCGCGACAAAAATGCCCCTTGGCGTTTCCAGAGTATGAGCATGCAGGCACACCCGCGGACCCGGTCCTCCTCCGTAGGCGCGGTCGCCCAAAAGTGGAAACCCGGCTTCAGACGCGTGCTCACGGATCTGATGAAAACGCCCGGTCAGCGGAGTGGCCTTGCCATAAAATGCAGATTCGGTTTTTTCGAGTACCTCAAAGAGGGTAAGTGATGGCTTTCCTTGAATCGGGGTTCTGATCTGAATCGCGGGACGCGAGGGTAGAGGAGATGCCAGGAAGTGATAGCTCTTTTTTACGGTGCGATTCAGGAACCACTCATTTGCGATCCGATGAAATTCCTTGGTCTTTGCAATCATCATGACTCCGCTTGTAAATCTGTCTAGGCGATGGACGATGAAGGGGGTGAGCGATTGAGATCGGGCCAGGAATTCAGATACGACGAGATCCGTTGCTTTGGGTTCGCGTGCGGGGATGCTGAGCCAGCCCGCAGGCTTGTTGATCACGACAAAGTCGTCTGATTCATGAAGGATTTCAAGACTTGGTTCCAAAGCATCGAGGAGCTTATCCTCATTGCTCTTACCCGTCAAATTCGCTAGGATTTCTCCATGCTACTTCTTTTGTTTTCGATCGTGATTGCACTGTTGATGATTGTGCTTGGAATGCTCATCATGGGGGGCGCCGGACGCCATGTGAACATGGATCGCCTGCAGGTTTTCATCGCGGTTGCCACCGGTTTCATGATGGCGGTTCTCTTCATTGATCTCTTGCCCGAGAACCTCGTGACGTTTCCCTCGGGTCCACGCGCATTTTTTGCCTGGTCCCTTCTGGGAATGGTGATCGTCATCGCCTTTGAGCGCTACGGAGTGCCGAGGCTCAGGTTCGTGGAACATTTTTTCCACCCCGATGAGGAAGCCCTCTCTCACATCGAGACCCACGATGAGCAGGTCCATGATGATGGCACCCACGGAATGCACGGACATTCGCATGATCATCACGATCACCACGACTTGAAAGAGGCGGCTCACTGCGACCACTCGCATGAACACGCTCATCTTCATCGACACACTCACCTGGAAGTGCTCGGAACGGGCGAGGTTTGCTCCGCGATCGCCTGCTTCATGATTTGCTCTTTTTTTGATGGCATCGCGCTCTCTTCGGTGCAAGCGGTGGATCGAAAACTTGGGGTTCTCATGGTGATTGGAGTGGTGCTGCATCTTTTGCCGGAAGGAGTGCTCTCGGGCGCCATGGCGCTTGCCGGAGGCGCAAGTCTCAGGTCTGCGAAAAAAGTCCTGCTGTTCATCGGGGGAAGCTTTGTTTTGGGTTCGCTGATCCCTTACTTCATCACGGGCTTTGAAAACACCTTTCTTGCGATCTCAAGCGGGATCCTGATTTTTGTGACTCTTGTGCAGCTTCTTCCAACCGCACTGAAGCTGCGTTTTGCACCGGCTTGGATTGCTCTTGGGGGACTGATCTATGTTGGCTCCCACGTTTTGATGGAAATGCTGGGAGTGCACTTTTCATGAGCCGTTATACCAGAAGTCTCGTGTGGCTCAGACGTGATTATCGGCTTTCGGATCACCGGGCGCTATTTGAAGCCTGTGCGCATTCGGGCGAGGTGATCCCCGTTTTTGTGATCGATGAAGTGCTTTTGAAGGGGTTCAAAAATATCCGTCAGGTGCAGTTCATCCAGGAATGTCTGGATGAACTCGATGCCCGACTGCAGGAGCGGGGATCAAGGCTACTTGTCGTGCGCGGTAATCCGGCACATGCAATTCCAGAGGTCGCAGCCAAACTCAAGGCCCAGGCTGTGTTCTTGAATCATGATTATGAGCCGATGGCAAAACTTCGCGATGCCCATGTCGAGCGGGAGCTCAGGAAAACGGGCATCGCCTTTCATTCCTTCAAGGATCAGGTGATCTTCGAGCGACGCGAGATCCTAAGCGGGGGGGGAAGCCCCTACAAGGTGTTCACGCCGTACTCGAGAGCCTGGCTCAAGGCTCTCGAGTCCAATCGCGCGGAACATTTGAAAGAATACCGGCCTGATCTTAAAAAGCTCGCAAGCAAGGACCTGATCCGGGACCGGAACGCCCGGTTCTCGGAACTTGGATTTGAGGAGCCGACCCGAGGCGTTTCTGTGGCGGGTGGGAGTGGAAAGTGCGGCGAGGAGGCGGCTCGGACACTCCTTAAGTCTTTTTCAAAGGTGATCGCAAACTACAAAACCGATCGTGACTTCCCTTCGATCGAAGGCACAAGCCGCCTTTCCGTTCATTTCAGGTTTGGAACCCTCTCGCCAAGGCAAGCCGTCCGATATTGCGCGAAACACCTGTCAGAGGGGGCCAAGACCTGGCTCAATGAACTGATCTGGCGCGAGTTTTACATGATGATCCTTGATCAGTATCCCCACGTCGAAAAGGGCGCCTTCAAGCCGGAATATGATTCCTTGAAGTGGGAGTGGAATCGCGCACATTTCAAAGCCTGGTGCGAGGGGCGCACGGGGTACCCGATTGTCGATGCGGCAATGAGGCAGCTCAATGAAACCGGATGGATGCACAATCGCCTTCGGATGATCGTGGCCATGTTTTTAACCAAGGACCTTCTCATTCATTGGCAAGAAGGGGAGAAGTATTTCGCGGAACAGCTTTTGGATCACGAGCTTTCGGCAAACAATGGCGGTTGGCAGTGGAGCGCGTCCACTGGCTGTGATGCCCAGCCCTATTTCAGGGTGATGAATCCGGTGTCCCAGAGCGAGCGTTTTGATCCACAAGGGGAGTTCATCAAAAAGTGGGTTCCTGAGCTAAAGCACCTCGATGCAAAACGCATTCACTGGCCCCATGACGAGGACGGTCTTTTTTCAGGTGGTACCCGGGGCTATGTTGATCCGCTGGTCGATCACAAGGAACAGCGCCTGAAGGCGATCAAGATGTTCAAGTCCTAGCCCAACCAAGGATCTCGTTGATTTTGTCTCTTGGGAAGCTTTGAGGAATCACCGAGTCCACCAGGTTCATCCTGCCGGACAGATTCAGGTAATTGATCGCAAGAATGTAGGCGACCATGGAAGGATTTGTTGCAAAGAAATTGTCACGGATCGCAGCCTGGCCGTCGGTGTAGGATCCGATTTGGGATTTCAGCGGGGCGGGAATACCGCCCGGTTTGTAGCACGCAAGGAACGCAAGGCTGCGGTTTCCGGAGTCGGATCTCGCTGTCCGTTCACCCTTCAGATAGGCGATTCCTCCATCCGAAATTCCTGCGATCACAACGGGCTTTCCGAGCCGATGGGCAAGCTCGATGATTTTTCCAAGGGTCGCGCCACACTCCTGATCCTTTGCATCGGTGGTGGCTTGCGGATTTCCATGATAATCGCAACCGCCCACGACGATTGCGCTGGGGCCGACGTTCCCCATCAATGTGTTGAATACTGCCGCAGCATTCGCCCCCGAAGCTTCGATGTTTTGCCCGTTGTTGTTCACCCCGCTGTAAACGGCACGGGCGTGTTCGTTCTGGGAGGCATCGATTCCCGAGGAGTTGTTGATCACATCCGAGTTTTTCAGGTATCCGCATCCGGCAAGAATCTTGAACTGCTGCCCCTGCGACATCGACTCGAACCTTGAGACTTGGGAGTTGCTCAGATTTGAGGCAGCACGCGCGATCCTGGCGCGTTGCGATGTGGAAAGCCCGGTCAGGGCATCACCCATGGTGATGGCGCTGACCAGGTTGGAGCCAGACGAAATTGGAAGGGGTTTCAATGCGGCATCAGCCACGGGAACAGTGGAGTTTCCTCCCGACTGACTTGCACGGACTCCGAGTCCGGTGGGAAGCACCGAACCCACAAGTCCGGCCTTGGCCGCTACGATGAGCGGGGAGAGCTGGTTATTGCTTGAATCATCCATTGAGGAGTGACAAATGGTCATGATTTTTGTATTTGCCCTCGCAGCCTCGCTCATCACGGAATTCATTCCACTCAGGAAACGGCTCAGTGTGAGGTGCATGGGGGCACCGAAACGGGTTTCCACCTGGCCTGATACGTTCTTTGGATTCATGCCATCCGGAATTCCAAGTAGATCATAGGAATTGAGGTAGTCCTGCGCACCTCCCGTTTTTCCCACCATGAAATTGGAGGCAAGTCCCAAGCCTCCCGCCATGTCCATCACCACCAAGGGGAGGAGTCCATTGGCACTGACCCCCGAAGGACAGTTGGTCTGGGCATGTGCGATGTCAGCCTTTAGCATTGCAAGCAGGGTGCTGGGTACCATCGAGATTGCAAATCCCGACATCAGCCCGTGACCGATGAAGTCCCGTCGCGTGATGGGGCGTGCATGATCTGGATCAAGATTCAGCTGATTGAATTTCTTTTTTGGATTCATGGATTGTTCCTTTGTTAATTGTCGATTGCCTCAACAGAACCTGAAATTGCAGAGCACATCGCGGTTCCGAGAACTTTGGTGGTGAGGCTTGGGCCTGAAGTCCTGAGATCACCGACCAGTGAGAGGATTTCAGAAACCTCGGCGGGAGTCGCCTGTCGCTGCCAGAACATTTCCGCGAATTTTTGAATGACTTCGGTCTGCATGGTCTGGTTGAAGTTCGCTGCAGTCGCGTTGAAGTTGTTCAATCCAGAAATCCGGTCAAAACCGCGCTTGTTGGTGCTGGATCCTGAAACCTCATCAATCATCGCCTTGCAGTAGTGCGCACCGACACCGATGTAGGCTCCGGCCATTGGAGCCGAAATCCCGGTCGGATCGCCGTCCGAAGAAATGTTGGCCCGAAGAATGTGGTAGGTGCCTGGAAAATTCAAAGCAGGAATGGGGATCTCGGTTGCGCTCGAAAGGGCGGCCTCGACTTGCAGGAAATCCTGGATCCCTACCGAACCGTTTCCAGCCAGGTCAGACCCGCCACCGGCCGAGGAGCCACCACCCGTGGAGCCCCCACTGTTTGAGCCGCCCGCTCCTCCGCTTTGATTCAACCAGTTTGTGATTTGGGTGATCATCACAGGAGCAAGAGAAGAGAATTGCTGATGTGTTCCCGAACCCAGCTTGGTTGCGAGAAGGGATTGGGGGATGTTCGTGAAATTGGTACGGGTTACGGCTGCATTGAAAGCATCCTGTGCGTTGTCGGAGGCGAAGGGCGCGAACTCTGCTGGAGCACCCGGCTTGTGGCAGGTGTAACACTGTTGGGATCGAACATAGGTCCAGACAGTCGATTGGAAGGCAGCCAGGGACGGAGTGAATCCCGATTCGTCCGTGATGGTCAGGGTGTGGACCGAGCTCGAACCAAGAGCGGCGTTTCCATCCCCGGTAAGGGTCACAATGAGTGTTTGATTTGGTTCTGTTCTTGAGTCAAGAACCAGAGGAACCTCAAGTACACCCTCCGATTGGCCCTTTGGAATGATCAGTTCGCTCGGAGTGAGGTTGTGATGCACTTCCAGCTCAGCACTGCCGCTGATTCGGAAAGGGACGCGAACGTTTTTCCCGGCCACCTGACCGATGCTTGCCACAATCCGTGCTTTGCCTGAGGATTCAGCGACCGTTTGGGAGCTTGAAGTCCACTGAACGACAGGATTCGGATCATTGTCCCTGATCTCAACCGTGCTTCTGCTTCGACCCACCACATTGATGGAAGCGCCACCGGCAGCAGAGCCATTGTTCAAGAGGGCCACAACCGATTCGTTGTCTTCATTCAAGGTATCATTGATGAGGTTGATCCGGAAAAACCCTTGAACCGATCCTGCGGGTATCGAGCTTGATGCGCTGATGACGTTGAAATCCTCCCCGCGGATCGCATCACCCAGAAGCACGGTGCCTCCGGAGTCGCTTCCGATGGAGCCGTTTATGCTGATGTTCGCAACGCTGAGAGAACTCAGGGAGACGGGAATCGTGACCTCGCCGGAGTCCTCGTTTCGAACAATTCCGCTGTTTTCAAACTGAATGCTGGGTGCGGATTCATTGTCCGTAATGCCGACATCAACGCGGATGATTCCGGCCAGAGAAGCACCTCCATTGGGGTTGCCAAGGACGATTGCAAAGCCCCGGTTTCCCTTGAAGTTCAGATTATCAATCAATGAAAACGAAACGGTGCTTCTGACCTGGCCCGGCTGGATGCTTACTTGTTGGGTCATGAGCACGAAATCCGTTCCCGAAACGGCAGAACTATTGGCAACGAGAGTCACCGATGCGGAAACGGAGCTGGCTGCAGGCTTGCTCAACATGACCGGGATCTGGATGTTTCCGCTTGATTCCGAAAAAGAAAGAGCGAGATTCGTTCCCGAGTTGGCAATCAGACCCGGCAGAATGGGGGCGAAGCCCATGCGGACCGGACCGTCTTCGTCACGGATCAGGATTTGTGCGCGGTTTTCATTTGAAACAAAATCAAAAGGTGAGTTGTTTGACCGCTGAAGGGACAAAATCACGTTTTTCAGATCATTGCTCACCGAATTGTTCACAGGGGTCAGGGTGATCGAAGCCGAGGTGGAGCCGGGAGCGAAAACAAAGT
>JAGWXK010000167.1 GCA_018969905.1 Bdellovibrionales bacterium
TGGAGGAACAGTAAGCCTGATTCCAAGTGACTCACTTAGCCTAAGCACTCAGTTGAAATGGATGGGGCACTCTACAGAGTTTGATGGCAGCCCCCTCCCGGCCTATGTCCTGCTTGGAGAAAAAGTCAGCTATTCGCCAAACAACCAAATCCAGATTACCCTTGGACTGGACAACCTACTTGATTCAAGAATCGAGATGATCCGGGGATATCCGCTCCCCGGACGCATGGCATATGCGTCTTTTGAAATGAGGTTCTAAATCGAAAGCTCTCAAGCCTTCAAGCAAGCCTCAATTCTTTCGGAAACGGTCTTCCAGGGCATCAAGGGCAGCAGGTCGAAAAGACCAATGGAGGCAGACGGATGTCCTGTGATAAAAAGGCGAAGTGGCTGGGTCAATTCCCCAAGCTTCAATCCAAACCGTTCGCAGGTTGCCCTAAAAACAGAATCCACCACTGCATGATCGACGCCGCAAGAAGCAAGGATCTCTGAAGAACTCCCGGAGAGTTTTGCCTGGAACTCTCCCTTTATACTCAAAATTGCCTCCTTGATTTTGGCTTTGATGGATTCATCCCTGTTCCACTTCAGGGAAGAAGCATCAACCGCTCTCACTCCCGGATCCAGAAGAGGATCAAGCTGGCCGGCAAGCTCGGGAAGCAGCTTCACTTTTGGTTGCAGGTGCGGAATCAAGCTCAAGGCATATGTCGTATCGAGAGCCGAAAAAGATGCCGCCGAAAAGGATTTCGAAAAATCTTCCTTTATAATTTGAATCAATCGCGTTGGATCGGCTCTTCTCAAATGCTCTCCCGCAATCCAAAGAAGCTTTTCGGTATTAAATACCGCGCCACTGACCTGGACATTTTCAAGATTAAAAAGCCCGATCATCTCCTCCATTGTGAACAATTCCTGATCCCCGTGGCTCCATCCCAAACGAACCAGAAAATTCAAGAGCGCCTCGGGAAGATACCCCTGCTCCCGATACGCATTGGTGGAGGTTTCGCCGTTCCGCTTTGAAAGTTTCTTTTTGTCCTGCCCAAGAATCATCGGCAAATGGGCAAAAATCGGTTTATGAGCCTTCAGCGCTTCATAAAGAAAGATCTGTTTTGGAGTGTTGTTGATATGGTCATCGCCTCGGATCACATGCGAGATCTTCATTTCAATGTCATCCACCACCACAACAAAATTATAGGTGGGTACTCCATTTGAACGGATCATGACAAAGTCATCAAGGTCTTCATTGGGGAACGAAATTTCCCCACGAATCAGATCCCTGAAGGAAGTGACGCCGGTCAGCGGAAACTTAGCTCGAATCGCATATGGGCGATTACCCGCGGGCAGGTTTTTTTCCCTGCATGTTCGAGCGTACATCGGCTTTTTTCCGTCTTTGATCATTTGCTCACGTGCGGCCTCGACCTCTGCCTCGGTACATGTGCAACGATAGGCAAGTCCCCTGGTGATCAAGTCCTCTGCTGAGGCCTGATAAATCGGAAGACGCTTGGACTGATACAGGATTGGTTCGTCAGCCCCCAT
Organism: Bdellovibrionales bacterium; assembly: GCA_018969905.1. Taxonomy (GTDB): domain Bacteria; phylum Bdellovibrionota; class UBA1018; order UBA1018; family CAIMNF01; genus CAIMNF01. The sequence goes on from JAGWXK010000167.1 coordinate 1,528, forward strand.
CCCAAGCCACTTTAGGGAGCTCAAGATATCGTCGGTGAACCGCTGTTCCGACCGATCCGTGTCGGTATCCTCGATCCGAAGAAGAAATTTGCCCTGGTGCTGTCGGGCATACAAATAGTTGAAGAGGGCAGTTCGAACTCCCCCAATGTGCAAAAAACCAGTGGGGGAAGGGGCAAATCGGACACGTACTGGAAGTGCGTTCATTTCGGGGACTTTACACCATTTTTCTCGGAAGCCAAAGCCTCGCGATAGGCAAGAAGTCCACGAAGAGCCCTTGAATCGAGGCTGTAGCCAGAAGTGGGCGGATGCTTTGTTGCAAACTGCTTCAAATAAACCTCATTTAAAAGCGTT
>JAGWXK010000168.1 GCA_018969905.1 Bdellovibrionales bacterium
TAGTCGTGGGCCTTCAGCCGGACCCGGTTTGCCCGGAATGCTTCCCGGATCTGTCGTTTGATCCGGTTTCTCTGCACGCTGTTCACGCGCGCCTTGATGGTCATTCCAAGGCGCGGAACTCCCCGGGTGTTTTCGATCCGGAAGATCGTGCAAACACCCAGTCTTTTGATTTCACTGCCTTCGAAAAATCTCAAATACTCCGAGCGGTTTCTGACCCGCACGGACTTGGGAAAATCCATCAAAGCGGATTATTTTGCGGCAACGGTCGGAACGAGGTTCTTGCGGCCGCGGGAACGGCGGCGCTTCAGAACCTTTTGCCCGTTGGCAGTGGCCATCCGTGCGCGAAACCCGTGGGTTTTCGTTCTCTTCTTGCGGGAGGGTTGAAATGTGCGTTTCATAAATTAATCCTTCGACTCAAATTTTGTGGAACCCATGTTTTAACGGATCAGTACGGTATTTGTCAACCGAGCTATCCACCAAACCCTTTGTCAGGGGAAAGGCTTCGTGCTAGCTTCCTGCTACTCATTCGTTAGCGGAACCGATCAGCACATGAATCAAACTCAGAATCTTTGGGCCTCCACGTACCAGCACATCCTGATTCACCACTCCGATCCCAACGAAGTGCGCTTCTGGCTTGATCCCCTGAAATGGAACAAGGCCGAGCGCCTGGGCTCGGGAAAGGTGCGGGTTTGTCTCTCCGCACCCAACACTTTTTACAAAAATTTCATTCAAAGCACCTTCAAGCACGACATCGAATCGGCCATCACGACGGTTCTCGGGGAAAGTTGCGAGATTTCCATCGAAGTCCTGAGAGAGGATGCAAGCGGGGAAGAAAAAACCCAAGTCATTCAAGAAGTTGCAAGCAATCCCCTGGCACCCCCTTCCGTGGCCGACCTTGAGCTCTTTGCCGCGGCTGAGCCTTCCGCACCCGCACGGGGATCGTTCCAGACCCGGGGCTCCCTTTCGGCTCCGATGGAAGACAACGTCGATCCGACGCAGACCTTCGACAATTATATTGTGGGTCCTTCCAATCAATTTGCGTACGCCTCGGCTTTTTCCACCGCCGAGAATCCAGCGTTTCAGTTTAACCCGCTCTTTATTTACGGGCAGCCCGCCGTGGGCAAAACCCACCTGCTCCATGCGATCGGGAATCACATCAAAAAGAAGTATCCCCAGATCCGGGCCCACTTCATTTCAGCGGAGAATTTCGTGAATGAGTTCATCGAAAGCCTCCAACACAAAAAATCGGGCGATTTTCGTGCGAAATATCGCGAAAATGTCGATTTGTTGCTCATTGACGACGTCCAGTTCATCGTAGGAAAGGACCGCTCCGAGGAGGAGTTCATCCATACCTTCAATACGCTTCACCGGATGAAGAAAATGATCGTTCTCACTTCCGACAAGGCCCCGAAGGACATTGACGGACTCGAAGAACGGATCCGGACCCGCTTTGAAATGGGCTTGGTCGCGGACATCCGTCCGCCCGAAATCGAAACCCGCATTGCGATCCTGAAGGCGAAAGCCGAATCCGATGACATCTACCTTCCGGACGAGGTTGCGAGCTTCCTCGGAACCTATGTGAAAGACACGGTCCGGAACCTTCACGGCGCCTTGGTCAAACTCCAGCAGTTCGCATCCCTGACCGGGTCCGAGATCACGCTGGATCTTGCCAAGCAGGTACTCCAAAACTCGATCCCCGAGGAAGGCCAGGACTATACGGTCGAGATGATCCTGAATGCCGTGTGCAAACACTTCAACATCAAGATCAAGGACCTGAAGGGTGTTTCCCGGGCCAAGAACTTTTCGCTCCCCCGCCAGATCGCCATGTACTTGATCCGCCGTTATACCCATCTGGCCTTCCGGGAGATCGG